>NZ_AP014635.1:3122476-3434724 GCF_001547935.1 Vibrio tritonius
TCATGCAATTATTTTATCGTTTAGGTTGGTTCTTCCGCCGCTATTGGTACACGTACAGTTTAGCGTTACTTATGCTCTTTACCGTCGGCCTAATAAACATGGCGATTCCATGGATCATCGGTCAATCCATCGACCAGATGTTGGCCACCAAAAGCATGGAGCATGCAGAGCAATTCTTGTGGTTACTCGTTGTAGGCGCAATTGCTGTTTATTTGCTACGTTACGGCTGGCGCCGCATGCTGTTCGGTACTTCTTATCGCTTAGGCAACCAACTTCGTGAGCAGTATTACCAACGCCTAACCAAACAAGGTCAAGCCTTTTATAGCCAACACTCCACTGGCGATCTTATGGCGCGCGCTACTAACGATATCGACGCGGTGGAAACCGCTGCGGGTGAAGGTATTTTGTCTGGTTTCGATGGCATGCTGACGTTTATTCTCGTGCTAGTCATGATGTTTGTCTTTATCGATTGGCGATTAGCTGCCCTAGCACTCTTACCATTTCCCTTTATGGGCTACAGTTTCTATCGTTTATCCAGCACCATTCACCGCCAATTTAAAGATACACTCGATAAGTTCTCCACCTTAAACGATCAAACTCAGCAAGCCATGGTTGGGATGCGGATGATCAAATCGATGGGACGAGAAGCGATCGAAATACAGCAATTTAACGCAATTGCTGAACAAGCGGCCGAGAGTAATTATCATGTAAACCGCTCAGAAGCGAAGTTCGACCCCATCATTCAAATCAGTTTAGGTGCGGCCATGCTAATTACCTTGCTGGTCGGTGGTTGGCAAATACATGAAGGTATGTTGACGGTTGGACAGCTAACCAGTTTTACCCTCTATCTCTCTGAGCTGATTTGGCCAATGTTCGCCTTTGGCTGGTTGATGAATATCTTGCAACGTGGAAATGCTGCAGTCGGGCGTTTACATGAATTAATCACCCTACCCGACTCAATCCAAGATACAGGAACACAGACTCCATCAGGCTATCGTGTCGATATCAACGGGCTTAGTTTTCGCTATCCCAATACCAATCATCCGAGCTTAAAAGATATTTATCTGACGATCCCTGAACATCATGTGATAGGGATTGCTGGTGTTACTGGGGCTGGGAAAAGTACATTACTTCAACTATTAATGCGCTATTGGGAAACCGAAAAAGACTGTATTCAACTGGGTGGGCACCCAATTACTCAGTTGCGGCTAACTGAGCTGCGCGCTCAATTTGCTTATGTTCCCCAAGATTCGTTTCTATTTAGTACGTCAATTTTAGAAAACATTCGCATGGGGAAATCGCACGCAAGTGATGAAGAAGTGTATCAAGCGGCACGATTAGCCGCCATTCATGATGACATTCTGCAATTCCCTGAAGGGTATCAAACCCTTGTTGGTGAGCGTGGTGTAACGCTATCAGGAGGTCAGCGCCAACGTGTTGCTATCGCGCGCGCACTGATCAGTGAAGCCCCTATTTTGATTTTGGATGACGCACTTTCCGCTGTCGATGTGCAGACAGAGAAAACTATATTGCAACATTTACGTGAACGTCGCTCACAAACGGTACTTATTGTTAGCCATCGCCTATCAGCGATTGAACATGCGGATCAAATCATAGTGCTGTCCCACGGAACCATTAGTGAACAAGGCACTCATCAACAACTGATTCAACAAGATGGTTGGTACTCGAGAATGGCCGCCTATCAACAAATGGAACAAGCGCTGGAAGAGAACAATCATGAGTAATTCCCCTACACCTGAAAATAAAGTGGGCAACGCAGGCACCTTTAAGATGCTAATGGGCTATGTCTTTTCCGATCGTCCCCGTTTAATCAAAGCATTACTGCTCGTGGTATTTGCTACTGCTCTTGACGTGATTGGTCCGATGTTGGGGAAAGTGTTCATTGATCGCTTCATCATGCCCGACCATTACCCGCTTTGGCCGATCGTCGGCATAGTGGTGCTCTATGCAACCGCAACGTTGCTCGGCACTTACTTGAAGTACCAACAGACAATGAAATTTGTCGATATAGCGTTAAATGCGGTATTGGATATACGTGAACGCATCTTTGCACACGTTTTACGCTTGCCGATGGCTTTCTTTGATTATGCGCGTACCGGTCAACTCGTTAGCCGAATCACTAACGATACCGAATCGATCAAAGACATTTATGTGCAGTTTTTATCAAAAGTCCTCTCAAGCATCATCATGCTGATCGGGATCCTTACCGCAATGGCGATCTTAGATGTGCATTTAATGTTGATCGCCTTAGCGTTAATCCCAGCTATTGTCATCATGATCTATTTCTATCAACGCCTTAGTGGCCAAATCGTCGCCGACAGTCGTCAATTCCGTTCCGATATAAACGCAACGATCAGTGAATCAATTGGCGGTATGGCGGTTATCCAAGCCACGAATCAACAACAGGAAAAATTAGCACAATTTGACACCATCAATGGGGGCTACTACAAAACCCGCTTACAAACCATTACCATCGGGTCATTCCTATTACGCCCAGCCATCAACTTACTCAGCATATTAGTTCTTGCTGGTGTAGTCTGGTTTTTTGGCTTAAAAGTGGTAAACGGTTATACCGAAATCGGTGTGCTGTATGCCTATCTTAACTATTTAGGTCGCTTCACTGAACCTTTAGTCGAAATTACCCAGCGCTTTAGCCTTTATCAGCAAGCAATTGTGGCCGGCGATCGTGTTTTTGAACTATTTCAAGAACCGACAATGGCATCCGATCATGGCACTCAAAACCTTATCGAACATGGGCATCTCTCGTTGCAGCAGGTCAATTTTCACTACCAAGAAGACAAGCCCATTCTACAAAACATCAATGTCGATATTGCTGCTGGTAAGTTTTTCGCGGTAGTCGGACATACAGGGAGCGGTAAAAGTACCTTGTTGAGCCTACTACTTAATTTCTATCAACCACAATCAGGCTCAATTACCATCGACGGACATAAGCTCGATGAATATCACCATGATGCTCTGCGCCAAGGGGTTGGCTTCATTCCACAAGAACCGTTTATTCTGGCTTCAACCCTGTTTGATAATATCGATATGGGCCGTGGTTTATGCCTAGAAGCCATACAAAATGCAGCACGTAAAGCGCATTTGCATGACGTCATCATGGAAATGAGCGAAGGGTATCAAACCCAATTAGGGGAAGGCGGATTACGTCTTTCAACGGGTCAAAGACAACAATTAATCATCGCTCGCGCTTTAGCTGGCTCACCGAAAATCTTGCTGTTAGATGAAGCCACCGCGAATGTGGATAGTGAAACGGAACAAGTCGTACAAAAGGCACTCAGTCAGTTACAGGGGCAAGTCACCATGATTGTGGTCGCGCACCGCCTATCAACCATTCGCCAAGCTGACCAAATATTAGTGTTGGATAAAGGGAAGTTGATTGAACAAGATAATCATGAGCAGTTGATGGGGATAGAGCATGGTCGCTATAAAGCGATGTATCTATTGCAACAACAAGAACAAAAAGTCGCTCAGGCTGAGCAATCGTAGTAAGCTAAAATGAGGCAAAACAGTAGGTAGCTAAATGGTCTTTAGCTGCCTACCAGTAAGTTTCTTTGCGTTTAGCTCGGGCAATAATGTTTTCCGGCATACGCTGCGCCAACCCTTCACGCAGTAAGGCAATACGCCTATGTTGACGCTGATCCGCGGTCACTGAGTTGTACAGCCAACGATAAGCATCTTCATAATCTAATGGGCTGCCATAATCTCGTAGCAATAGCTCCGCCAGTTGAATACGTGCATTAAGATCGCCCATACCTGCTGCTTCACGCAAATAAGGAATTGCACGCTCTCGATCTTGTTGCACAAAAGTACCATGAGCATAATAAGAACCGATGCGCTCTAATGCTGTAGGAAGCCCTTGATGAGCGGCGCTTTCAATATAGTAAAGTCCCAGCTCCACATCCTGATTAACGCATACTCCCCAAGTCAACATATCACCGTACAAGAACTCATAAGAAGGCAAATTGATACGAGTCGCACGCGCAACGATATCTTCCACTAACTGGCATTTATCCGCTTTAACGCGTTCCAAATGTTTGTTTTGCTCAATCAGTTTTATGAGCTCAGATTCGCTGTAAATCGGCACTGGCTCTCCGACATCCGACACTTCTTCTGCCTTAACAACAGATACGGATGCATGAAGAATCAATAACAGCGATGCTGCGATAGTTCGTAGCTTCATTGCTGTACTCTTATCTAATACTTAGCCTTCATTTTCTAGCATGCAGTGGCACGCTGGCTAAACTTGATCTTTGTATCGACCATTATGCCTATCTCTTTAGCCAAAAGTTGCCGAAGAGCGGCAAATCTTTGCCTCCAGATCACACTAAAATGCCCACAGAGGACCAACAGAACGGTTCAAATATGCAACTAAACACGATAAAACCAAGGTGGCATAACCATGCTATCGGCGAGTGTTTGTCTAGCAAGTATAGATGAAAAAAAAGCCAGCAAGTATGCTGGCTTTTTTCAAGATAGACTCAATTAAGCTTCAAATGGGTGAACCTTAATAATGGTCTCACGACGGTCAGGACCAGTAGAAATGATGTCTACAGGAACGCCTGTCAATTCTTCAATACGTTTGATGTAATCAAGAGCAGCTTGTGGAAGCGCATCAATTGATTTCGCACCGAAAGTAGTTTCCGACCAACCTGGCAGAGTTTCAAAAATCGGAGTAATACCTTCGTAAGCGTCAGCAGCAAGAGGAGAAACTTCAAGTACAGTACCATCAGGTAGTTGGTAACCAGTACAGATTTTCACTTCTTTTAAGCCATCAAGAACGTCAAGTTTAGTTAGGCAGAAGCCAGTTACTGAGTTGATTTGCACAGCGCGACGAAGAGCCACAGCATCGAACCAACCACAACGGCGTTTACGACCTGTTGTTGCGCCAAATTCCGCACCTTTAATACCTAGGTGTTCACCGTTCTCATCGAACAGTTCAGTAGGGAATGGGCCTGCACCAACACGTGTACAGTAAGCTTTCACGATACCGCAAATGTAGCCGAGGTGACGAGGACCGAAGCCTGAACCTGCAGCAACACCACCAGCAGTTGTGTTAGAAGAAGTTACGTATGGGTAAGTACCATGGTCGATGTCTAGAAGTGTACCTTGAGCACCTTCAAACATGATTTTGTCACCACGTTTGCGCGCTGCGTCTAGTTCGTCTGTTACGTCGATAACCATAGAAGTTAATAGCTCAGCGTAGCCTTTAGCTTGCTCAAGCACTTCTTCGTAACTTACTGGTTCTACTTTGTAGAAGTGTTCTAGTTGGAAGTTATGGAATTCCATCACTTCTTTCAACTTAACAGCGAACTCTTCTAGGTTAGCCAAATCGCCAACACGTAGACCACGACGAGCTACTTTATCTTCGTAGGCAGGACCGATACCACGACCAGTAGTACCAATTGCTTTCTTACCACGTGCCGCTTCACGAGCCTGATCAAGAGCTACGTGATATGGCAGAATTAGCGGACATGCTTCAGAAACAACTAGGTTTTGACGAACAGGAACACCACGAGACTCAAGTTCAGTCATTTCACGAATCAACGCATCGGGAGACAGTACAACACCGTTACCGATAATGCATTTTACGTTTTTGTGAAGGATACCTGATGGAATTAGGTGTAGGACAGTTTTCTCACCGTCGATGACAAGTGTGTGACCTGCGTTGTGACCGCCTTGATAGCGAACCACGTATTTTGCATCTTCTGTAAGAAGATCAACAATTTTTCCTTTGCCTTCGTCACCCCATTGAGTGCCGAGGACGACTACGTTATTTCCCATTTTTCCAGTCTGATTGCTAGTTAAAAATGGATTCTAGCACTGATCGATTTTCGATGCAGTTATTTTTTAAGCAAGAAAAAATTATAAGATCAGTGCTATTGATACTTTTTAGTTATTTGAGCAAGTTCTTACTCATCTGCGTAGATTTTGACGCTTAGTTTACCATCGCAATCGATTGCGGCACGATACATTCCCGAACTGTTCATCGCGAAATGGATCTCACCACGCCCATCAAGCGCGATCAAACCACCTTCACCACCGATCGTTTTTAGATCGCCTTGGATGATCGTTTCACATGCGGTATGGACATCTTCTTTGAGATATTTCATGCGCGCCGCCACATCTGCAGCCACGGTTTTACGGATGAAATATTCTCCCATCCCCGTGCAAGAAACCGCCACATTACCATTCTCAGCAATCGTACCTGCACCAATGATCGGTGAATCACCAATACGGCCAAATTTCTTATTGGTTACACCGCCAGTACTGGTCGCTGCGGCCAAGTTACCTTGTTGGTCTAACGCGACAGCACCCACGGTGCCATGTTTACGATCATCTGGGTATTTTGCTTCAGAGAGAGCAAAGCCATTTTTCTCTTTCATCGCCTGCAATTGCTCATAACGACGTTCAGTGAAAAAGTAATCTTGCTCGGTGAAATCAAAACCGCGTGAGAATCCAAACTCTTCAGCGCCTTCTCCCATCAAAAATACATGATCGCTGTGTAGCATGACATCTCTTGCCAGCTCTATCGGATTACGAATATGACGCACGCCAGCAATCGCACCAGCGTTGCTATCACGACCATCCATCACCGAAGCATCCATCTCAACCATTTCTTTATTGGTTAGAACCGACCCTTTACCCGCATTAAACAGAGGAGAATCTTCCATCACTTTCACCGCAGCAACAACAGCATCTAGCGCTGTCCCACCTTGAGCCAAAATTTGATGACCTGCTTTGACGGATTTCTCTAAATCACTAAGGATGGCGACTTTGAGCTCTTCGCTCATTTTTTCACGCAGGATAGTTCCCGCGCCACCATGGATGGCGATGGAGAATGGTTGCGACATAGTAACTCCCAGTATTATTGTGTTTTGTTTAAGCAGTTTGTCGAAAATTTCCCCATAGTCAATAAAAAAACGCTGACAGGTTACCCTGTCAGCGTTTTCTAACTCACTATTCCCTAAAGGAATTTATGCGAAAGCTATCTTAGTGTGAACAGCCACAACCGCCTTTACCGCCACAGCAACCTTCGTCGCCATGATCATGGTCGTGACCGTGGCCACCACAACAACCTTCGTGATCATGGTCATGATGATGACCGTGAGCGCTATGAACATGGCCATGTGCCAATTCTTCTTCTGATGCTGCGCGTACTGCTACAACTTCAACATCAAATGTTAGTGTGTGACCAGCCAGCATGTGGTTACCGTCAACCACCACTTCGTCACCATCAACTTCTGTAATTTCAACAGGGATAGGACCTTGGTCAGTATCCGCTAGGAAACGCATACCAACTTCAAGAGTGTCTACACCTTGGAATACTTCAGCAGGAACACGTTGAACAAGGTCATCGCTGTGCTCACCGTAAGCGTCTTCTGGAGAGATAGTCGCAGTAAATTTATCACCCGCTGCTTTACCTTCCAATTCACGCTCTAACCCAATGATTAGGTTGTCATTACCGTGTAGGTACTCAAGAGGGGCTTCAGTTGTTGATTGATCAACAACCACGCCATCTTCAAGTTTTACTTGGTAAGCCAGAGCGACTACCACGTTCTTTTCAATTTTCATAAAAGCTCCAAGGAGTGTATTGCTCTCAGATCCTCATTTGGATCTAAGCGTAAAATGAGATGGCCGTTATTATGAAGATCATCGCCAGAAACACAATTACTCTGGCTTAAAAATTCCGATCATCTGTTCACTGGCTCGACTTGTTTGTTCCATCGATTTAGGTTTACGCTGTTCAGAATAGCCGCACTCGACACATTCAACCAGCTCGATATTATTTTCGATCCACCAGCGAAGTGTATCCTGAGTGTGGCAAGAAGGACAATTAGCCCCAGCAATAAAGCGTTTTTTTTGTTTCAAAATCTAATTTACTCCCGATCCCAATGCTCGCGAGAGCGGCGTTCATTTTCCATTTCTTGACCAAATATCTCTTCTAACTCTTGGCGTGCCTCTTTAGCTCGCAATGAAAGTTTTTTATCTTCCATGTGATATGGCAAGAGCTGAGTTAGCATAGCAGTATCTAATCGACGAAAATGTGCTTCGGCTCGTTTTGCTTTGTAAGGATGCATTCCCAATGCTTGTAATGTCTCACGACCAAGCTCCAAAGCACCCAAAAAAGTCTCGCGAGAATAGCCAGCGACTTCATGATTGATCAATTGATATGCCTCAACTCGGCTACGGGCACGCGCCAATATTTTCAATTGCGGGAAATGGTGCTTACACAGCTCAACAATTTTCATTACTTCGTCAGGAGCATCGGTACAAATAACAATTGCCTCTGCTTTTTCTGCCCCTGCTGCGCGTAGTAACTCCAAATTAGCCGCATCGCCATAAAAAACCTGATAACCAAATTTACGCAGTAACCGTATTTGGCTAGCATCACTTTCAAGCACAGTAACATCGATTTTATTTGCAAACATCAAACGACCAACAATCTGACCGAATCGGCCAAACCCGGCGATAATGACACGTGGTTCCCTGTCTTCAACATCAGAGGCAAGCGACTCTTCTTTATCGAGTTTGTAATCATTTAATTCACGAGCAAACCAACGCCGCTGAGCGGCCAGTAACAAGGGGGTTGTTAACATAGATAAACTGACAATAACCAACATCATCGAGACTTGGTCAGACGTTAGTAATTCGTTAGATCGTGCCGCAGTATAAATAACAAAGGCAAACTCCCCACCTTGACTTAAAATCGCTGCCATATTGCTGCGGGCTTTGGCACCAGTACCAGCCAAACGAGCTAGCAGATATAAAATAAGGCCCTTACTCATGACCAGAGCGACCACCGAACCAACAATCAACCAAGGCTCAATGATCAGCAAGCCCAAATCAACCGACATTCCTACCGCAATAAAAAATAGGCCTAACAGCAAACCTTTAAATGGTTCCACCGCAATTTCGAGCTCATGGCGAAATTCGCTTTCTGCTAATAGAACCCCAGCGATAAATGCGCCAAGTGCCATGGATAAACCGAGATGCTGCATCATCAGAGCAATACCGATCACCAATAACAGAGCGGCGATAGAAAAAATCTCACGTACACCGCTAAGGATAATGTAGCGAAAGATAGGATTGAGCAAATAGTGCCCCCCCACCATCAGTCCCACAATACCAGCGAGCATCCAAACACCGTCCAACCAAGTCATCGCGGAATTGCCAACTAAAAGGGGCATCAAAGCAAGCACTGGAATCACTGCAATATCTTGGAACAGTAAAACTGAAAATGCGGTTTGGCCAGTTTCGCTATGAGACAAGTCGTGCTCTTCTAATAAACGTAAAGCTATCGCGGTTGAAGACATGGCAAGCCCAACTCCAATCACCAAACTCGTTCGCCAATCTACGCCAAACAAAGAAATCACGCTGGCTAATAGCGCGGATGTCACGACAACCTGAGCACCACCTAAACCGAGAATAGGAATACGCATTTGCCACAGTTTTTTAGGGTTAAGCTCTAAACCAATCAAAAACAGTAATAACACCACGCCAAACTCGGCAAAATGCAAAGTAGCATCGACATCATTAATCAGCCCCAATCCCCAAGGGCCGATCACGACTCCCGCTAGCAAATAACCAATGACCGATCCTAAACCGGCCCTTTGCGCCAAAGGAACAGCTACTACAGCAGCTGCAAGAAATACGGCGCCACTTTGTAATAAATCACTTGTCGTCGATACCATCGCGACTCCTTAATGGTTCCAGAGGATCCTTTAACCATAAACGGTATAACTCTGCGTGTTGATAACGCTCCAAGTCCGTCACATTACGCGACCAATACAGAACCAAAGGTTCAATCCAATGCATTTGACATAATGAAGCCGTCAGTTCGAAAGGCTTTAAGAGCTCATGGAGAGGAAAGCGATTATACCCAGAGGCATCAAATGCTTCTTTTCTCCCACCGGTGGTAATAACGCTGCGCCAAAACTTCCCTTTAAGTGCATTCGAATGACCAAATGCAAAGTCCTTACCTAACACAGAATCGATCCACTCTTTTAACAGTGAAGGGCAAGAATACATATACAGTGGATGCTGAAAAACGATCACATCATGGGCAAGCAAGCGTTGGTGCTCGGCATGAACATCAATAAAAAAGTCTGGATACGTAGCGTAAAGATCCACCACGGTAACATGCTCTAACTCGCGTACTTTTTTAAGCAAAATACGGTTAGCGATCGATTGTTCTGGATCGGGGTGAGCGTACAACACAAGCACTTTCGGAAGTCTACTTCCTTGAGGAAACGGCGTGGTCATCCTTGAATTCATCTCCGCTATGTTATTCATTTGTTAATAGAATCATAACGCAAAATGCATAATGATCGACATTTATCCTTATAACCCCTACTATTCCTCGCGCAAACCTGAGGAAAACAAAGTTTATGATTATCTTCTCTGACATTCAGTTACTCCGTGGCGGTAAACCTCTACTTGATGGGGCATCAGCAACGATTCATCCAGGCGATAAAGTAGGTCTGGTCGGTAAAAACGGTTGTGGTAAATCAACCCTGTTCGCTTTGCTAAAAGATGAACTTTCTATCGATGCTGGTTCAATGAACTTCCCATCTAACTGGGAACTTGCTTGGGTAGCACAAGAAACTCCAGCACTAGAACGCACCGCACTGGATTATGTGATTGATGGCGATCGAGAGTATCGTGAACTAGAACGTCAACTCCTGCAGGCTGAAGCTGACGACAACGGCACACTCGTGGCAGAACTACACGGAAAAATCGAGACAGTTGGTGGTTACAGTATTCAAGCGCGCGCTGCAGAACTACTTAATGGCCTTGGGTTTAGCCAAGAACAGATGCAATGGAATCTCACCCAATTTTCTGGTGGTTGGCGAATGCGTCTCAACTTGGCACAAGCGCTACTGTGTCGCTCAGATTTACTGCTTCTCGATGAACCGACCAACCACTTAGACCTCGATGCGGTGATGTGGCTGGAGCGATGGTTACAAACTTATTCAGGTACTTTGGTCATTATTTCCCACGACCGTGACTTTCTTGATCCTATCGTCGGGCGCATTATCCATATCGAAAACGAAAAGATGAATGAGTACACCGGTAACTATTCCTCTTTTGAGGGACAGCGCGCACAAAAAATGATGCAACAACAAGCCTCATTTGAAAAACAACAAAAACAGATGGCGCACATGCAAAGCTACATCGATCGCTTCCGGTACAAAGCCTCAAAAGCGCGCCAAGCACAGAGCCGGATTAAGGCATTAGAAAAACTAGAGAAAGTATTACCGGCTCAGTTTGATAACCCATTTAACTTTGAATTTCGAGTCCCCGATGCCTTACCTAATCCAATTCTGATGATGGATCAAGTCAGTGCCGGTTATGGTGATCATCTCATTCTCGATAAAATTCGCCTTAACCTAGTTCCTGGCAGCCGAATCGGTTTGCTCGGGCGTAACGGCGCGGGTAAATCAACGCTAATCAAACTTCTTTCTGGTGATTTAAAACCGCAAGGTGGTGACCTAACCTATTCACAAGGTGTGAAAATCGGCTACTTTGCCCAGCATCAGTTGGAAACCCTTCATCCGGAAGAGACGCCACTACAGCACATGATGCAAATCGCGCCAGACCAAACAGAGCAACAACTGCGTGATTACCTAGGTAGTTTTGGTTTCCAAGGTGATAAAGCACTCGACCCTGTAGGGCCTTTCTCGGGCGGTGAAAAAGCGCGTCTCGTGTTGGCTTTATTGGTATGGCAAAAACCAAACCTATTGCTGCTTGATGAACCAACCAACCACCTTGATCTCGACATGCGTCAAGCGCTGACTTTAGCACTACAAAGTTACGAAGGCGCGATGGTGATCGTCAGCCATGATCGTTACTTACTGCGCGCGACCACCGATGATCTTTACCTAGTCCATGATCACCAAGTGGCGCCATTTGATGGTGATTTATTAGATTACTACAAGTGGTTAACCGATCATCAAAGAGCCCTACGTAAAGAAGTCGCCACACAAAGTAATCCTAATAAAGACAACACAAACAGTGCTGCTGCGAAGAAAGAACAAAAGCGTCGTGAAGCCGAATTTCGTAAGTTAACCGCTCCAATTCGCAAAAAACTGACCCAACTAGAAACCAAATTAGATAAGCTTAATGCAGTGATCTCTGATGTGGAAAATCAGTTGGCCGAATCCAGCCTGTATGAAGCGCAAAATAAAGCTAAACTTACTGAATTACTCGCCCTTCAAGCCACCAGCAAATCTCAACTTGAAGAAGTAGAAATGGATTGGATGGCAGAACAGGAAACGCTCGAAGCAATGGAACAGGAATTTAATAGTTAATGACCCAAGAGCATGCACACACTTCACTCACATTGGAAAGATTGTGGCAATTCAGTCTGCAATATTACAGTGTGCGAGAAGTAAAAGAGGCATGCTTAAGTCTGCAAAATCAGTTCCACGGTAATGTGAATCTGCTCTTACTGCTTAAATGGTTAGATGAAGAGAAACTGAGTTTTCAGACCGAGCAATGGCCAATCGTCTCCGATTGTCTTGGTCGGTCTGAAGCGCTATTACATCAATACCGAGAATTACGTCGCAAGCTCAAAGGTCATGTCACCGATACCTTATATCGTGAAGCCTTGCAATTTGAGCTGCATCTGGAAAAGCAGCAACAATCCGACTTGGTAGACTGCATTACCACTCAGTTGACGCTCACATCAACTCAGCAACCCGAACTTTGCCAACGATATTGTCGCCAATTAGGCGCCGACAAACTCACGGCTGTTTTTGCTAAACCCGCGCAACCGCAACAGAAAAAACCTTAGCGGTCGTGTAACCTGATGACCGACAGAGCCAATAATGGAATGCCAATGTCTGCCTTTTTGCCACCTTTGGGACTAGCTAACCCACATATCCAAACCTTACTACCACGACTATTTCGTCGTCGTCCTCTGTTTGAACCCATTTGGCAAACACTAGAGACACCTGATAATGATTTTCTCGATTTAGCCTGGAGTGACCCCCCTGAACAAGTGGGTCACAACAACAAACCCATTTTTGTGCTGTTTCACGGTTTAGAAGGCAGTTTCTATAGCCCTTATGCAAATGGGCTGATGCATGCATTTGCTCAGCAAGGTTGGAACTCGGTACTGATGCATTTTAGAGGTTGTAGTGGCCGACCTAATCGCCTTGCTCGCGCCTATCATTCAGGAGAGACGTCAGATGCGCGCTTAGTACTTGAGCATATTCGTCAGACATACCCCAATCGTACGGTTATTGCGGCTGGAGTTTCTCTCGGTGGTAATATGCTGGTTAACTACTTATCCGACTATGCCGATGACCCGATAGTACAAGCTGCAACTGTTATTTCAGCGCCGTTAGATTTGGCTTCTTGCTCAGACCGTATCGAAGTCGGATTTTCTAAGGTGTATCGTAATTACTTGATGAACTCGTTAAAACGAAATGCGCTACTGAAAATCTCGCTCTTGAACGAGCAATTGGGTATTAAGGCCGAACAGATAACAAACCTGCATCGCTTACGTGATTTTGATGATCTAATTACTGCTCCGCTCCATGGTTTTGCCAATGCACAAGATTACTATCAGCGTTGCTCTGGCTTATCCAAATTAACCCATATTTCGATACCGACACTGCTACTACAAGCCAAAGACGATCCATTTATGACCGATAAAGTGGTCCCTACATTTCCTCTTCCCGAGTATGTGCACTATCGCTTACTTGAACATGGTGGTCACGTGGGGTTCGTAAATGGCTCTTTGCTTAAACCACAATGCTGGCTTGAACAAACCCTGCCAAAGCACTACCAATATTTACTCAGTAACGACTAAAAAGTCGGTATTTTTACAACCCATTAATTAACGCAAGAGTGGTAAAAACCATTCATGTTAGAGGTTTTTATGAACATCCCTTGGCAACAAATTGCCCCAGAAACGTTAGATAACTTGATTCGTGAATTCGTTCTTCGCGAAGGGACCGACTACGGTACACACGAAATCTCGTTGGACACAAAAGTCGAACAAGTTAAAAAACAGCTGCAAGCAGGCGAAGCAGTGATTGTCTACTCAGAACTACATGAAACGGTAGACATACAATTACGCCATGCATAATTGCCAGATGAGAGCAGAACAAACCATGCTATAGTGAATCCACTTAGATTTGGAATTCCCTTAATTAAGGACAACAAGAGACAGGGTTAGTCATGTCAGCGAAACATCCTATTATTGCCGTTACAGGTTCTTCTGGTGCTGGAACAACGACGACATCTGAAGCGTTCCGCAAAATGTTTAACATGATGTCAGTAAGGCCAGCTTGGGTTGAAGGTGACAGTTTTCACCGATTTACCCGTCCAGAAATGGACGTAGAAATTCGCAAAGCGCGCGAACAAGGTCGTCATATCAGTTATTTTGGCCCACAAGCCAATGACTTTCCCACGTTAGAAGAGTTCTTTCGTCAATACGGGAAAGATGGCACAGGCCAAATTCGCCGCTATCTGCATACATTTGACGAGGCTGTACCATACAACCAAATGCCTGGGACATTTACCCCTTGGCAAGATTTGCCAGAAAATACCGATGTATTATTTTACGAAGGTTTACATGGTGGCGTGGTTGATGGCGATGTTAACGTATCACAACATGTCGATTTTTTAATTGGCATGGTACCAATCGTAAACTTAGAGTGGATTCAAAAATACGTTCGAGACACCCGTGACAGAGGGCATTCTCGTGAAGCGGTAATGGATTCTATCGTTCGCTCGATGGACGACTACCTTAATTACATTACCCCGCAGTTTTCTCGAACTCACATTAACTTCCAACGTGTTCCCACGGTGGATACGTCAAACCCATTAAATGCGAAAGGGATTCCAAGTTTAGACGAAAGTTTTGTCGTAATACGCCTTCGTGGCATAAAAAACGTCGATTTCCCTTATCTACTCGCTATGATAGATGGATCATTCATGTCGCGGCATAATACCATTGTGGTTCCTGGTGGAAAAATGGGGTTTGCGATGGAATTGATTGTCCGCCCAATCCTGCAACAACTGATAGAAAGCGGTAAAATTGGCTAATTCATCACATGTAATTTTCGCTTACTTTTCATACCGTGATCATAAGCACGTTTTTGCGCAATAAATCGGCCAAACGACACGATTAAAGTCAAGAAATTAGTAATGAAAAAGGATACTATTCTTTAACGGAAACAAGATAACTTGCAGTGAATCCAAACTCTTCTTATTCTAGTAGGCCTGAATAAGGCTTCGCTAAAATATGGATAGCGGCAAGCGTACCCTGCAGAGGAAGTGAGATATTATGGTTCTAGGTAAACCTCAAACAGACCCAACATTAGAGTGGTTTCTTTCACACTGTCATATTCACAAATACCCATCAAAAAGCACTTTGATTCATGCGGGTGAGAAGGCAGAAACGCTGTATTACATCGTAAAAGGTTCTGTTGCGGTATTGATTAAAGATGAAGAAGGCAAGGAGATGATCCTTTCCTATCTAAATCAGGGTGATTTTATCGGTGAACTTGGTCTTTTCGAAGAAGGTCAAGAACGTAGCGCCTGGGTTCGAGCAAAATCTCCATGTGAAGTAGCTGAGATTTCATTTAAGAAATTCCGTCAGCTAATTCAAGTTAACCCAGACATTCTAATGCGTCTTTCTGGTCAAATGGCACGTCGCCTACAAGTGACTAGCCAAAAAGTGGGCGATTTAGCCTTCCTTGACGTAACTGGTCGTATTGCTCAGACTCTTTTGAATCTAGCAAAACAACCTGATGCAATGACTCACCCAGACGGTATGCAAATTAAAATTACCCGTCAGGAGATTGGTCAAATCGTTGGTTGTTCACGCGAAACGGTTGGTCGTATTCTTAAGATGCTTGAAGAACAAAACCTTATTTCTGCACACGGCAAAACTATCGTCGTGTACGGCACCCGTTAATTCGTACTAACAAGCAACGAATGAGAAAAACCACCTAATCAGGTGGTTTTTTATTTTTTGAACAGCCAAAGCCTAATACCCGTAGTGGTAATGATGAACGATTACTGGCGATGGGTACTTTCAAAAATCTTATCCGCCGACGCCTCAACAAACCCTTGATAGAGTGTCCCGTCAGCCATGGGATAGCGCTTGGCAAACTCGTAGAATCCGCCCGGCACCATTGCCGTAACATCATCAAAACTCACTTCGACCTTATCCGCCAACGTAGAAGACTGCTCAAGCATAACGTCTGGAGACCCTTTTACTTCCCCTCCAGCCTCATTGATTGCAAAGCCATGACTGCGTAAATGCGCATTCACCTGCTTAACCTCGTCAAACGCACTAAGTTGATTGACACTTACGGTAAAATGATTCGCTCCATACCCATGTGCAGCTAACCATCCTGCGTATTCACTCTCTGCTGCCAAGATTTGATAATCGGTATAACTTAATGACCATGGCCTTCCTTGCCACAAAAAGTCGGGATTAGTAACCTTGGTAACACTATCAAGTAATGGATAAATCAACTTTTGGGCCGGAATACTCAGTTCATCCACCAACAACTCACTAATAAATACCTTAGGTAAGGTTGGATCTGGGTGTTGCAAATGACGCGCATAAAGCTTTTTGGCAGCAAAACGATATTCGCCACCGACTTGGTAGCCTTCAGCTAAAAAGGGCTTCATTAGTACATCTAACCCGAGTTGCGGGCTACGAAAGGTGCGTAGCGCGATGTGATCATTAATTAAAGGTTCGTTTTCTTGCAGCAATTGGTGAACTTTGTCCGCAGATGGACACAAACGGGTAATATAGTCTTGCCATAGATTATCAAACAGTTGGACAGCTCTCATAGCGTCTCCTTATCTGTAAAATAGCGACCCTCTTGCCCTAAGTTCGCCGCCAAATAGAATGATCACAACTCCACACCAGGGCTGAGCTGGGCCGGTAATTGGGTACAATCCCCTTCCATTGATGCCATCGGGTAAGCACAATAGTCCGCCGCATAATAAGCACTTGGACGTAAGTTGCCGGATGCTCCAGGACCACCAAATGGGGCATCACTGCTTGCCCCCGTGAGTTGACGGTTACGGTTTACAATGCCCGCTCGAATATGGTCGATAAAATACTGCCACTCATCCTCTTGCATCGAGATAAGACCGGCGGAAAGGCCAAAACGGGTATTGTTCGCGCCCGCAACCGCCTGTTCCAAACCTTGATAGCGAATCACTTGCAGTAGCGGTCCAAAATATTCTTCATCCGGTAATTCCTCAATTGCAGACACATCGATGATTCCCGGCGTAACAAACGCAGCATGGGTATTCTTGGCTTCGAGTAAAATCTCACCACCCAGTGATTCAAGCCGTTGCTGCGCGTTAACAATATGTTGTGCAGCCTGTACAGATATCATCGTTCCCATAAAAGGTGCTGGCTGGGCAAAAGGCTGATCAATACGCAGTTTCTTGGTCGCCGACACTAAGCGAACTAATAATTGATCACCTTTTTCTCCTACTGGGACAAATAATCTACGCGCGCAGGTACAGCGTTGCCCGGCACTAATGAAGGCTGATTGAATAATGGTATAAATCGCAGCGTCTAACTCGCCAAACTCGGTAGAGACCACCAGCGGGTTATTCCCCCCCATCTCCAGCGCTAACATTTTCCCTGGTTGACCAGCAAATTGGCGGTGAAGCAACTGCCCTATTGCAGCACTCCCAGTGAACAGCAAACCATCAATGCCTTTGGATTGCGCTAATGCCACTCCAGTCTCTTTAGCGCCTTGCACCAAGTTCAACACACCAGCGGGCAACCCAGCTTTTTGCCATAAGCGAACCATCAATTCGCCACTAAGAGGGGTTTGCTCTGAAGGCTTAAACACAATCGTATTCCCGGCAAGTAACGCCGGTATGATATGACCATTAGGTAAATGACAAGGGAAGTTGTAAGGGCCAAATACAGCCATCACACCAATCGGACGATGACGCAGAACAACTTGATTACCGTTCACCTCTTTGGCGCGCTCCCCGGTTCGTTCCTGATAAGCTTGAATAGAAATAGCGACTTTGCCCACCATAGCCGCCGCCTCGGTACGTGTTTCCCATAATGGCTTACCCGTCTCTTTCGCGATGGTTTCTGCTATCAACTCACTGTTTTCTTTTACAGTTTCAGCGAACGTTAACATCAACGCTTCCCGCTCAGAAAAAGGACGATTTTTCCACGTGACAAAAGCTTCTCGAGCCGCTTGTACGGCTAACTCAACTTGAGATAGGGTTGCGCCAAAGCCTTGCCAAAGCACATCGCCATGATAAGGGCTGACTGAAGCAAATGCTTCTCCTTGACCTTCAATCCACTGTCCTGCAATCCACTGAGTCATCTTCAACTCCTTTTCTGTTTACTGCGCGAGCACCCGCACAAAATCACCACTTTCGACGCCTAAAGCTTCGGCCACATCCGGCGCCAAAATAGCGCTATGATTTTCAAGACTCACCGCCGCTTTTGCCGCAGTTGCACGAAAATGCCGAAATGACGTATTGGCAATCAGGTAATCTTGGGAGCTAGTATGGTCTGCTACTTGTACTTTCAGTCGTTGCGAATGACGTATCGACTCTATATGGTCTCTATCACACTCAACTGTTGGGCCGGCATCAAAAATGTCCACATAGTTCCGACAAACAAACCCTTCTTTTTCCAGCAAGCGTAAGGCAGGTTTAGTGTTGTCATGGACCTGACCAATGACGGCTTGCGCTTCTTTACTTAACAGATTGATATAAATCGGTAATTTAGGCATAAGATCAGCGATAAATCCCTTATTACCGATCCCAGTTAAATAGTCTGCCATCGAAAAATCGATAGAAAAGAAGTGCTGCTGTAACCATTGCCAAAATGGTGAATTGCCTTCTTCATCAGAAACACCTCGCATTTCTGCAAAAATGGTTTTAGAGAAGCGTTCAGGATGTTCCGCCAACATCAAAAAGCGGCATTTAGACATTAAGCGACCGTTGAGGCCTTGACGAAATTGAGGGCGTAAGAAGAGTGTGCAGATTTCGCTGCAACCAGTGTAGTTATTGCCAAGAGTCAGTAACTTAACAACGTTTTTAACTTTAAGACGACGTGAAGAATGAACAATAGTGCTGATGTGATAAGAATAACAAGGCACATCCCAACCCACGGCAGCTTCGATACCAGTGGTTCCCGCAATTTCGCCAGTATCACTGTCAAAGCCAACCATCAAATAGCCTTCGTCACTGGGTTCATTGACATCAAGTTTGGCAAAACTGTATTCGGAATGTTGAATCCGAGTTTTTAACATCTCCTCATTGACGGGGAGTGAAGTAAATCCATAACCCGACTCCACAGCACAAGTGTGGAGCGCTTCATAATCAGACATAGCAATAGGGCGAACAACTAGCATCAATATTCCCTCCAGATGCTAAGGGCCCGAATATCGGGCCCTACCTAGTCTATCGCCATGAGCGCGATGTTCTCATATAGCTCGATGGCGATACCCAGCTCACACTAAAGTCGCAATTGCAGAATCTAGGCGAGCTAAACCTTCTGCGATATCTTGTTCTGGAATGATCAAAGATGGAGTAAAACGTAATACGTTAGGACCGGCAACTAACATCATCAAGCCAGCTTTACCTGCAGCCACTAACACATCACGCGCTCGACCTTCCCATTTTTCATTCAGTGCCGCGCCAATGAGCAAGCCTTTGCCACGCACTTCACTGAAGATATCGTATTTTTGATGAATTTTTTCTAATCCAGCACGAAATAGCGCTTCACGTGCTTTCACCCCAGCCAAGGTTTCTGGCTGACTAATAATATTGACAGCAGCTTCTGCCACAGCACACGCCAACGGGTTACCGCCATACGTCGAACCGTGCACTCCCACTTTAAAGTGAGAAGCGATGTCTGTGGTTGTCAAAATCGCACCAATCGGGAAGCCAGCGCCAAGAGATTTAGCCGTGCTCAAAATATCTGGCGTCACACCCAAACCTTGGTAAGCATAGAAATCCCCAGTACGACCATTACCGGTTTGCACTTCATCGAAAATCAACAGTGCATTATGTTTATCACATAGTTCACGAACCGTTTGCACAAATTCATCGCTTGGAGAAACGATACCACCTTCACCTTGCAAAGGCTCCATCATTACCGCACACGTTTTATCAGACATGTGAGCTTTAAGTGCCTCAATGTCGTTATAAGGAATATGGGTAACGTCAGAAGGTTTGGGACCGAAACCGTCTGAATAGTTCGATTGCCCACCGACGGTTACAGTAAAGAAAGTGCGTCCATGGAAACCTTGTACAAAGGCAATGATTTCTGATTTCTCAGGGCCGAAATTATCAGCAGCATAACGGCGAGCCAGCTTCAATGCAGCTTCATTGGCTTCCGCGCCTGAGTTTGCAAAAAACACTTTTTCAGCAAACGTAAGGTCAGTCAGCTTTTTAGCCAAACGTAGGGCGGGTTCGTTCGTCATCACATTACTTAAATGCCAGACTTTATTCGCTTGTTCCGTCAACGCCTTAACCGCGGCTGGATGGCAATGTCCTAAACAGCTCACTGCAATACCGCCAGCGAAGTCGATATACTCTTTACCTTCTTGATCCCAGAGGCGAGAACCTTCCCCTTTTACTGGGATAAATTCCATTGGGCTGTAACAAGGCACCATCACCTCGTCAAATAAACCGCGTTCTACTTTCTGTTCTACTGTCATTGCACATCCCCTCCCAATACGAATGCTGTGCTAATGAGCAACTACTTATATTTTAGTCGATATATAAGATTTTATATTGCGAATAAGCGTCACTAGCATTGTATTTACAAAATATTAACCAATTCAATAGTGGTATATTCTGTAAGCAAATCACCATTGCATTCACTCACTGCCACACATGACTATTTATGCACTAATAATAAGAATTTATGAAGCACTTTTCATCACTTAAATAAAAAATTATTTAAAAACTCAGGCTTAAAGGGGAAGTGATCGGAATAGACAAATGTATTGCGAATAAGTTTTCATTTAAGAAAACCCAATAAAATCGCAGAAAAATTAATCAAAAAGGTGATCACCTTCTTAATTTTTAATCTATTAGCTGCGATTAAGATGGAGGGTTAGCGGCGCAAAAAATTGGCAAGTAATTCATGCCCTTGCTCAGTTTTAATCGACTCGGGGTGAAACTGCACCGCATCAATCGGTAGTGTGCGATGTTGGTAACCCATGATCTCGTCCATTTCACCGTTGGCATTGACTGTCCACGCCGTAATTTCAAAACAATCAGGAAGAGAATCTGTTTCTACAATCAGGGAATGATAACGTGTAACGGTCAATGGCATGTTCAAACCAAAAAATACACTCTTATTGTTATGGCAAATTGGGGAGGTTTTACCATGCATAACCTGTCGAGCCCTCACCACTTTGCCACCAAACGCTTGCGCAATGGCTTGATGACCCAAACAAACGCCCAATAACGGAAGCTTCCCTGCAAAATGACGAATCGCCTGCAAAGATATCCCCGCTTCGTTAGGTGTACATGGCCCAGGTGAAATAACCAAATGACTGGGGGCTAATGCTTCAATCTCTTCAATCGTGATTTCATCATTACGAACCACCTTTACCTCAGCCCCCAATTCACAAAAGTACTGGTATAGGTTGTAAGTAAACGAGTCGTAGTTATCAATAATCAGTAGCACCGGCTTAATCCACTCAATAGAATTCGCCGACTATTGTGCCTCGAAGAACCATAAAGGCAAGTGTTCATCTATTTCATGATGTGCTTTTCACTGAACTTTTATATCGGCATCCCCCTATGAGCTCAAGCTGTAGAATTCAGAACATCATCAACGCGTACCGAGCAAGCTCAATTACGCTAAGAATGGTTAGCAAAAGACAAAAAAAAGCCCCAGCATAAGCTGGGGCGCAAGGTATTGTTAGCGGTTCAACCAATGACCGAATATTAGATCGAGTAAACATCGAATAGAGAATGGCCGACATTCCTGTGCCACACTTTGCTGAAACTGGAGTTCTAATACCGCTGGATCATGGTCAGAAGCTCGGTAGATATCCTGATAACGTGGGAAGTCTGCGCTCTTATACTCATCGTTGTAATCAAACAAGGTCGATTCTGCCGCATTAATGTGCCAATCCGTTGCATCAACCACGTATTTACGCAAGGTTGGACTAATTAAGATGTGGTCTAGCGTCCCCACTTCATCATTATACGAATAGCTCCAACTATCAGGATGCAGCGCCGCAACAATATTTTGATATCCGTAATTGTCTGTGACTTGAGCACCGTCATCACCAAACTGCTCTTTACCATCGATATAGGTATTTCGAGCTGCATGGATTGTCTTACCGTATTTTTCAACTGAATAATCGGTAAGCACTAAGATAGGGTCCTCTTTTGCGTAAGAGTTCATGTCACCTAAGATGACTTTGTCACCAGCAAGCTGATTGAGCGCATCACCAAGAGCCACCGCTGCCGCGACACGGAAATTCTCACAGTTACCTTGATAATCCGCATCATCGCCACCTTGCCCTCCTTCAGCAACGGGGGCCATGTCTTCCCAACAAGCAGAACCTTTGGATTTGAGATGGTTAACGGCGACCGTCAAACGATGGCGACTCTCTTTGACGATAAAGGTTGGTGCTATCGTGTCTCGTTGCTCATTTTTTCCATCTTCAACCACACTCCCCTCATCATCATAAACAGCTGGGGCAATTTGTTTTGGCATCGGAATAATGCGTGAGGACTCGAGTTCAACTTTTGCAGGTCGGTAAATCAAACCAACGGTAATAGCATCGGTGCCCACAGAATCATTTTCGTCGGCGACACCATCTTGATTCGTATCGAAAGCAAGATATTGGTAATGCTTATCTGCATCCGATATACCACTATTAATCGTCGACACCAGTTGGCCAATAGCACTGTTGTCGCCAAAGCCGTTATTTTCTATCTCCATTAAACCCACAATATCTGCGTCTAATTGAGTGATCGCTTTGGCTATTTTTGCTTGTTGGATTTCAAACTCTTGATAATTATCCGCACCACGATTACTACCATGTTGATTAGCATTACCGCCAAATGGAGAATTGAAATAATTCAACACATTAAAGGAGGCAACTCTTAAATTACCGGCCTTTAATTCAGGAGATGAAGTTCGTGGGGAGTGGTGAACAATATGACTATTATCTATCTCATTAGTCACAATCAGTCGATATTCATCATAACTGTAGGCAATGACACCCTCTAAGCCACTAATAGCATCATTCACCCGTAAATAATCTTCTGTCGAACCATTTTGATCAATATCGGTTAAACCAAAAGTTGGATAATACGGTATTTTCTCGTTATCAACCTTTTGATCTGATTCAATAAATAGCCGACGTTGCACATTAGCTTCATGCTCTGATTGAGCCTTTGTTGAACCTGCAACATAACGTTGATTAGGTTGATAATTCATTGAACCTTGTGCAAGCACCATATTGTTACGACTGGCGTCATAATCGTAGCTAAAGGTTCTCGCTATACGCATATCTAATGACTTAGGCAACCTGACTAACATGCCTTCATAGCGTTCTAATACATCGCGCAGCGAACCATCACTGGTTGAATTAAAGACAATATCTTGAGCAACAGGGGCGTCTTGTTGACTCAAAACCGTCCACTGCTTATCTGCAACGGCAAGTTCAGTCACACCATAGTATTCTTTGACCGTCCCTTGTGTACAAACAACATCACCAGGCTGTAAATCAGAAGAAGACTTACCGGTATAAACAAATAAACCTTCTGAGGTTTTATCGTTATTATCAGCGGTAACAGATTGAAGATAAAACCCTTTTGTTAGACCAGTTGTCACAGCGCTCACCACACCACGAACAAAATACTGCTGGTCAGAGCTATCGCTGTCATCGGCGACAAGAGGCGAGCGACTTCCCTCACCTTGGATATCATGGATAGAAGTGAAGGTGGGTTCAGAACCATCACTCAACGTGCAGGAAAAGAGCGGTGTCGAATCATCACCCTGCTCACCAAATGAACCCAACCCAGTTAAGTTGTCTTTTTCTAACTCATCCCATTGGTTGCTATCAAACTCAACAGAGCCTGCCGTGACAGTAGACTGACGAACTAAAGAGACATCTTTACCCCAATATTCAGAGCTACCAGAAACACCAACAATATCAACCAGCGCATCTTGGTAAAACAAGCCTACCGCATCATTACCATTAAAATTCGTTACCGAATTATTCAGCAAATCAGCAATGGCTGTTATTGACGTTTCAGCTTTAGAGTGAGCAATAACAATAGTTTTACCGGCATCAAGCGTAATACCAGCGAGTGACAAATTTGAATTCCAATCAGTTGAGCCATTGGTCGCCTTTTTTAATTGGTAATCATCTAAAGAAATGGATGTATTACCCGTATTAGCAATTTCAATCGCTTTGTTATAACTACTACCTTCAACATATTGAGAAATAATCACATCCGCGTGTGACGATGCAGCAAATATCAACCCCATAGTTGATATAAGAAGCCGTTTTCCCCTTTCCATAACCACCTCGTATTAATGCATTCTGTTTGTATGAGTGAGAGTTAATAATATGTCACACATAGCATAACAATTTGATTACTACGTATTCTGTTTTATTAATAGTGGATATTACTTCCAAAACAAAGGTCAATTGGGTGTAGTATTATTTACAGCCAACAAAAAACCGGCCTTAGCCGGTTTTTTGTTTTATAGAGAAACGCTTATGGGCGCGAGACAAAACCCACCGCTTCATATACTTTTTGCAATGTCGGATGCGCTTTCGCTGACGCTTTTTCTGCACCAGCTCGCATCACGTCTTGCAAGTACCCAAGATCATTACGAACACGTTGATATTCAGCTTGAACAGGCTCAAGCATGGCTACAATCGCCTCACCCACGTCTTTCTTGAATGGGCCATACATTTCAACGCCAGCGTACTGTGCTTCGATCTCTGCAAAAGTTTTACCTGTTGCTGCAGAGTAAAGACCCATAAGGTTAGCAATGCCCGCCTTGTTTTCCACATCGTAAGCAATACGAGGTGGTGTTTCTGCATCCGTTTGCGCTTTATTGATTTTCTTGATAATCGATTTAGGGTCTTCCAGAAGAGTAATCACATTCTTACGGTTGTCATCCGATTTCGACATTTTCTTCGTCGCATCTTGCAGGCTCATTACACGCGCATTGACCTGTGGAATGTACGGTTCTGGAATAGTGAAAATTGGATTTTCTGGGCTGTAAATATTGTTAAAGCGAGTCGCAATATCACGCGCCAATTCTAGGTGTTGTTTTTGATCACTACCAACTGGCACTTGGTGAGCACCATAAAGCAGGATATCCGCAGCCATCAGCACTGGGTAATCGTAAAGACCCACGTTGACGTCATTCGCGTAGCGAGCCGCTTTATCTTTAAACTGAGTCATACGATTCAGTTCACCCATTTGGGTATAACAGTTAAGAAGCCATCCTAGTTGAGCATGCTCAGGAACGTGTGATTGAACAAATAGCGTGCTCTTTTTCGGATCAACACCAACTGCCAAACATACCGCTAACGCATCCAATGTAGCTTCGTGCAATGCTTTTGGATCTTGGCGTACCGTGATGGCATGAAGGTCTACAACACAGTACTGACAGTCGTAGTCGTCCTGCATCTGTTGCCATTGACGTAGAGCACCCAGGTAGTTACCGATACTAAGTTCACCTGAAGGTTGAACACCACTCAATACGATGGGTTTGCTCATGAGAATGATTTCCTTGTTATATAAATAAGAAGTAAAACGGATACTGAAATAAAAATGAATACTAGGCAACTACAGCTAAGAGGCAGTAGTTTTTAACAATGGTTTTAAACCATAGTCCTAACCAATGTCTTCCCTAGTAATAAAGCCGCGTTAATTGCATAAAACGCGGCTTTGCCAGTGTACTCATTGACGAGTATTTTACTAGTGCAAAAATGAACTTTAAGCGCGAATTTCCAGCACATTCAGCAGTTCACCGATATCATCGGCAACAAAATCAGGTTGAGAGTCAGAGATTGGCTCACCATGGTTATAGCCATAAGTCAGACCAAATGAGCGACAACCAGCATTTTTAGCCGCCAGAATATCGTTCTTTGAATCACCTACCATCAGCATTTGCTCAGGAGAAACTTGATGTTTTTCCATTAGCCAATTAAGCGCCATTGGATCCGGTTTCTTTTTCTCAAAAGCATCACCACCTAACACATCAGCAAAATATTCGGCAATACCATGCTGTTCAAGAATAGCTGGCACAAACTTAGAAGGTTTATTGGTAATGACCGCCAAAGTAAAACCTTGCTCAGCTAAACGGCATAGAGTCGACTTTACATTACTGTACAAGTGACTGTGTTTATGCCCAGTTTGCTCGTAGAAGTCATCAAATAAAACTCGAGCTTTTTGGCGTAACTCATCACTCAACTCGGCAGACACCTGCAAGCTTTGGCTTAATGCACGACCGATTAAGATATCAGCCCCATTGCCCACATAGTCACGTACTTGAGCCTCACTCACACTTGGGTAACCTAAGGCTTGTACAGCTTGGTCGGCGGCAATAGCTAAATCGGGTACACTATCGAGCAAGGTACCATCCAAATCAAAAGCAATCAGTTTAATGGGTGTCAACATTCCTATCCTATCGTCGAGTTTGATTTACGAACGCTCTGGTAAAGTATCGCATTTAGACTTAGTTACCTGATCAAGCTCAGATCGCATAGCATCGATTACAGCTTTATAATCTGGCTGCCCAAAGATAGCGGAACCAGCAACAAACATATCGGCACCAGCTTCCGCAATTTCGCGGATGTTGTCAATTTTTACACCACCGTCGATTTCGAGACGAATATCATGACCACTGTGGATAATACGCTGACGCACTGCGCGTAGTTTATCTAATGTATGGGGTATAAAGGCTTGACCACCAAAACCAGGATTTACCGACATCAATAAAATCATATCTATTTTATCCATGATGTAGTCTAAGTAATGCAGTGGAGTCGCAGGGTTGAGCACCACGCCGGCTTTGCAACCATGCTCTTTGATCAGTTGTAAAGTACGATCGACGTGTTCTGAAGCTTCAACATGGAAGGTAATCATGGATGCGCCCGCTTTCGCGAAATCAGGAATAATGCGGTCGACAGGCTTCACCATCAAATGCACATCAATTGGAGCAGTGATCCCGTAATCACGCAGAGCCTTACAGATAGGCGCACCAAACGTCAAATTGGGTACGTAGTGGTTATCCATCACATCAAAGTGAATCACATCAGCACCCGCATCGAGTACATTCTGAACATCTTCACCTAAACGAGCTAAATCTGCAGATAAAATGGATGGCGCGATAATAAAATCTTTCATTCCTGACCTCTTAAGGTAATCAATGCAACCTGAACACTCTCGGTTCGCTATTTTACCTAAGGGTCAAGTGAGATCATAGCACTACGCAACCACTGCCTAAATTCTGTGAGTTCGACACCACTCAAACGCTATTTTTTCGAGTGAAAAAGCGCGAGTAACTCATCGACTTTATTACGACCAGCGCCGTTGCGGCTAATCGTTCGCTTCACTTTCACCACATTGAGTTGCGCACCTGTATACAAACGGCGGGTAAGCATGGTGTCATGATTGGAGATTAACACTGGAATACCGCGATCAAACGCGGTGCGCTCAGCAATGACGGCAAGTTTCGCCTGATCATCCAACGTAAAACCGTTGCCAGCGTATGAGGTAAAGTTAGCCGTATTAGACAAAGGCGCATACGGTGGATCGCAATACACCACGCTGTTTGCTTTGGCTAAAGCGAAACTCTCTTCGTAGCCAGTACAAACAAAAGTCGCCCGCTTTGCTTTTTCAGCAAAAAAAACCAACTCATTTTCAGGGAAGTAAGGCTTTTTGTAAGAACCAAAAGGAACATTGAAGCCGCCTTTTTTGTTATAACGACATAACCCGTTAAAACCAAAGCGATTCATGTATAGGAATGCAAGCGAACGATAAAAGGTATCGTCGCTCTCATTGAATGTTTTACGTACATCAAGGTACGCTTCTTTGCGATTGTACTCAGGAGTAAACCAGCGCTTTGCTTCAGTAATATAGCGCTCTGGCTCATTCTTAAGCAGATCATAGAGATTGATCAAATCCGGATTAATATCCGCAAGCACATAGTGCTCAAAATCAGTATTGAGAAATATTGAGCCGGCGCCCACAAAAGGTTCAACTAACTCTTCAGCCTCAGGAAGATGACGTTGTATGTCTTCAACAAGGCTAAATTTACCGCCAGCCCATTTTAAAAAGGCACGCTGCTTCTTCATCTACTGCTCTAATTCAATCACCACCAAATAAGGCTGCGGAATGTAACATATTTTCAGCCTAAGCTCAGGATTATTTCACCCTATCTATCTCACGCTGAACTTGGCTCAACGATTTTGCCCAAGGACCGAGCGCTTGCAAACGTCCAGGCAAAGTTTCAACCGCATCACGGGCGAGTTGGATGGTCGGGTAATTTTCATAAGTAATGATGTACCACTGCGTACCATTGCGCAAAGTTGGATACACATTCACTTTACCCTCTAAACGGTACTGCCCTAGAAACGACTGCACTTCCGGCAAAGATTTTACGGCGGCTAATTGCAATGTATAACTTCTTGGTGACATGGCTTTCAGTTCTTTTTCCGCCAGAACAAATGAACCAGTTGCAGGGGTTACGGGAGAAGTGTCTCTTTCAGCCGTTGGGTCAGTAGATTGTGCTTGCTGTACCACCGAGTCTATCGCAGCAGTATCAGCAGGTTTAGCGTTATTTTCCATTAAAGCATCAACCACATTTGACTCAATAACCACTCGCTGCTGATCATCTTCACTTTGACCAACGCCTACGGAGTTTTCTTTCACATCGGGAGGCAGGGCAGATGAATCATCCACCGAGCCATCATCATAGACTCGTGCTGAAGCAGTCGACGTTGATTCTTTTGTACCTGCAGAGCTAGTTTGCTGCTCACTCTCGACTTGAGCGTTCTCAGCCGATGAAGAAGTTTCACTCTTTAATGTTGGAATTGCAGTTTGCTCTTGCTGTGGCGGAGCAATAGTGTCCGCTAAAGGGGACGAGGTACGATCTAGCGGTGTGGGTTGAGATAGCATCCACCAATACCCTCCACCAATCAAAAGCAATAGAACCAGAACCACAAGAGTAATGTTAAGTGGTGAGGCGATAATAGAACGGATGATAATTCTCTTCTCCGCTTTTTGCTCAGACAAAGCCATGATATCTCCCGGAATGCGTTTTGCCTTTTTATAGGCTTGTCGGGTACGCCGCTCCATAGAGTCATCAATAAAACGCATCACCCGACTTTCAAATAAACGATCCGCTTCTTCCTCGCTCAGCGCTTCAATTTCTAAATCGATGGGCTTCAACTCTTGGCCGTAACTAAGTCGAGTCAAAAGCGGTTCTAGACTATTGGACTGAACAAACAGCACAACGTTCACTGTCCATAACGGATTGGCCTGACTTTCTAAAATCCACATCCAAAGTTCGGAGACAATGGTTTCCGACAGCAGGTGAGCATCGTCGATAACTACGACAATATCGCAACCGGAGTCGGCGTAAAGACGACCGAAGCTCTCTGCAATGGAATCTTTTGGATTGAAAAATGGCTCAGATACGAGCTGAGAAAGAATGGTCGTGCGGTGCTGTTCATCATTTTGGTTAGGGTGACACATGAGTAATGCTTGGTTCTTATCATCAGCCCATTGTTCTAAGTAACGTTGAGCTAACCAAGATTTCCCAGCACCTTGAACACCATAAATATTGACAAGGTTAGAACCAAATCGCGTGAGTAACTGCAATCGTTCCAGCAATTCTGATTGAGATTCTAACTCCAATTCATGTGCCAAATTCATGTGAACACCCTTTATAAACAGTACATTACTGATAATGAAAGGTTTAATCCTAACGGCAAAGATTAATCGCTTGTTCGATTTTCTCTTCTGGGACGCCTTTCACAACTTCGGCGGTTCCAATGCTCGTAGGCAATACCAATCGCAACTCACCAGCCAACACTTTTTTATCGCGCATCATGTGTTTCATGAAATCATCAAACGACATGCTCTCTGGTGTATGTACTGGTAATTTAGCACGTTTAAACAGTGCAATGATGCGGTCTGCTTGCTCTTGTGTGATCATACCCTGCAACTGAGCTGTACGAGCAGCCATTGCTGACCCCGCAGATACAGCCTCACCATGCAGCCAGTTACCATAACCCAGCTCTGCTTCAATTGCATGGCCAAAGGTATGACCCAGATTGAGTAACGCTCTGATTCCAGACTCTTTCTCATCCAAAGCGACAACTTCAGCTTTGATTGAACAGCAGCGGGCAATCGCATAGGTCAATGCTTTTACGTCTAATGCATATAAAGCATCGAGGTTTTCTTCCAACCAAACAAAGAAATCCTGATCGTAAATAACACCGTATTTGATCACTTCAGCCATCCCTGCCGCGAATTCACGTTCAGGTAGGGTCTTTAAGCAATCGGTGTCGATCAACACAGATTTTGGTTGGTAGAATGCACCAATCATGTTTTTACCAAGTGGGTGATTCACTGCGGTTTTTCCACCGACAGAAGAATCCACTTGGGATAACAAAGTGGTTGGAATTTGAATAAAATCGACACCACGTTGGTAACATGCGCTAGCAAATCCCACTAAATCACCTATTACACCACCACCGAGCGCAATAACAACCACATCGCGGCTGTAATTATGTTCGATTAAGTAGGTCATTACGGTGTTAAAAGTATCGAGACTTTTGTATTTCTCACCGTCAGGCAATTCAAGAACCGCAGACTGACAACCGATGTGGTTGAGCATGGCAGTAATTTTATCTGCATACAGAGGGGCGACGGTAACATTAGAAATGACCAACACTTTCTGTTTAGCCGATAAAGAAAGAAGAGCCGGATCATTAAATAACCCGGCACCAATTGAGATTGGGTAACTACGTTCACCTAAGTTGACCGTAATCCGCTCCATGGTATGCACTCCTAAAGCAAGAACAATTAATGTTCTTCTAGCATTTTTACGATCTGGTTGGCTACCACTTTTGCACTTTGATCGTCTGTACGTACAGTAATATCTGCAATTTCTTCGTACAGTGGATTACGTTCTCCAGCTAGAGCTTCCAATACTTCTCGAGGTTGATCTACCTGTAGCAGAGGACGTTTTTTATCGCGGTTGGTTCGCGCCAATTGTTTTTCGATGGTCGTTTCTAGGTAGACGACAACACCACGGGCAGACAGGCGATTACGGTTTTCACGGCTCTTAACAGAACCACCGCCAGTAGCGAGAACAATACCTTGTTGCTCAGTGAGATCGTTGATAACAGCTTCTTCGCGTTTACGGAAGCCTTCTTCACCTTCCACATCAAATACCCAAGCGATATCTGCGCCAGTGCGCTCTTCGATAACAGTATCAGAGTCAACAAACTCCATATGGAGTTGTTGTGCAAGATGTCTACCAATTGTGCTTTTGCCAGCACCCATAGGGCCAACAAGGAAAATATTGCGTTTTTCAGCCATGTTTAGCATTAATTTACAACGTTAATTCAATGACATCGCCACAAGATTCGCTAGACATAGTTCAACGATAGGAATGCTTGCGGCACCTATTCCTCACAGATAATTCGTGATAAGACCCGAAATTATCTAGATCTGGCTCCACTAATGCAACTTTAATTTTACTTCTAGGCCGATAAATTCCCTAAGTCATTGAATGAACACTTTCGGCGTCACAAATATTAGCAGCTCATTTTTGCCACTTTGTTGATAAGTTCTCCGAAATAATGAACCAATCCAAGGTAGATCCCCCAACAAAGGAACCTTGTCCACATGATGAATGGTACTGTATTGATAAATACCACCCAAAACGACCGTTTCACCGTTATTCACTAACACTTGAGTACCAATTCTTTGTGTTTGAATGGTCACAGCATCGCCCGTACCTGAACTCACCGCATTACCCGGACGGTCTTGAGTTACGTTAAGATCAAGAATCAAACGATTATCTGGCGTGATTTGCGGTGTCACTTTCAAACTCAGAACCGCTTTGCGAAAAGTGACCGAGGTTGCTCCACTAGATGCCGCTTCCAGATAGGGAATTTCTGTACCTTGCTCAATATAAGCAGGCTTCTTATTAGTCGTTACCAAACGAGGGCTCGAAATGATTTCAGCCTTTGATTCACTTTGTAACGCGGATAACTCAAGGTCCAGCAAAGTATCAGCCCCCAACTTAGCCACTTGAAAAGCAATACTGCTTGCACGAGCGGATGCAGAAGGAAGATGCACATTAAGTTGGCCCATGATGTCTTCAGAGTCGGCACCTTGCAATCCTTCTAATGAACCTGCTAGGTTCGTTTGATTACTTTGAAAAATCCCCCAGCGAACTCCAAGTTCATCAAGATTACCTTGGCTCATGGTAACAATACGCGCTTCGATTAAGACCTGTTTCATTGGTACATCCAATGACTGAATAAATGCTTGAAGCTCTTTTAATCCTTGCGCTGTTTCTTTGAGCAGTAATGCATTGGTGCGTTTATCAATTTGCACCGAACCTCGTGGTGATAGTAGCCCGCTTTTGGCCACCATGTCGGCGATATTCTTGGCAAGAGCATAATGAATTGGAACGCGTAAATAGCTTAACGGCTGTTTGTCCAAGCGAATTTGCCGCTGCTCTTTCTCCATGTTTACCAGCTCATCGCGTGGTGCTATCCATAACACTCCGCTATCTTCTTTGTAAGCTAAACCTTTCATTTTTAGGATAATGTTCAGAGCCTTATTCCAGCTAACATCATCTAGGTTCACCGACACATTTCCAGCCACACTGTCTGACATCACCAAGTTCATGTGACGTTGCTGAGCCAGTAATACAAGCAATCGACGTACTTCTGCATCTTGCAGTTGTAATGAAATAAGCTTCTCTTTTTCATCTGCAGCGAAAGCAAACGAACTCATCCATGCAAAGGATAAAATGACGACAGCCGACTTAACTATTAAGCACAATAAAAGGTTCTGTTTCATGGATTATCATTCTCCAATATCAGGCCAATAGCGGTTTCTTTATCGGTAATTGAAATAAGCTCGATACCACCACGAAAAATGCGTTTGACCTTGTGGCCTGACATAGGTATCCGTTCTCCCTCTTTTACAATAAACAACTCATGACTTGAATCAGAAATAATTGCTAATGCTTCATTTTTCGAGACAACCACGCCAACTAAATCCAACTCGAAGTCTCCGCCTTGTACTGACAAATGCGAAAACCCAGACTCAAAGTTGTCAGAGCGTGGCAGTACAGAAGGAGCGAACGGATTACGCTCATTCCCCACAGTAAGTTCTAACAGACTGGGCAATCGCCATTGAGAGTCTGCGGGTAAAGGGGGAGTAGATGTCGCCTCACTTGCTATACTGAGCGCGCTATATCCCCAAAGATAGGCGGCCAAAATAGGACTGAGTAACATGAGAAAACGCGACATGGTTATATCCTATCGATCAATACAATCCCTTGAGATTGCATAACACCCAATGGTTCATGCCCTCTTTGCCACTCCAACTGTTCAAGTTGCAGCGAATGCGTGAGAGTAAGCAAATGAACATAAAAATGCCCTAGCGCTAAATATGCCCCCTTTACATGAAAACCAATTTTCTGAGCGGAAGTTGACTCACTGCGATTCTCTTGTTCAACCCAGGCTAACTGCACAACCTCAACTTGGTGAGCTTGCGCAATTTGCGTAATCACACCTAACCAATCTTTTCCCAACAACGTTTTCTGTTGCGTATCGATAGGCATAAAAATGCTTTCTAGTTCTTGCAATGAATCTCTCTTGGGAGGCCACATTTGAATACGTACTAACATACTGTCTTGTTCGGTATACATGAGCTCGATTTCCCTATCGAGTAACTGGGTTTGGTGACGCTGTGGCGATAGCACGAAATGGTAGACAATACCGTTAAAACTCAGCAGAAAAACAAGCCACATCAGCAACAATCGTTGCCAAGAATAATCACTAAACAACATGACATCCGTACCATAACGATGCATCACAACTCCTCTTGCTCAACAAGGCGAAACCTTAGAGTGAATCGAGACTGCGAAGAATCAGCACTGACCAAAGAGTCAGTTTCAACGTGCTTAAACTGCTTAATAGCACGTAGCTCTAACACCAATGTTTCTAATGAGCTTACATTTCCAACACGACCAGACAAGCTCACCCAAGGAGCCTGCCATGTCATTTCATCGAGCACCACATCGTCCGGTAAGGCTAAAGGTAGGATATTCATCAATAGAATGGGTTGATTGTTACGTTGGATACGCTGGCTAAATGCATGAAAACGCTTTTGTTCATGGGCAAAGCGTTGTTCATCACTAATCACTTGCCGCTCCTGCTGTTGGAGCGTTTGATAAGCTTGTTTCAGCGCCGCTAACTCAGCATAACGTTGCGTTATCGTACTGCGCTCGATTTGCCATATCAGTGCCTGCCCACCACCACTTAACAGAAGCATTAGACCACCGATGATCCAAATGCTTTTTTTGCGTATTTTTGAGCGCTGGTCACGCCATGGAAAGAGGTTAACTTGAAGATGCATTCCTGCCCTCCTTCCAATTTAATCCATTGAAAGCTAGCCCTAAAGCACAAGAAAATTGAGAAGGAAGAGACACTGCCTCCTTATTTTTCGCAACCAATAAGGAGTCTAGGTTTACTATTTCACAAGGTAGCTTTAAACACTGTTGCAATTGCGATTCAATATTCCCATTGAGAGCGCCGCCGCCAGTCAACCAAACACCCTTTATCGGTACAGTTGAAGAGAGCGATTGATAAAGATGTAATTGTTGAACCAGAGCCAACATCCAGTTTGATTCAGACACAAACTCGTTCGGAGCGACGCTCTTAATATCAATCACTTTTCCCCATGGAATATCACCGCCACGACACAAAGTAACCTTAGAATGACCAATATCAAGCAACATCCAATTGTCATTTTGTGTTATTGCACTTAAACGAGACCAAATGGCGAGCAGGCTGTGCCCTTGTGGCGAGATAAAAAAAGGATCAAAACCGGAACTACGTAGCAATGCAATACGATGTTCCAGCAAAGAAAGTCGAGCTGCATACACTTGGTAAGTTGGCCCTAACTCCGAAGAACCTGCAGAATCTGCTGCAGATGTGTAGTCAAATGCAAGGTCATCAGCCAAAAAAGGCACTTGTTCGCATAATAAGTTCTTTAACGCCATTTCGGGGGGCTGATAGCTATCTAATTGTAATTGTTTGGTTATTACTGCTGAGTCTGGTATTGCGATGGCAACTTTACGACTAAATAGAGGTAAACCCTTTTTTAGTTCTTTGAGTTTCTTTACAATTTTCTGATAATTCAGCATGTGGTTATCAGCGAAAATACCATCGGGTACGAGTAATTCAGCGTAAAATATAACCGAATCGGTGTTGCGCCACTTTGTTAAGGTCACAGCCTTAATGCTGTGATGACCGATGTCGACACCCGTAACTCGTGATGATATACCCATGCAGCTCAGCTCCGTGATTTACTCAGCAATTAATGCCTCAAAGAGGTTTGAGGCGGGCAATCAAATTTGCACCTGGCTGAGAGGAACACTAGAGTACAAGGGTTTGCTCAATAGCAGCCTATATTAAACAGGGATTCTCCGGTGAAGTTCATAAAGCGTTTATTTATTTTTTCACTCATTTGCATTTTTCTTGGAGTCACTACAATTTTTGGTTTTTACCTTTATGTGAAACCAGAACTACCCGATGTAGCGACACTAAAAGATGTCAAATTACAAACTCCGATGCAGGTGTATAGCCAAGACGGTAAATTAATTGCCCAATTTGGTGAAAAACGACGCATCCCATTACGGTTAGATCAGATGCCCAAAGAGCTGGTCGACGCCTTTATTGCCACTGAAGACTCCCGTTTCTACGAACACTATGGCTTTGACCCTATTGGTATCGCTCGTGCAGCTGTTGCCGTTCTGGTATCAGGAAGTGCAAGCCAAGGGGCAAGTACGATCACTCAACAGCTAGCGCGAAACTTCTTCCTCACCAATGAGAAGAAGATCATGCGCAAGGTGAAAGAGATCTTTATTGCGGTACATATTGAACAGCTGCTGACCAAAGACGAAATTCTTGAACTGTACCTAAACAAAATCTATTTAGGCTATCGTTCTTATGGTGTCGGTGCTGCTGCTCAAGTTTACTTTGGTAAAGAGGTCAAAGATCTCACCCTTGGGGAAATGGCAATGATTGCCGGCTTGCCTAAGGCTCCATCAACAATGAACCCAATTTACTCACTTAAACGCGCTACCAAACGTCGTAATGTCGTGTTGGCTCGTATGCTGAGTGAGAAGTACATTAGCCAAGAGCAATACGAAGAAGCCAAAGATGAGCCACTGATTGCTCAATACCATGGTGCAGAAGTTGAGCTGAATGCCCCTTATGTCGCTGAGCTTGCTCGCGCGTGGATGGTCCAAAAATACGGTGACGACGTTTATACCTCAGGTAAAAAAGTGTACACCACGGTAGACTCACATCTTCAAGCAGCAGCAAACCATGCAGCAGTCACTAACCTACTTAACTATGACCAACGCCACGGGTACCGAGGCGCAATCAAACAAGTTTGGAAAGAAGGCGATACACCTTGGGATATCGATAAGATTGATGATTATCTCACTGATCAACCGACTTATGGTGAGCTGTACCCTGCCGTAGTAACTCAAGTTGATGATCAAACAGCAACGGTCGAAATCAAACGTCAAGGTACTCATGTTATTGCATGGGAAAATATGAATTGGGCTCGCCGCTTTATTACCGATGATCGCCAAGGACCATTACCGACAACCGCAAAAGAGATTGTCAGTGTCGGGGACCAGATTTGGGTACAACCGATCACCGATGAAAAAGAACAAACTGCAATAGACGAAACTAGTGATGAAGAGACAACGTCTTCTCGTCGTACTCAATATGAGACTTGGAAACTAAGCCAAGTGCCTAATGCAAACACCGCGTTTGTCGCTATGAATCCTGAAAATGGGGCGGTGAAAGCATTAGTTGGTGGTTTTAACTTTGTGCACAACAAATTTAACCGTGCCACTCAATCGGTACGTCAGGTAGGGTCAAGTATCAAACCGTTTATCTACTCAGCAGCGATTGATAGCGGCATGACATTAGCCACCCTAATCAACGATGCCCCTATAAACCAATGGGATAAGAGCCAAGGTACAGCATGGCGTCCACAGAACTCACCACCAACTTATGGCGGCCCAACACGTATTCGGATTGGTTTAGCCCAATCGAAAAACGTTATGGCGGTTCGAGTATTACGTGCTATTGGCTTAGATAAAACTCGTCATTACTTAACACGTTTTGGCTTTGATCTGGACAAGTTACCTCGCTCAGAAACCATCGCGCTTGGTGCTGGCAGCCTAACACCAGTAAAACTGGCGCAAGGTTACTCGGTATTCGCTAACGGTGGTTACTATGTTGAACATTTCTATATCGACCACATAGAAGGTCCATTTGGCAACATGGAATATCAAGCGCATCCAAAAGTGATTTGCCGCGATGATTGTCAACAAAACCAAGAAACCCATGGTGGATTCATCGAACAAGATGCCGATACAGAAACTCAACCAACCGAATATGCACCGCAAGTGATCTCTGAACAAAATGCCTTTTTGGTAAGAGAAATGATGAATAGCAATATTTGGGGCGGTGGCGATTGGAGCCACAAAACAGGTTGGAATGGCACAGGTTGGCGTGCACAAGTTCTACATCGTCGTGATATCGGCGGTAAAACCGGTACAACCAACGATTCGAAAGATGCTTGGTACAATGGCTTTGGTCCAGATATCGTAGCAACAGCGTGGGTTGGGTTTGATGACCATAGTCGAAACCTTGGTCGTACTTCACCAAACCCAAATATTGAACATGGAATTTCTGGAGCAGAAGCTGGGGCAAAAACGGCACAACCGGCCTGGATTGATTTTATGAAGCAAGCTTTAGCCAATGTCGAACCGCAAAGTAAACAGATTCCAGATGGCATTGTGCGCGTTCGTATTGACCGCGCGACCGGTCTTCTGACCAACAAATTAGATTACACATCGATGTTTGAGTACTTTATTAACGGCACTCAACCAAAAGATTACGTCTCCGATGGTGTCAGTGACAACATCTATACCACACCAGCGGGTGGAGATGGCTTGTTCTAACGTATAAAGAGGCTGATAATTTCAGCCTCTTTTTTGTTTGGGGTAATACGACTCACCACCAACCGTTGCAACTATTTGTGCAACTGATATAGGCGCTGTTCCATTACCTCGGCAAGCTTTTCAAACCGTTCACGCAGTGGCGACCCCGGTCGATACACCACGACTAAACGGCGTGATGGAATTGGATTAACGGCTTTGACATAACAAACCCCATCTTTTTCGCGTTCAACTGGTAATGAAAGCTCAGGAAGCAAGGTAATCCCTGCACCAGCCGCCACCATATTTCTTAGTGTTTCAAGGCTGGTTGCTTTAAACCTTTCATCGTCTTTAGCGCCTGCCGCAAAGCAGTACCCCAAGGCTTGATCACGCAAACAATGGCCGTCACCTAACGCGAGCACTGTTCGCCCTTTCAGCTCATGCAAATCGACCTCTTCACGATCATGCCACTCGTGCTCACAAGGGACAGCAAGACTCATGGGTTCTTGATAAAATTCAATCTCTTTAAATGGTTCCGTTTCTTCAACTGAAGCAAGCACCAAGCAGTCCATTTTCCCTTCTTCAAGTAAACGAACTAATTGATGAGTCTGCGCTTCATGAAGATATAACTCCAATTCTGGGAAATGCTCTTTTAATGTGGGCACAATTCTCGGTAAGAGGTACGGGCCTAATGTCGGAATAAAACCAATGTGCATTGGGCCGCTCATCGAACCTCCATGCTCATTCGCCATATCTTTAAACATTTTTACTTCACTAAGAATTCGCTTAGCCTGCTCCACCAGCTTTAACCCAGCATCCGTAAACAGCACTCGACGGCTACTGCGTTCCAATAGCACAGTACCTATTTCATCTTCCAGCTTACGTATCTGCCCACTTAACGTTGGTTGACTAACAAAACACGCTTCAGCCGCTTTGCGAAAATGCTTATGTTCCGCCAGTGCGACCAGATATTCAAAATCTCGAATATTCATTTATTCGCTCCAGATAGAAGTTACCTATCAAAACCATAGCATTAAACGATTAGAGCTATCAAAGTATTTCTTTTATCTTAGTCACATCAAAACGAGCACAGATGGTTATGCTCTTATACAGAATCAACAAAACGATTTAAACCGAAAAGGAAACCAATATGACTATCGCTAAAGAAGGCCAAGCAGTACCTCAAGTTACTTTCCCTACTCGCCAAGGCGATGCATGGGTTAACGTGACAACAGAAGAACTATTTAAAGGCAAAACCGTTATTGTATTTAGCCTACCTGGTGCATTCACCCCGACGTGTTCATCAAGCCACCTACCGCGCTACAACGAGTTGTTCCCAGTATTCAAACAACACGGTGTTGATGAAATTCTATGTGTATCAGTAAACGATACATTCGTAATGAACGCATGGAAAGCCGACCAAGAAGCCGACAATATTACCTTCATTCCAGATGGTAACGGTGAGTTCACTGATGGCATGGGTATGCTTGTTGACAAAAATGACCTAGGTTTTGGCAAACGTTCATGGCGTTACAGCATGCTGGTTAAAGATGGCATCGTAGAAAAAATGTTTATCGAACCTAATGAACCAGGCGACCCGTTCAAAGTATCTGACGCAGACACCATGTTGAAACACATCGCGCCTAACTACCAAACTCAAGAATCGATTACTGTTTTTACAAAACCAGGTTGCCCATTCTGTGCAAAAGCAAAACAAGCGCTACAAGAAGCACACCTACAATACGAAGAAGTGGTACTAGGTAAAGATGCAACCACAGTTAGCCTACGTGCTGTATCTGGCCGTACAACAGTTCCTCAAGTATTCATTGGTGGTAAACACATCGGTGGTAGCGAAGAGTTAGAAACTTACTTAGCTAAATAATAAGTCATGCGACTGGCTCCTTACGAGGAGCCAGCTCTAAGACTCATTCATCAGGACCCAATGCCTAGGGTCCAAATCTCGTAACTTACTTGATGATTCAGTGATGCCCTTGTCATCGCTAAGGACCCTTTATGCAAAAAATTCGTGTTGATGTCGCTGTCATTGGCGGTGGTACCGCAGGCTTAGGCGCTTACCGTGCAGCAAAAGCGCACACTTCTAGTGTTGTCATGATTGAAGGCGGCCCGTATGGCACCACTTGTGCTCGTGTTGGTTGCATGCCGTCCAAGCTTCTGATTGCTGCTGCAGAAAGCGTACACAACATTCAAAAAGCTCCCGGTTTTGGCGTTCACCCCCAAGGCGAATTAATCATTAACGGTCGTGAAGTGATGGACCGTGTAAAACGTGAACGCGACCGTTTCGTTGGTTTTGTCCTTGAAGGTGTGGATGAAATCCCTGCGGAAGACAAAATCGCTGGCTATGCAAAATTCAAAGATGATCATACCCTAATTGTGGATGATCATACAGAAATCACTGCAGATCGCATCGTCATTGCTACCGGTTCACGCCCTGCTTATCCGGGTGTTTGGAATGAATTAGGTGATCGCTTAGTCGTAAACGACGACGTATTTAACTGGGATGACCTACCAGAAGCGGTTGCGGTATTTGGCCCAGGTGTGATCGGTCTAGAGCTAGGGCAATCACTGCATCGTCTTGGCGTGAAGGTGAAAGTGTTTGGCTTAGGTGGTCAAGTGGGTCCAATAACCGATCCTAAAATCATGTCTTACGCCACTAAAGCCTTCCAAGAAGAGTTCTACTTAGACCCAGATGTCAAAGTAGAAAGCATGAAGCGCATCGAAGGCTCGGACAAAGTTGAAATTCAATTCATCAACCATAACGGTGAATTAGAAACATTCGTTGTCGATTATGTACTGGCAGCGACTGGCCGTCGTCCTAATGTCGATAACTTAAATCTTGAATCAACCAACTTAGAAGTCGATGCGCGAGGCGTACCGAGTGCAGATCACTTCACTCTGCAAACCTCTGTTAGCCATATTTTTATTGCTGGCGATGCCAGTAACCAGATTCCGTTATTGCATGAAGCGGCAGACCAAGCACGTATCGCAGGTGACAATGCAGGACGCTTCCCAGAACTTCGTGCGGGCTTACGCCGCTCACCAATTTCTGCTGTATTCTCTGATCCGCAGATTGCGATGGTTGGCGAAACGTTCAAACAGCTTTCAGCTCGTTTGGGTAACTGCGGCTGCTTCGCAACGGGTGAAGTATCGTTTGAGAACCAAGGTCGTTCTCGTGTGATGCTGCGCAATAAGGGCCTATTACACGTTTACGCAGAACAAGGCACTGGTCGCTTCTTAGGCGCAGAGATGATGGGGCCAAATGCTGAACACTTAGCTCACCTACTGGCTTGGGCACATCAAAACCAGATGACGATTTCTCAGATGTTAGATATGCCTTTCTACCATCCGGTGATTGAAGAAGGCGTACGTACTGCCCTACGTGACGTCAACGCAAAACTGCACCTAGGACCAGAGATGATTAAACACTGCCTAGATTGTGGTCCGGGTTGTTAAGCCAATAACCATCCTATTCTAATAACAACAAAAGACATCCATGCCCTGCATTGCCCGACTTCCCCAAGTCGGGCCTTTTTATTGCTTGGCTCGCTTATTCATTGGCATGCCCCCCTAGCGTTAGTTCACTTCTCTTCTCGCTTATCGACGATATAATAACAACTCAATGGCATTGAAATGAGACAACCTATGGCATGCAACTCATGTGAAGAGAACTGGTTTTGGAAGAAAATTGGCCGCTGCCAACGCTGTATGGATCAACTGACTACGCTATCAGTCGTATGTTGGGTGGTCTGGTATTTTGGTTTTCGTGATGACCCTCGTAGTGTCGGGTCGATTGCTCTGCTGTTTGCAGGATTTGCTTTTAACGCCTTGCTATTTCTCCATCTCTGGATGAAATTTGTCATCCTACCGTGGCGCGATCGTCAGAAACGATCCAAACATTGATCACTAACGCTTCAACCAGATCTTTGCTCCGTTGTTTTACTGAATTTCAGGCATAAAAAAAGCCTCAGAACTAGCAGTTATTCTGAGGCTCTCTTAGATTCTTCTAAGAAAAAGCAGTGGTACTTTAATAGACACTGCTTTCCTGTATAGGTTCCAAGAAAAATGATCTTTTTTTATTTTTCTTGTCTATTAGTGGAAAATCATTGCGTTACAAATCGTATAAAACTTAATCCATATTAAGCGACGTGTGCTTTCGTGATCAATTTCTCGACAAGATTCACTTCTAGCGCCACTTCATCACAAGCATGCTGACGTGGGCATTGCTCGCAATCTTTTAATACTTTTTCTGGTAACAAGGTTTTTGATGTCGGAATAAAGTCCTGTTTCATGAAAAACTCAGGGGTACGAGTCAACACAAAGACTTTCTTAATCGCCATCTTACGCGCTTTATTCACTAAGTAATGAACAATCGCGGTACCTTGACCTTGGTTTTGCCAGCCTGCTTCAACACCTAAAGAGCGTATTTCAGCCAATCCTGAGTCATACACGTAAAGTGATGCACAACCGGTGATTTCACCATTGTGTTCGGCAACGGCAAAAGAGCCAATATCACGCACGATTTCGTTACGTGAGCGAGGAAGATTTTCTCCCATGTTTGCCCAGTAAGTCACCATACCTTCTAACGCTTCTACATCCGTCAACCGTGCGGGACGCACTTGTACTGAGGCGCTATCACGTTTTGCCAAACGTTTCTGTGCTTCTTCAACAGCGTAAGTGACTTGATGAGGAGCCACACCACCTTTTGCACTACGTTTTTCAAGACAAGACTCAATGGTTAGGATGGCATACACATCGCTATCGATAACGGGTGAAAACTCTTTTAGTTCATCAAGAGACAGCTCTTCAAGAGCACAACCTTTAGCAATTGCACCGACAACCGCCACACCCACAATATGGTGCGCTTCACGGAAAGGAATGCCTTTCGCAACTAGATAATCTGCTAATTCAGTTGCATTCGCATAGCCTTGTTTTGCCGCTTCCAAAGTGCGTTGTTCGTTTACTTTGATACCATCGAAACAAAGCGATGCCATTTCCATGCAGTCGTTCCATGTATCTAACGCATCAAACAAGCCTTCTTTGTCTTCCTGCATATCTTTGTTATACGCAAGAGGCAGCGCTTTCACTGTCATCATCATACCAGCCAGTGAACCGTACACACGGCCAGTCTTACCACGAATAAGCTCTAGTGCATCTGGGTTTTTCTTCTGTGGCATCAAAGAGGAACCTGAAGTTACCGTATCCGATAATTCAATAAAACCTGATTCGCCAGAGTTGTAGAAAATCATGTCTTCAGCAAGACGAGATAAGTGAATCATGGAGATAGAAGCGACAGACATCAGCTCCATCACATGATCACGGTCAGAAACCGAGTCTAGAGAGTTACGAGTCGCACGGCGGAAACCCAAGTTATACGCCAATTTTTCACGATCGATAGGATAAGCAGTACCCGCTAGCGCACCAGAACCTAATGGGCAAGTATCTAAACGTTTAATCGCATCCTCAAGACGCGAGTAATCACGCTCGAACATTTCTGAGTAGGCTAAACACCAGTGTGCAAAGGTCACTGGTTGTGCGCGTTGTAAGTGGGTGTAACCTGGCAACACAGTATCGTTGTGCTCGCTTGCTACCGTCACCAATTTAGTTTGTAGGCGGTCTAAGGTCATCAAAATCTGACGGCCCTGCTGGCGACACCATAGCTTAAGGTCAGTTGCTACTTGGTCGTTACGTGAACGGCCAGTATGTAATTTTTTGCCGAGATCACCCACTTTGTTAATCAGTTGCTGCTCAACCCAAGAGTGAATGTCTTCTGCATCGGATGCTAAGATCTGCTCTGGATCTTCCATCACTTCCATTTTCAACTCATTGAGAGCAAGCTCTAAACGCTGTTGTTCTTCTTCAGTCAGAACATTAACCGATACAAGAGCTTTAGACCAAGCAACAGAACCGACAATATCTTGCTCAGCCAATCGGTAATCGAAGCGCAATGAATCATTAAACTGTTTAAATCTTGTATCTGCTGCTTGGGTAAATCTTCCGCCCCATAATGCCATTGCGTTTCTCCTGCTACTTTAGTGCCTAATCACTAAGGAGGTGACTAGAATTGCTTCATTATTGCCAGTGTTTGTTATACCTAAGTAACCTTAATTACAGTTACTTTCTGAAAGTTACTTGGGTATCGCTTATTTTGTTAAAAGGGGGAGCGTCAATAGACGCTCCCTCTATTCTATTTTGCTTTGAAGTACTTTATTACTTTTTAGCCGCGTTTAGAGAACGAATACGGCTTGCCAAAGAGTATAGACGGATGAAGCCGCCTGCATGGCTTTGGTCGTAAACATCGTCAGCACCGAATGTCGCAAACTCTTCAGAGTACAAGCTGTTGTCTGAACGTTTTTGCGTTGCTGTTGCTTGGCCTTTGTAAAGTTTGATAACCACTTCGCCGTTCACATCTTCTGCTAGAGATTCTGCAGCAGCCATGATGGATTTACATAGTGGAGTGAACCAACGACCATCATAAACAAGTTGCGATGCTTTCACGCCAAGCTCTTCACGGAATTCGAACGATGTTTTGTCTAGTACAAGTTGCTCAACTGCACGAAGCGCTTCCATCATGATGGTGCCTCCTGGAGTTTCATAACAACCACGAGACTTCATACCCACTAGACGGTTTTCAACGATGTCGATACGACCGATACCGTGTTTTGCGCCCACTTCGTTAAGCTCGATAAGCGCTTGGTAAGGAGAAAGTTCTTTGCCGTTAACTGCAACCACTTCGCCTTTTTCTACTTTGATAGTAAGGTATTCAGCTTCGTTAGGCGCTTTTTCTGGATCGGTTGTCCAAGCCCAGCAATCATCGTTTGGCGCGTTCCAAGTGCTTTCTAGAACACCACCTTCAGTAGAGATGTGCCATGCGTTGGCATCACGAGAGTAGATTTTAGTCAGAGATGCAGTACATGGAATATTACGAGCCGCTAGGTAGTCTAGACACTCTTCACGGCTTACAAGATCCCATTCACGCCATGGTGCAATTACGTGTAGGTCTGGTGCTAGTGCAGCGAAGGCACCTTCGAAACGAACTTGGTCGTTACCTTTACCAGTACAACCGTGAGCCAGTGCATCTGCACCCACTTTACGAGCCACTTCCACTTGCGCTTTAGCAATGATTGGACGAGCCATTGAAGTACCTAGTAGGTATTTACCTTCGTAGTAAGCGCCGGTTTTAAGCGTTGGGTAGATGTACTCTTTAACCATCTCTTCTTTTAGGTCAACAACGTGACATTCTGAAGCACCAGAAGCGATCGCTTTCTCCTCGATACCAACCAGTTCGTCAGCACCTTGACCAACATCGGCCACGAATGCAACCACTTCACAACCGTAGTTTTCTTTTAGCCATGGGATGATTACTGAGGTATCAAGACCGCCAGAATAAGCCACAACCACTTTTTTCACTTCTACTTTACTCATTATTCTATTCTCCACGTTCCTGGCTCTGCGCTCGGCGGTCAGTGCTCAGGTAATGTATCCATTTTGTTCGATTATTGAGGTAAAAATTGAGTACCGATGCTTTCACCGGCAAATAATTTGGTTAATTTTTCAGGGCTACGCCAGCTCGCCACTTCCACAGGGCGACCAAGATCGTGTGCCGCTTCTAAAGCTGCTTTCACTTTGACAATCATGCCGTCAGTGATCACTTGTTGTTCAATTAATGCATCCGCTTGAGCACTATCTAAACCAGCGATCAATTCACGGTTACCATCCAGTACACCACTGACATCAGAAAGCAGCGCCAAATCAGCATCCAAGGCTTTCGCGACGGCCACTGCAGCTTGGTCTGCATTCACATTCATCATCTGCCCTTCTTGGGTCAAACCGATGGAACTGATAATGGGTAATGCATGGGTTGCTAATAGTGCCTTAAGTACGGTTGCATCACCTGCTGTAGCAAGGCCAACAGCACCCAGTTCAGGATCCAATTCCGTCACTTGACACAAACCGCCATCAGCAAGACACAGCCCAACAGGATTAAGACCCAATTTCATCGCATGACCTTGCAGCATTTTATTTGCTGTACCCGCAAGAGCACCCGCGATGAAACCGATTTGATCATATGGCGTAACACGCAAACCGTTCTTTTTCACGGTTGGCAAATTCAGCTTAGCCATTAAGTCATCAACTAAATAGCCACCACCATGAACAATCACAATGTGACGATTGGCTTGTTGTTGATAGGTAACAATTGCATTAAATAACTGCGCCAAAGTATCTGTGTTATCTAATACTGCGCCACCTAACTTAATCACTAATGGGGCTGGTTGTGTTGCTGTCATAACGAAATCCTTGTGAATGCGATAACCGAATTAAACCAACGCAGTTAGCTCAGCAAATCCGTAGTGGATATTTAGACATTGCATTGCCTGTGCTGACGCCCCTTTAAGCAAGTTATCAATCGCCGAAACGACGATGATGTGCTCGCCTTGTACCTTCCAGCCGATATCGCAGAAAGGGGTAAATTCCACATTTTGAATGCTTGGTAATGAACCATGAAGTAAACGAACCGCAGGCTTATCTGCGTATGCTTGCTCGAATGCTTGATTCACTTGTTCTTCAGTCACACCTTGCGCCAACTTCATCGTGATAGTCGCCAAAATGCCACGTTTAAAATTGCCAAGGTGCGGCGTGAAAATCACATCGCAATCAAGGTGTGTAGCAATCTCTGGTTGGTGACGGTGAGTAAACACGCCGTAAGGCTGCAGGCTCACTTCACAGAAACTGTTGGTCATGGTTGCTTTACGACCAGCACCCGTCACACCACTCACGGCATTAATCACTGGCCATTGGGTCGCATCATTCAAGCCATTAACAACCAATGGTTTAATTGCTAATTGAGACGCGGTTGGGTAACAACCAGCCACTGCCACTAGTGGCGTCGATTTGATCGCTTCTGCATTCCATTCAGCTAAACCGTAAACGGCCTTTTCTAACCAGTTCACATGTTCGTGCTCGAAACCGTAGTAGGTTGGATAAAACTCTGCGTTATTAACACGGAACGCGCCGGACAAATCAAACACCTGACAGCCATTCTCTAAGAAGATAGGAGCCAAGTCGTGGCTCACTTGGTGAGCGGTTGCCAGAAAAACCACATCGCAAGATTGCGCGACTTCAGCGACGTCTACTAGCGGTTGTACAGGGAAATCAATTAGTCCTGCCAGCTTACCGTGCAGCTGAGAAATCGATTTTCCAGCATCAACACTGTTGGCTGAAACATATAAACCTGATAGCGTGAGCTCTGGATGTTTCTGCACCATGAGAGCGAGCTCTGCCCCTGTGTAACCGCTTGCGCCGATGATTGTGGTTTTTAGCATCTCAATTACCCAAATTAGCCGATAAAAGCCGACATTTAAAACTGCGTATTAATTATTAAAATAAAGCTTAATTCGGTTTTTTATTCATTAAAAGTGATTTAATATGTGTTTTACCTTTTCAGCGTATTTCTGTCAATAGTAGGAGCAAAGTTTCTATGCAATTACCTAGTTTCCTCGAGGTTTATGAAGGTCTTATTTCGACCTCTTCAATTAGTGCTTCCGATCCAAGTATGGACGAAGGCAACGCGCAAGTGTGTGCCAAAATGGCGACATGGTTAACCTCATTTGGCTTTAAGGTTGAGCTAGAAGAAGTGGAACCGGGCAAGGTCAACTTGATAGCCCAAAAAGGCGAAGGTGAAGGCGGCTTACTCTTTTCTGGACATACCGACACCGTGCCCTACGATGAAGGCCGCTGGAATTTCAACCCTCACAAGCTAACTCAAGCCAATAACCGTTTTTACGGGTTAGGCACAGCAGACATGAAAGGCTTCTTTGCCTTTGTGATGGAAGCGGTGAAAAAAATTGACGATTGGGATAAACAGAAAAAGCCTATTTATATTCTCGCCACCTGTGACGAAGAAACCACCATGCTTGGCGCCCGTCATTTCTCGAGCAATGCCCCATTCAAACCGGATTACTGCATTATTGGTGAGCCAACCAGCTTAGTACCTGTCTATGCCCACAAAGGCCATATGGCGAATGTAGTACGTGTCACTGGTAAGTCGGGTCACTCTTCCAACCCCGCGTTTGGTGTTAACGCTATTGAAGTCATGCATGAAGTACTTTATGCCATTATGAAATTACGTGACACCTTAGCCAAAACCTATCATCACCCTGGTTTTGAAATTCCAAACCCAACTTTGAACTTAGGCCATATCCATGGTGGGGATAGCGCTAACCGCATTTGTGGCTGTTGTGAACTGCACTACGATGTACGCCCACTACCTGGCATGAGCCTCGATGGGCTCAATAACCTATTAAAAGACGCTTTGAAAGAAGTGGAAGCCAAATGGCCAGGACGCATCGAAGTCACCCCTTTGCATGATTCCATTCCTGGTTACGAATGCGACCACAACCATCATTTTGTTCAAGAAATTGGTCATCTATGTGGTAAAGAAGCAGAGACAGTAAACTACTGTACCGAAGCACCTTATTTACAAGAGGTTTGTCCAACATTGGTGATGGGACCAGGATCGATTGAACAAGCCCACCAGCCAGATGAGTTTCTTGCCTTCGAGTTCATTGACCCAACAATTTCTGTACTGTCAAAAGCAATGTACAAGTACTGTTTTTAATTCATCGTATACGAAGATCGTGCTTATCTAGCACGATCTTTTGGTGATTGGTTCGATTTATGAAAGAAAGTTTCAGTAGTGGTGATATTAAGCAACAGTGTGTTCATTAATCTGTACGATTATTGATACAACGCAAGCTTAAAACCTTTAATTGACGCCACTATACAAACTGTAGTTAGATTGTATAGCTAACTAAAAAACATTGGATGTAATTTTATTTCAAAGCAGGACGACGACAATGAACGAGAAATACGCTGCTCTCAAAAGCAACGTTAGCATGCTGGGCCGATTACTGGGTAAAACTATCCAAGACTCAGATGGTGACGTTATTTTGAAGAAAGTAGAGACGATAAGGAAACTCTCCAAATCAGCTCGAGCGGGTAACCAAGAAGACAGACAACGTTTGATAGAGGTGATTGAATCTCTACCAGACAACCAAATGACTCCGGTTGCTCAAGCGTTTAACCAATTTCTAAATCTCACCAACATTGCCGATCAATATCACTCCATCTCCCGCCAATGCGACGAGTATGTATGTGAACCAGACCCTCTCCATACTCTTTTCACTAAACTGAATGAGAACCACATCAGTAAACTTGATAGTGCTCAAGCTATTAGAGAATTGAATATCGAACTCGTGCTGACCGCACACCCAACCGAAATTGCTCGCCGCACCATGATCAATAAATTGGTGAAGATTAACGAGTGTCTTTCCGAGTTGGAGCTAAGCGAGCTTTCTGATAGAGAACGCAAACGCACAGAGCTACGTCTGGAACAGTTGATCGCACAATCTTGGCATTCCGATGCCATCCGTAAACAGCGCCCTACGCCATTGGATGAGGCTAAATGGGGCTTTGCGGTTGTGGAAAACTCACTATGGAAAGCAGTCCCTGATTTCTTGCGTGACCTCAACGAACGCGTTGTTGAATATTACGGTGAACCACTCCCTATCGATGCTCGCCCAGTTCACTTCTCCTCTTGGATGGGGGGAGACCGTGATGGAAACCCATTCGTAACGCATACCATTACTCGTGAAGTACTGCGTATGTCACGCTGGAAAGCGGCAGATTTATATCTTAACGATATCAATGAATTGATTAGCGAACTCTCAATGGTCAAATGCAATGACCAAGTTCGTGAACTGGCAGGTCCTGAAGCACACGAACCTTATCGTGGCATCTTGAAAGGTATTCGATCTTTACTACAAGAAACCAAAGATGTTCTCGATGCCAAAATGAGTGGGAAAATTCTTGCAGTCAAAGCGCCTTTACGTCGCTCAAGCCAGCTGTGGGAGCCACTTTATGCCTGTTACCAATCCCTGCACGAATGTGGCATGGGGGTAATTGCAGATGGTTCACTATTAGACACATTGCGCCGCGTGCAAGCCTTTGGCGTGCATCTTGTACAATTGGATATTCGCCAAGAAAGCACTCGCCACTCTGATGTTCTTTCGGAGCTGACGCGTTACTTGGGTATCGGTGATTACGACCAATGGACAGAACAAGATAAAATTTCATTCTTAACCAATGAGCTCGCATCAAAACGCCCACTGTTACCATTAGATTGGAAGCCAACGCCTGAAGTACAAGAAGTGATTGATACCTGCCGTATCATCGCCGCTCAACCACGGGAAGCATTCGGCTCTTATGTTATTTCTATGGCTCGTACCGCTTCAGATGTGCTTGCCGTTCACCTACTGCTTCAAGAAGTTGGCTGTCCATATCGCATTGATGTGTGTCCATTATTCGAAACACTTGACGACTTAAATAACGCCGAAGGTGTTATGACCCAATTGTTGAATATCGACTTATATCGTGGCTTCATCAACAACCATCAAATGATCATGATTGGCTATTCCGATTCAGCCAAAGATGCCGGTGGTATGGCTGCTGGTTGGGCGCAATATCATGCAATGGAATCTCTGGTTCGAGTGTGCGAAAACGTCAACGTTGATCTCACCTTGTTCCATGGCCGTGGTGGCACTATTGGTCGTGGTGGTGCGCCAGCTCATGCTGCTCTACTTTCTCAGCCACCTAAATCACTAAAAGGTGGTTTGCGCGTGACTGAACAAGGTGAAATGATCCGCTTTAAACTTGGACTACCTGAAGTGGCCGTAAACAGCTTCAATATGTACGCCAGTGCAATTTTAGAAGCAAACCTACTGCCGCCTCCAGAGCCAAAACAAGAATGGCGCGACTTAATGGAAGTGCTCTCTGAAGTATCATGTGAAGCATATCGTAAAGTGGTTCGTGGTCAGCCGGAATTTGTCCCTTACTTCCGTCAAGCCACGCCAGAATTAGAACTGGGTAAATTGCCTTTAGGCTCTCGTCCATCGAAACGTAATCCAAATGGTGGCGTAGAAAGCTTACGAGCTATTCCTTGGATCTTCTCTTGGAGCCAAAACCGGTTGGTACTTCCTGCCTGGTTAGGTGCTGGTGAAGCAATTCAGTATTCTATTGATAAAGGACACCAAGCATTATTAGAAGAAATGTGCCGTGAGTGGCCATTTTTCTCTACTCGTTTAGGTATGCTAGAGATGGTTTATACCAAGTGTAATGCAGAAGTGTCTAAACACTACGATGATCGTCTTGTTGATCCTGAGCTGCGCCCACTTGGTGAAATGCTACGTACGCAGTTAGAGAAAGATATTCTCGCTGTGTTACACGTTGAAAATAATGATAATTTGATGCAGAGTGACCCTTGGGGTTTAGAGTCATTTCGCCTGCGTAACATCTATGTTGAGCCGTTAAATATGTTACAAGCGGAGCTTCTATACCGCACACGTAAAAGTGATATCCCCTCTCCGGAGCTGGAAGAAGCTTTGATGGTAACCATAGCAGGTATAGCGGCAGGTATGCGCAATACAGGCTAACGTTCAGTATATTATTCTGTAAAAGCCCCAAAAGGTCGCATTAAAGCGGCCTTTTGTTTTGAATATATTTCTTTATTGAGGATGATATCAGTTTTTTCCCACTATTCTTATTGCTGTTCCACTTTATGCGTATTATTTAGATATACTACGTTTCCTTTGCGATAGACCTTTAATAATTATAAGTCGCAGTTCTAGGTGATTAACGGCTTTAAAGGTGGCAAAAATAGCACAGATTGTATCGTGCTCGAGGCTGCTTAGACTTAAATAATCGTGCCAAATAGAAGCACAACCGGAGTTTAAGCTGAACATTTAAAGTTGATTAACACTTGGATTAAACACATGTCATTACCACACGTAATCCTTACTGTTCTTAGTACACGCGATGCTACGGGATACGACATCACTAAAGAATTCTCGGCAAGCATTGGTTATTTTTGGAAAGCAAGTCACCAACAAGTTTACCGCGAGCTCAACAAAATGGGTATGCAAGGCCTAGTTACTTGTGTACTTGAACCGCAAGAAGGTAAACCTGACCGTAAAGTCTACTCCATCACTGATGCAGGTCGTAGCGCACTTGGTGAATGGTTTGATCAACCCACTGCACACCCAACCGTTCGTGATGAATTTAGCGCGAAGTTGATGGCTTGTGCTGTACAACCTTCTGCACCATATCGCTTACAACTTTCTGGTTTAGTTGAAGAATCAAAAAAACTGGTTCATCACTACCAAGAAATTGAAGCCGCGTATTACTCTAACCCAGCAGAACTCGACACAACTCAACGTCTAGAACGTTTGACTCTGCGTCGCAATCTACTGGTTCGTAAAGCTTGGATTGAATGGGCACAAGAAGTCCTTACTGAGCTTGACGCAATGGCATAATTCGCCAGATTGAAACAAGAAAAAAGGATGATGGGTAACCATCATCCTTTTTGTTTTTTAAACCTGGGGGAAATACCATTCGTAGGAATGAATTAGTCCTGTGAGGGAGATTAAATACCATCTCCGTACATAAAGGTTTGAGAACGGCCATTAAATTGCTGATCCATATCCAAAGAGGGTTTGGCTGATTTGGGCTTACCTACGATTTTTGCTGGTACACCAGCGACAGTGGTATGCGGTGGAACATTCTGCAATACAACAGAACAAGAACCAATTTTAGCGCCTTCACCCACTTCGATATTGCCCAATATTTTAGCACCCGCGCCAATCATCACACCTTCACGGATCTTAGGATGACGATCACCACTTTCTTTACCCGTACCACCCAAGGTAACATCTTGAAGAATAGATACATCATCTTCTACTACGGCAGTTTCACCAATAACGATACCCGTTGCGTGGTCAAGCATGATCCCTCGGCCGATGCGAGCTGCAGGGTGAATATCAACCTGACAAGCTACTGAAATTTGGTTTTGGAAATACATCGCTAACGCGACACGACCCTGTTTCCAAAGCCAGTTTGCCACGCGATAACCTTGCAGCGCGTGGTAACCTTTTAGATACAAAAGTGGAATCGAATACATAGCAACCGCAGGATCTCGACTGACTGTCGCACAGATATCACAAGCAGCCGCCTCTGCAATCAAACAATCAGAAGCAAATGCTTCTTCGATGACTTCACGCACTGCCATTGCAGGCATAGATGCGGTGTTCAATCGGTTGGCCAAAATATAGCTCAATGCCGATCGCAAACTATCATGCTTAATGATCGTCGCATGATAAAAACTGGCCAACATTGGCTCTTGTTCTGATTGCTCTCGGGCTTCTTTAACTATGGTCTGCCAGACTTTTGTTTGTGCACACTGCTTCATTATGATTCACTCTGTCTTTGGCTATATGGGCTCCGTTGCCCTTTATGATCCTTATTGAGATAGGTAGACACCTAAATACTCATTTATCTTTCCGCTTTCTTGTCGCGCGCTAAAAGATCTTGCGCAGCCATCCGCGCGTCTTTACCTTGGTACAATACCTGATAAATTTGGTCAACGATAGGCATCTCTACGCCCATATGCTGGGCTAACAACCAAACTTCTTTGGTATTTCGATACCCTTCAACCACTTGACCAATCTCTTGCTGAGCCGTATCAACATCTTTGCCTTGCCCTAATGCCAAACCGAAGCGACGGTTACGAGATTGGTTATCAGTACACGTCAGCACCAAGTCGCCTAGGCCGGCCATCCCCATAAAGGTTTCCGCCTGTGCACCTAGCGCACTCCCTAGACGAGTCATTTCAGCTAATCCGCGAGTAATTAATGCGGTTCGAGCATTGGCACCAAAACCAATACCATCCGACATTCCTGCACCGATCGCAATCACATTTTTTACCGCACCCCCAAGCTGAATACCAATAAAATCGTCATTGGCATACACACGAAATGTTTTACTGCAGTGAATTTTCTCTTGTAGATCTTTTACAAATTGAGCATCAGGAGAAGCCACTGATATCGCAGTAGGCATACCCGCTGCCAATTCTTTAGCGAAAGTAGGTCCAGATAACACCGCAAGAGAATGGTCTTTACCCAATGTATCGAACACCACTTCTTGCAGTAAACGACCAGTATTAGGCTCCAAACCTTTTGTCGCCCAACAGATACGAGTATCTGAACGCAGATGTGGCTTCACATCATTTAGCACTAAACCAAACACATGGCTTGGAATGACAAGCAATAGATCTTGGCTTGCTTGTACTGCTTTCGCTAAGTCAGACTCAACAATTAAGCTTTCAGGAAACGCAATGTTGGGCAGGAACTCATGATTCGCTCGATCCGCTTCTAGACGCGCCATATGTTGTGGCTGATGTCCCCAAAGCACGACATTAGCGCCATTTCTCGCTAACGAGATCGCTAATGCGGTCCCATAAGAACCAGCGCCAATGACGGTCATCGCAATAGGCTTACCGTAGGGATTATTCACTTGTGCATCTTTCATGTTATTGCCTGATAGATAAGAGAGTCTGTGGAATTATTCTAAACAAAAAATGCACATCGCATCGAGTTTATTCGACAGCTTTGTGCATTTTTAAAAAGATTGCTCGATCAAGTAGCGACGATTATGCGTCTGCTTCTACTTGGCCTTGCTGCTCAGCTTGTTGTTGTAGGTAGTTCATGAACAATGCGTCAAAGTTCACTGGCGCTAAGTTCAGTTGAGGGAAAGTACCTTTAACAACTAGGCTAGAAATAGTTTCACGAGCGTATGGGAACAGGATGTTAGGGCAGAATGCGCCTAGGCAATGAGCCAATTGACCTGCTTCCATATTGTCTGCAGTGAAAATACCTGCTTGCTGCACTTCACATAGGAAAGCAGTGTCGTCGTCATTTTTCACAGTGACAGTTAAACGCAACACAACTTCAAACGTTGCTTCACCTAACTCACGGCTTTGGGTATCTAGATCCAGTTTCACATCTGGATTCCACTCTTTTTGGAAAATCACAGGAGAGTTTGGTGCTTCAAAAGAAACGTCTTTTAGGTAAATACGTTGAATAGTGAAGTTTTGTTGTGCTTCTTCAGCCATGGTTTTGTCCTTAATACTGATGAATTGGTTTCAAAGTCTTGGGTTCTGAGACTATCGAAGAGTCGATTAAATCACTAGGTATCAATGCGAATACGTGGGAAATATCACAACTCCGTTTAATAATTGCTGTCTTTTCATACAGCTGTGCTCAAAACTCTTTTATCGGTTACTTTTTACCACGAACAAGTGGCAGATTTGCTTCATTCCAAGAAATTAAGCCGCTTTTCAGTACAAATACTTTTTCAAAGCCAGCTTTTGCTAACAATTCAGCAGATTCTTGGGCTGTTTGCCCTGTTTTACATACCACAATAATTGGGGCATCTTTGTAACTTTCAAGGCCAGCAAAATTACCCGCTTTAATATCAGAAGGTAATACGTTGCGTGATTCAGTAATGTGTCCACGTTTGAACTCATCGTGACTACGAACGTCGATAACGATGCCATTTTCACGGTTTACGAGATGAGTCACTTCTGCAGCAGAAATCGTTTTCGCAGCAGATTTATAGGATTTAAAGAAATTAATGATCAACGCAACCACAAGACCGATCCAAACGATGGAAAGGATCATATGTTGTTGGAAAAACTGAATGTACTCGTTTTGCATATCCTGTGCTCTTGCAGTGGGGTTCAAAAACAGACAAGGAGTATAGCGAGGTTGCCAGCCCGACGCGAGCGCTTACCACACATAAACCTTGCCTATTAACATGTTTATGATCTCAAACTGAGATCTTGATTTAAGCTCTCGGGAACGGAAAGGCCGTCACCTTATCGATATGATCGACGCCAATGGCTAACATGATGAGGCGATCAATGCCCAAAGCAACACCAGCACAATGAGGTAACCCGGCTTCAAGAGCACTAATCAAATGATAATCAATTGGTTGAGGCTCCAGTCCCATCTCGATCCGTTTGGTATTGTCATGTTCAAACCGGGCTAACTGTTCTGCTGGGTTATCTAGCTCATGGAAACCATTCGCCAGTTCAATTCCTTTAAAATACACCTCAAAACGATCGGCGACACGGGGATCTTGCTGATTGATTTTGGCTAACGCCGCTTGAGATGCTGGGAAATCATAGACAAAAGCTGGCACGTTCTGACCAATTTTCTTCTCGACGCCAATACTAAACAGCAGTTGCAATAACGTATCTCGGTCCTCTTCCGGATCAGCTATGTCACTCAAGCCTAATTGACTTGCCGCTTGTTTTAACTCTGCCATGCTGCCCTCTAATGGGCAAACACCAAGCACTTGCAAGAATGCTTCTTGATAAGTTAAACGTTCTGCCGGTCCGCATTTGATCACCAGTTGCAATAAGTCATCCATTTCATCCATCAGAGCGTGATGGTCAAAGCCAACACGATACCATTCCAACATGGTGAACTCTGGGTTGTGATAGCGACCATTCTCCTCATTACGAAATGCTTTATTAATTTGAAAAATAGAACCACTGCCAGCAGCCAGTAATCTTTTCATGTGAAATTCCGGACTGGTCATTAAATGGAGAGAACTGCCCTTTGCGTAACCGGGACCAACAAACTGCGTCTGAAAGGTATGCAGATGAACATCCGTTACTGTCGCATGACTCATTGCTGGAGTATCTACTTCTAATACATCTCTCGCATAGAAAAACTGGCGAATCGATTGTACAAGCTGTGCTCGTTGGCGCAATTGTGCAATTGAGGCTGTTGGCCTCCACTCTTTTTTATTAATTTGATTCATTTTTCACCATCGATAACTCAACTATCAGCATAAATAATACCCCTAACTCGCATTTTTCCGAATTAATATGTGATCTAAATCATGTAGAACGTAAATTTTATGTTCCTAATCCATCAACTGAAGCAAATACCCAACAGAATCAATTTTTCGTTTTATGTTCTTTTTTACACTAGGCGTGCCACATAAATTTTGCGTTAGTGGATGTGCCTCAGCCATGAATTTCTCGATACTTTTCACTGAGAGTGCAACTTAGAATGGCATTGGCATCGAGAAGCTAAGCCCACAAATTACAATAAATTACACTGGAGGATAACTGTGCAAACGATCACCACAGATATCGCAGTCATCGGCGCCGGCGGCGCTGGTCTTCGCACGGCAATCGCAGCAGCAGAAGCAAACCCAGATCTGGAAGTTGCTCTGATTTCAAAAGTATACCCAATGCGTTCACACACTGTGGCTGCCGAAGGTGGCTCGGCTGCAGTAATCAAGGATGAAGATAGCCTTGATAACCACTTTAACGACACTGTTGGTGGTGGCGACTGGTTATGTGACCAAGACGTAGTTGATTATTTCGTTTCTCACTCAACCAACGAAATGATCCAAATGGAACAATGGGGTTGTCCATGGAGCCGTAAAGAAAACGGTGAAGTGAACGTACGCCGCTTCGGTGGTATGAAAGTAGAACGTACTTGGTTCGCAGCCGATAAAACTGGCTTCCACATGCTTCATACTCTGTTCCAAACTTCTATGAAGTATCCTCAAATCAAACGCTTCGATGAATACTTCGTCGTTGATTTGATCGTAAACGACGGTCAAATTCAAGGTTTAGTATGTATTCACATGTCTGAAGGCGAATTGGTTGTTATCAAAGCAAAATCAGTTGTCCTTGCAACCGGTGGTGCAGGTCGTGTTTATCACTGTAACACCAACGGCGGTATCGTAACTGGTGATGGTATGGCACTGGCTTACCGTCATGGCGTTCCTCTACGCGACATGGAGTTCGTTCAATACCACCCAACTGGTCTTCCAGGTACTGGTATTTTGATGACTGAAGGTTGTCGTGGTGAAGGCGGTATCATCGTCAACAAAAACGGCTACCGTTACCTACAAGACTACGGTCTAGGACCAGAAACTCCAGTGGGTCAACCTAAGAACAAATACATGGAACTTGGTCCTCGTGACAAAGTTTCACAAGCGTTCTGGCATGAGCACCAAAAAGGCAACACTATCAAACACCCACTAGGTGATGTAGTAATGCTTGACCTTCGCCACCTAGGTGAAGAGTACCTACAAGAACGTCTACCATTTATCTGTGAACTTGCAAAAGCTTACGTAAACGTAGACCCAGCGAAAGAGCCGATTCCAATTCGTCCAACCGTGCACTACACCATGGGTGGTATCGAAGCAGACATCAACTGTGAGACTCGCATTAAAGGTCTATACGCTGTGGGTGAATGTGCTTCTTCTGGCCTACACGGTGCAAACCGTCTAGGTTCTAACTCTCTAGCTGAATTCGTAGTATTCGGTCGCGTTGCTGGTGAAAACGCAGTGAAACACGCTGAAGAATTCGCTGGTTGGAACGAAGACTCAATCAAGGCTCAAGTGAAAGCTGTAGAAGATCGCATCAATACATTGCTAAGCCAAGAAGGTGATGAAAACTGGGCGGATATCCGTACCGAAATGGGTCACTCAATGGAAGCCGGTTGTGGTATCTACCGTGAAGAACACTTGATGCAAGAAACCATCGATAAATTGGCTGAGCTGAAAGAACGTTACAAACGCATCAGCATTAAAGACAAAGGCAAAGTATTCAACACTGACTTGCTTTACGCAATCGAAGTGGGTTACGGCCTAGATGTGGCTCAAGCGATGGTTCACTCTGCCATTCTACGTAAAGAGTCTCGTGGTGCACACCAACGTCTAGACGAAGGCTGTCAAGAGCGTGATGACGTGAACTACCTAAAACACTCTCTCGCATTCTTCCAAGACGGCGCAGTACCTAGCATCGATTACAGCGATGTAACGATTACTAAGTCTCAACCTAAAGCTCGTCTGTACGGTGACGCTGCAGAACAAGCAGCAGCGGCAGAAAAAGCAGCACAAGAGGAGCAAAAATAATGGCAGCTCAACGCATTCAAAAAGTTAAAATCCTTCGCTACGACCCAGCGACTGATAACGAACCACATTTCCAAACATTTGATGTGCCATGTGATGACACCACTTCTGTGCTTGATGCGCTTGGTTACATCAAAGATCACCTAGACAAAGACCTTTCTTTCCGTTGGTCTTGCCGTATGGCAATCTGTGGTTCTTGCGGCATGATGGTCGACAATGTGCCTAAGCTAGCTTGTAAAGCGTTCCTACGTGACTATCCAAATGGCCTTACTATCGAACCTTTAGCAAACTTCCCAATCGAGAAAGACTTGATTGTTGATATGACGCCGTTCATCGAACGTCTAGAAGCCATCAAACCTTACATCATTGGTAACGATCGCAAAGTGTCTGATGGTCCTAACCTTCAAACACCTGAAGAGATGGCTCGCTACAAACAGTTCGCTGGTTGTATCAACTGTGGCCTTTGCTACGCAGCATGTCCTCAGTTCGGTTTGAACCCAGAGTTCATCGGTCCAGCTGCGCTAACGCTAGCTCACCGTTACAACCTAGATACACGTGATAACGGTAAAGCAGAACGTATGAAGCTGATCAACGGTGAAAACGGCGCATGGGGCTGTACTTTCGTTGGTTACTGTTCAGAAGTATGTCCAAAACACGTTGACCCAGCAGCAGCTGTTAACCAAGGCAAAGTGGAGTCTACTAAAGACTTCGTTATCGCGATGCTGAAACCTCAGGAGGCCTAAGGATGAGTAACCGTAAACCGTATGTTCGTGAAATGAAACGCACTTGGTGGCAAAGCTCTCCTTTCTACCGCTTCTACATGGTGCGTGAAGCAACTGTACTACCTTTGATTCTATTTACCCTTTTCATCACAATTGGTTTGGGTGCATTAGTTAAAGGTGCTGACGCTTGGGCAAGTTGGCTACAATTTATGGCTAACCCAGTGGTTATCGCAATCAACATCGTTGCACTTGCTGGTAGCCTGTTCCATGCATTTACTTACTTCAACATGATGCCTCAAGTTGTGCCAATCCGTGTGGGAGGCAAACTATTGAACAAGAATATTATTGTTCTTAGCCAATGGCTGATTGTCGCTGTTATTTCACTTATCGTTCTGTATTTCGTGTAAGGAGTTCATCATGATCAACACTAATCCTAGACGTTCTGATGAACCAATTTGGTGGAGTCTGTTTGGTGCGGGCGGTACTTGGTTCGCGATGATTACTCCAATTACTGTACTGGTTCTTGGTGTACTAGCTCCACTAGGTTTCCTTGATGCTGATGCATTAAGCTACGAACGCGTAGTGGCCTTTGCTACCAACATCATCGGTGCACTGATTATCATCGCCAGTATTGCTCTACCAATGTGGCATGCAATGCACCGTGTTCACCACGGTATGCACGACCTTAAATTCCACACTGGTACATTTGGTAAAGTAGCTTGTTATGCGATTGCATCTCTATTTACCATTTTGAGTATTGTGTTTGTCGTAATGCTATTCTAAGTTGTCGAGCGCCGATGTGGTAAAACACATCGGCGCTTTATTTTACCCTATATAAAATCAGGTGCATAAAAACATCAATTATATCAAGCACCTTTATTGATAAACATCCCTCTTGCGTTCGGTTTTTTATTATTTCAAGCTGAGGTATAAGCTTAATGAGTGACAACAAATCAGGGCAATGGCTCGCGGCCAAACCCATTCCACTATTTGCCATAGTGGCAGTATCAGCTATCGCTTGGCAGTTTGCTCCTCCTGCAGGACTTTCTGCGGCGGCATACCATAGTGCCATTGTGTTTATTGCAACCATTGCAGGCATCATTGCCAATGTAATGCCAACAGGCGCGCTAGCTATTGTTAGCTTGGCGTGTTTCGCAGTATTACGTGCTGGTGGCGAAACCACAGGCAAAGCAGCCATCACAGATGCCATGAGCAACTTTAACAATACGCTTATTTGGTTAGTGATTATTGCCTTTACTATTGCTCGCGCGTTTACTAAAACCGGCCTTGGCCGTCGTATCGCGTTACTGCTGTTAAGTAAATTCGGTCAATCAACTCTGCGTGTTGCTTACTGTCTTGGCGTTGCTGACTTTTTGATTGCACCAGCGACACCAAGTAATACCGCACGTTCTGCTATCGTTTCGCCAATTGCAAACTCACTTGCGAAAACCATCAAAGCCGATGACCGTAAACTAGGCCAGTTCCTAATCTCTTCTTCTGCTGCGATGAACGATGCTTCTGCTGTCGGTTTCCAAACTGGCTTCTCCGGCAACTTAGCATTAATTGGTATTGCATCAAGTGTTGCAGGCATCGAACTTAACTTTGCAAACTGGGCTATGTACCTACTTATCCCGGCATTTGTATTGTTGTTCATCATGCCGTTCATCCTTTACAAAGTGATCAACCCAACAACAAAAGAGACGCCAGAAGCCACTCAATTTGCTAAAGACGAACTGCACAAAATGGGCAAAGTCAGCAGCATGGAATGGAAACTGATCTCCATCTTCCTTGGTTTGGTTGTGTTGTGGGTTGGTGGACCAACTTTAGGTTTACACGCAACAACCTCTGCTTTTGTCGGCCTAGCCGTTATCCTGCTGCTTGGCGTATTAAGCTGGGATGACATCAAGAGCGAAAAAGGCGCTTGGGATACCCTAATTTGGTTTGCGGTATTAATGGGTATGGCAGACAACTTGAAAAAGCTAGGCTTTACCGATTGGGTTGGTCATCAGATTTCTGATTTCCTAACCACCTATCTAGGCGGTGCAAGCCCAATGGTTTTCCTTATCGCGATGATGGCTTTCTACTTGTTCCTATCGTACTTCTTTGCTTCAGCTATCGCTAAAGTGGTTGCAATCGGTCCAGTATTTATGGGTGCACTGATTTCTCTGCATGTTAGCCCTATGCTAGCGGTACTAGCGATTGCAGGTATCAGTAGTATTGGTTGTAACTTAGCTACCTATAGCCACGCACGTAACCCGCTGTTAATGGGTTACGGCTACCACACAGACAGTGAATGGATGCGTTACGGCCTAGTCATTGGTATCTGCGGAGCAGTGATCTTTATGGTATCAGGTTTACTATGGTGGGAAGTGCTCGGCATCATCTAATGATTCCAAGTTCTCACGTTAAACATAAAGGCAGCCTCGGCTGCCTTTATTTACTGACATTCCATCGCCAATAAAAAAAGGAGCCAGCGGCTCCTTTTTTACATTCAAGACAGTGAAATTATTTCACACGGCCTACGTATTCTGCGCTACGAGTGTCAACGCGTACAACTTCACCGATTTGGATGAACAGAGGAACGCGAACAACGGCACCTGTAGAAAGTGTTGCTGGTTTGCCACCAGTGCCTTGAGTATCACCTTTCAGGCCAGGATCAGTTTCCACTACTTCTAGCTCAACGAAGTTTTGTGGAGTGACCGCAATTGGGTTACCATTCCACAACGTCAGCATACAAGTGTTGTTTTCTACCAACCATTTTGCATTTTCACCTACTGCTGCTGTATCAGCTGCAATTTGTTCGAATGTTTCGTTGTTCATGAAATGGTAGAATTCACCGTCTGTGTATAGGTAATCTAGGTCGATATCCATAACGTCAGCCGTTTCAACGGTATCACCAGATTTGAAAGTCTTCTCAAGGACTTTACCACTCAGCAGTTTACGGATTTTAACACGGTTAAATGCCTGACCTTTACCTGGTTTCACATACTCGTTTTCGAGAATGGCACAAGGCTCATTATCAAGCATAATCTTGAGACCGCCTTTAAATTCATTCGTGCTAACAGTAGCCATTATTTCCTCTTACATTGTTCGAGTTAAAAGTTTAATGCCGCACATAATAACCCGAAAAATTGAATCTGTTGAGCAAAACTGGCTCAAACAGCTTGCGAATGCGATCTCCGATCCTGCTTTGTTGCTAAAACATCTCGATATTGACCCAACTCCATGGCAAGAGGGCTTTGCGGCACGAAAATTATTCCCCTTACGGGTTCCTGTTAGTTTTGTCGAGCGAATGGAAAAAGGCAATCCATTTGACCCACTATTACGCCAAGTGCTCCCCTTAACTGAAGAGTTTGAAGTCCACGATGGCTACTCAACCGATCCTCTCGATGAGCAGCATAACGATGTACCAGGTTTGCTTCATAAATACCGCAATCGCGCCTTAATGATTGTTAAGGGTGGCTGTGCAGTGAATTGCCGTTACTGTTTCCGTCGGCATTTCCCTTACGAAGATAACAAAGGGTCGAAAGCGGTTTGGCAACAGAGCTTAGATTATATCGCCAGCCAACCTGAACTGAATGAGGTGATCTTGTCGGGCGGTGATCCTTTAATGGCTAAAGATCAAGAACTTGCTTGGCTTATTGATGGTATCGCCTCTATTAAGCATATCAAACGCTTGCGTATCCATTCTCGTCTACCTGTTGTGTTACCAGCACGCATTACCGATGAATTGTGCCAATTGCTAGCCAACACTCGGCTACAGGTTATTTTAGTGACACACATTAACCATGCTCACGAGATCAACCAAGAACTCACCGAGCAACTAGCGAAGCTCAAACAAGCTGGGGTGACCTTACTCAACCAAGGCGTAATGCTAAAAGGCGTTAATGATACCGCCACCGCACAAGTGGCATTAAGTGAAGCGCTTTTTGACGCTGGGGTATTGCCCTACTACATGCATGTGCTTGATAAAGTGCAAGGGGCTGCGCATTTCTTTGTGAGCGACAAAGAAGCGAAAGGGATCATGGCACAAGTCATTACTCAAGTATCTGGATATCTAGTGCCTAAACTCACTCGAGAAGTTGGCGGAAGACCAAGCAAAACCCCACTCGACTTGCACCTTGAATAACCGCTATCGTAAGAATTTAAGATAAGAAACTTGATCGATAAATAAACTTTATCTATACCAACAAAAGATGAATTCGTGTGCTGTCGTGAAAGATTGCATACTATCGGACTTTTATTTTTTAGGATCCTTTCCTATGCCTTTTCTCGATCTCGTTCTTGATCTTGGTCCGTTTAAATGGTCAGCCCTTTTTTGTTGTGCCCTTAATGGGTTACTCATCGGTGTTGAGCGTCAAACTCGCGGTAAGCCTGTTGGTATTCGCACCTCTATTCTGATCATTTCAGGAACCTATTTATTTATCGCTATGGGCGTATCTCTCTCTGCAAATACGCTCGATCAAGCACGCGTTTTGGGGCAAATCATCACAGGGGTCGGCTTTTTAGGTGCGGGCGTTATGATGACCCAAGATGGCAAAATTCATGGTGTCACCTCTGCAGCGGTGATTTGGGTATTAGCGTCTTTAGGGCTCATGATTGGGCTCGGTTACTTGGTGCCATCGGTTGTAATTACCCTACTCACACTCACTGTTTTGCTTGGCGTAGATAAAGTAGAAAACTCCTTTCAAAGTTTACGTCGTGGCGTGCACCAGAAACTACGTCGTAATCTGACTGAACGACGCACCATCACCGAAGCGTCTACAGAAACCATAACTGAAACAGTTGAAGAATCAGCAGAAGAGACACAAAAGCCGCAATAGGACAATTGCGGCTCTCAGTCGGTTACGCTTGATAAATATTGACCTGATAGCCAGCTGTCGGGTCATCTTGGGCAATAAAATCGACAAAGTGATCAATCGCTTCTAATGCATCTTCCTCGTAGTGAGTGACATACAGCAGTTGCGTAAGGTGAGTTGAAGCAATGCGATTTAATGCGTGATACACCAACTTACGATTAATAAAGTCTAACCCTTGATAAGGTTCATCAAGAATCAGCAACGCAGGTTGTTTAATCAGTGCACGCCCAATCAACAACAAACGCTGGCGACCATAATCTAAACTACGAAAGCCCGCTCGTTCTAACTCACTCATTTCCAATAAAGCCAACCATTGTTTGGCTAACTGCACTTCTTTTGCACTGGGTTGTTGGTATAAACCAATCGAGTCGTAGAATCCCGAACAAAGTACATCTAACGCCGAACAGTCAACGCGGTATTGCAAGTGTAATGCTGAAGAGACCACACCAATGTGTTTTTTAACATCCCATATGCTTTCGCCACTGCCTCGTTTCATCCCCAGCACCGTAATATCGTTACTGTAGCACTGCGGGTGATCGCCCATAATCAAGCCAAGCAACGTACTTTTACCACAGCCATTTGGACCACGTACTTGCCAATGTTGACCAGCCTCAATACTCCAATTCACCCCGGTGAAAATGTTGGCATCCACATATTCAACCGACACGTCATTCATTACCACTAGTGGGTTCGGGTATTGATCTGTTTTCTGTTCGGCAGCCATTAACTCGACCAGAGCTTCACTGCGAGCTTCAGACAATGCTTTCATCTGCTCAAGCAGAGGATGGGTGAGCCACTCATCACGACTCATGGTTTGAGAAAGAGAGGTTTCATCAAACAAGGCTATATGAGTAATAAACTCAGGCAACTCATCTTCGCGGGATGTCACAATCACCAAACGAATTGTCTCAGCTAATTCATCAAGTAACTCAGAAAGATGCTGGCAATGCTTAATATCAAGCCCGGTATAAGGCTCATCCAAAATCAACATTTCAGGTTTCGTTGCTAATGCTCGTGCGAGCATCAAACGGCGCGTTTCCCCAGTGGAGAGTTGGCGAAAGCCGCGCAAGCGCAAGGCTTGTAAATCGGTCTTGTCCAATAACGCCTCAAGTTCATTACGGTCACAACCCGCCTCAACAATCAGGGCTTCGACGGTCGTACCGTAATCGATGTGATCCATAAAATCGGTATCTTCCTTGGCTAGCTCAATGTCTAAAAGCTTTTGCTGTTCTTGCAAAGAGACGCAACCAATACGCTGAGGAAAATCACTAATCACGCCGGCTTGTGGAGCCAAATTGCCTGAAAGAAGTTGAACCAAAAGCGAAGAGCCATGGCTGTGAGTTGAAAAAACGCCCCAATGCTGATGAGGAAGAAGTCGCCATTCGTCTATTTGAAGTGAAACGGAAGATGTTGTGTGAGTTAACTGCTGAATGTTCATTTTACCTGTCCTTAGTAACGCTCCTTTCATACTGCATAAAAATAAATCGGATTCCCAGAGAATATTTGTATAAGAACCAACATATTTGTTATAAACGCACAACGATTACGATTCGTTTAATTATTGTGTTTAACACAACGGATAACCCTTTATCGAGTAACTCTCGTCCTCTTAGGAAGCTACTATGAGCCACACTATTGACTCACTTGAACAACTTGCAGAGCTGTATCCAGAGCCACATCCGTTAGCGGTCCAAAAAGCTATCGATCATATTGATCCCCATACAAAAACATTCATTGAACATAGTCCGCTGTGTATCATTGCGTCTCGAGATAGTGAAGGTTTTTTGGATACCTCACCACGAGGAGGAGTTCCTGGATTTGTAAAGGTATTGGATGAACACACCATCGCTTTTCCAGATAGTGCTGGTAATAACCGTATCGATACGTTAAAAAACTTAGTTAATGATCCACATATCGGATTGATCTTTTTAATTCCAGGGATCAAAGAAGTCGTTCGTGTCAAAGGCACAGCTACGTTAACTACCGATGAAGAACTAAAAAATACTTGTTTAGACGGGAACAAACCGGGCAAGCTTGTGGTCAAAATCCATGTCCACAAAACATACTTTCACTGCCCGAAAGCACTGTTGCTCGCCAAAATCTGGGAAGCGGATGCCCAGATTGAGCGAGATTTCCTACCCAACATGTTACAAATCATCAAAGACCAACTGCACCTCAACGACGAATAACGAATAAGCCCAATATAGGTTATCTCGCTGGTTATTACCGCTTTGGTAGCATAAATAACAAAGCCCCGCAGATTGCTCTGCGGGGCTTTTTAGCTGTAAGGCTAATGGTTAGGCGATGATTACATCATGCCGCCCATACCTCCCATGCCGCCCATATCAGGCATTGCAGGAGCATCTTGTTTAGGTAGTTCAGTTACCATCGCTTCAGTTGTGATCATTAGACCAGCAACAGATGCTGCGAATTGTAGTGCACTACGAGTTACTTTAGTTGGGTCTAGGATACCCATAGCGATCATGTCGCCGTATTCACCCGTTGCAGCGTTGTAACCGTAGTTACCTTCACCGCCTTTCACGTTGTTAGCAACAACAGATTCTTCGTCACCAGCGTTTTTCACGATTTGACGTAGTGGTGCTTCCATTGCACGTAGTGCAACACGGATACCTACGTTTTGTTCTTCGTTATCACCAACAAGGTCTGTGATTTGAGAAGCAACACGTACTAGTGCAACACCACCACCAGCAACAACGCCTTCTTCTACAGCAGCGCGAGTTGCGTGTAGCGCATCTTCAACACGGTCTTTCTTCTCTTTCATTTCAACTTCAGTTGCAGCACCCACTTTGATAACCGCTACACCGCCTGCTAATTTAGCAACGCGTTCTTGCAGTTTCTCTTTATCGTAGTCAGAAGTTGCTTCTTCGATTTGTTGACGAATTTGAACAACGCGACCTTGGATTGCATCCTGTTCACCAGCGCCATCAATGATAGTGCTGTTTTCTTTAGTAATAGTAACGCGTTTAGCTTGACCTAGGTCTTCAAGCGTTGCTTTTTCAAGTTCTAGGCCGATTTCTTCAGAAATCACTGCACCACCAGTTAGGATAGCGATGTCTTGAAGCATAGCTTTACGACGGTCACCAAAACCAGGTGCTTTAACAGCCGCAACTTTCACGATACCGCGCATGTTGTTCACAACAAGAGTCGCTAGTGCTTCACCTTCTACATCTTCAGCGATGATAAGTAGAGGACGAGACGCTTTAGCAACTGCTTCTAGTACAGGAAGTAGTTCGCGAATGTTAGAAACTTTCTTATCAACCAATAGGATGAATGGGTTTTCTAGGTCAACAGAACCCGCTTCTTGGTTGTTGATGAAGTAAGGAGATAGGTAACCGCGGTCGAATTGCATACCTTCAACCACATCAAGTTCATCTTGAAGACCTTGACCTTCTTCAACAGTGATAACACCATCGCGGCCAACTTTGTCCATTGCTTCAGCGATGATAGTACCCACTGTTGCATCAGAGTTAGCTGAGATAGTACCTACTTGAGCGATCGCTTTAGAATCAGAACAAGGAACAGATAGCGTTTTCAATCCTTCAACTGCAGCAACAACGGCTTTATCGATTCCGCGTTTTAGATCCATTGGGTTCATACCCGCAGCAACCGCTTTAAGACCTTCATTTACAATAGCTTGTGCAAGAACAGTTGCGGTGGTTGTACCGTCACCAGCAGCATCGTTTGCTTGAGATGCTACTTCTTTCACCATTTGTGCGCCCATGTTTTGGAATTTGTCTTCCAATTCAATTTCACGCGCAACAGACACGCCGTCTTTAGTGATGGTTGGTGCACCAAATGCTTTATCTAAAACTACGTTACGGCCTTTAGGACCTAAAGTCACTTTAACCGCATCAGCTAGAACGTTCACACCTTCTAGCATTTTAACTCGAGCATCATTGCCAAATTTTACGTCTTTAGCAGCCATTTTGTATTTCCTCTCTATAATTCGTTTTTGTCGTTCGTTTTACTTGGAGCAATTACTCAACGATTGCCAGAATGTCGTTTTCTGACAGGATCAGCACTTCTTTGCCTTCAATTTTTTCAGACTTAGTGCCGTAGCCTTCACTGAAGATAACAGTATCGCCCACTTTAACATCAAGCGGCTGAACAGAACCGTTTTCAAGGATTCGACCCTTACCTACAGCCAATACGGTACCGCGAGTAGACTTCTCTGCAGCAGAACCAGTGAGAACTATTCCACCAGCAGATTTGGATTCAACTTCTTGGCGTTCAACGATAACTCGGTCATGTAATGGACGAATGTTCATCGGTCGTCTCTCCTGATTAAAATTTTCCGTTATGAGATAAATAAAACGCTGATCGCTCAGCTTGTGATTGATATGTTGGGGGTAATTTCACTGAACCCAAGGGGCAAGATTAAAAAAAATGTGATGAAATTAACGAATTAATCGTTCTTTCTACCCACAATGGCTTACATTAGGTTGCCCTAACAGAATAGTAAATGATTTGCTTTATTAACCTAATGCTCCATAATGACCTCTAGCGCCCGATAATTATCGGCATTTCATATCCCCAACTCGGTATCGTAGAGGAGCAGAATGAAAACCGTTGACAGGATATTGCATACCATAAAACGTGAAGGAGCCGTCACAGCTAAGCAGCTGGCCGAGGACTTAAACATCACCACTATGGGTGCTCGTCAGCATCTGCAAAGTCTCGAAGACGATGGCATATTGGCCTTTCATGACGTTAAAGTGAAAGTAGGCCGCCCAACAAGGCACTGGTCTTTAACTCAACAGGGCCACGATCGCTTTACCGATCGTCATGGTGAATTAACCATTCAAGTGATTGAAGCGGTCGAGCACCTATTTGGTAAAGAAGGCCTAGCTAAAGTTGCAGCAGAAAGAGAAGCTCGTACTTATGCTCAATATCAGCAAGCGCTCCAAGACTGCCACACAATACCCGAAAAGTTAGAAGCATTAGTATCCCTACGTGAAAGTGAAGGCTATATGGCCGAATTTGAAGCCACCGACAACGGCTTTAAATTGTATGAGAACCATTGCCCTATCTGTAAAGCAGCTAAGCGCTGCCCTAACCTATGTGATTCTGAATTAACCATTTTTCGTAAACTGTTAGGCCCAACATGCCAAGTAACTCGTGAAGAGCACATCATTGAGGGACAGCGACGTTGTAGTTACACGATTACATCCGTTACAAAATAAACGTATCACAGCTGAGAAAAACGGTTATTTTTCCATCAAACCTCTACAAATATGCTTAAGCTTATACTGATAGCAGTGACGCTGTCAGAACGGTAATGTAGAGGAATATGCTATGGCAATGAATCAATGCCACCAAACGCTCCCTCCTTTCGAGGAGTTGGTAGATTTGGCTCAAAAGGATCCGGAAGCATTCGCTCAATTTAAGCGTGATATGTGTGAAGAGATGATCCAATCTGCATCAGAAAAAATGCAGCAAAGACTCTGGGCACAACAAAGCCATATTGATTTAGTGGTGAGTAAGTGCAAAAACCCCGACCACACCAATGTGATACTGATGAAGGAACTCAGCGAACAAATGGTGAAATTTCGTGATGCATTAGATGGTGAACTTGAGCCGCAAACGCCCGCTAAAGTTATCCCCTTTGTGAACCGTTCTGGCACATGGAGTTAAATTAGCATTCTGCTATTCTTCCCTGTCGTTCAATTGGAACAAGAATGAAAAAGGAGACTTTGTCTCCTTTTCACTTTTATACTCTCGAATACAAATCTTTAAATCGTAGAATTTTTGGTCGTCGACTGTGGCGTCGAGCCAAACAGATTATCTTCTTCTTTGCCTTTTAAAAAACCACACTCGACAAATATCCATGCACCGCAAATGATCCCGACGATAGAAAGTACGGTGCTAAACAGGGATGGTTCCATTGAGACAGGATCCATCATTTTCTGACTCATGGGAAATGAGATACGCCCCAACACTAAAGGTACATTCAGCAGCAACCAAACGCAGCTCTTGTTTCGATCATGCCAGCGCTTTGCTGTCACAGCGAGATCAGGAACCAAAATGACCAAGATAAATGTTGGTAATACAAATGCCGACCACTGGGGCACCATTTGAGTAATGGTTCCAGACACCAACAGTAGAAAAAAGTAATAACAAATATTCCACTGCCAAAAAGTCTGTCGCCCTATCCTTCCGTCAAATGAAAAAAGTAACCACTTGATAGACATGACCCTTTCGCCTTGTAGTACAAAGAAAGTTAATGAGTTCAGTACAAAAGTTTAATTAGTGACCTTCAAGAAGCTCTCTCGATCCATATCACGTATATTGATCGTTAAACTGCGTATAGAGCCAACTTGGTCCTTTAATACCTGCATAAGTTGATTGGCCAATTCTTTCTTCTGCTCCTGAGTTCGCCCAGAAAGAAGTTCAAAAGTGATATGGATAAAATCTTGGCTATCGGCTTCCTCTCCAATCAACCAGTCATGACAACTGATCGCGCGCGATTTCACCGCACTCACCTCAAATAATCCTGACTCAATAGCGACTTGATGCAAATCTTCTAACAGCTTTTGAATATTGACTCGTTCGTCTACAGAGTGGGAATACTCCATCATGAGATTGGGCATATTGACATCCTGTTTATGTTATTTCGTTACGCGACGTTCGAAATATAAATCATAAACAAAATAAAAACCGAGAGCTTGGCGTTTATTCTGCATACTGCAACATTTCTGCTGTGCAGTCGCAAACTTAGATCCCAGAAAGTCATGACCCTAGTCATGATCTGACAGATTTAATCTGTTATATTCTTGGTCGTTTATTTTTTTACACTAATTAAATCGGAGATATTCCTATGCGTCGTCCTGTTGTGATGGGTAACTGGAAATTAAACGGTAGCAAAGCTATGGTAACTGAGCTACTAAATGGACTGAATGCTGAAGTAGCTAACATCGAAGGTGTTGATATCGTTGTTGCTCCACCAGCACTGTACCTAGACCAAGCTGAACGCCTAATCAAAGAAGGCGGTAACAAACTTATCCTTGGTGCACAAAACACTGACATCCACAACAGTGGTGCATTTACTGGTGACGTTTCTCCTGAAATGTTGAAAGATCTAGGTGCTTCTCACATCATTATCGGTCACTCAGAACGTCGTGAATACCACGAAGAATCTGATGAGTTCGTTGCTAAAAAATTCGCATTCCTTAAAGAAAACGGCCTAACTCCAGTACTATGTATTGGTGAAAGCGAAGCGCAAAATGAAGCTGGCGAAACTGAAGCTGTATGTGCTCGTCAAATCAACGCTGTAATCAAAACTCAAGGCGTTGAAGCTCTACGTGGCGCAATCATCGCTTACGAACCAATCTGGGCTATCGGTACTGGTAAAGCAGCAACTGCTGAAGATGCACAACGCATCCACGCTTCTATCCGTGCTCTAATCGCAGCAGAAAGCGCAGAAATTGCTGAACAAGTTATCATCCAATACGGCGGTTCTGTTAAACCAGAAAACGCTGCAACTTACTTCACTCAACCAGACATCGACGGTGCTCTAGTGGGTGGTGCATCTCTACAAGCAGCTGGTTTTGCAGCTATCGCTAAAGCAGCGGCAGATGCTAAAAACGCATAATTTTGCGTAATGCTCTTGTTGAAAAGCCAGTGTCATGCTGGCTTTTCTATATCTGCTTTCTATTAACGACTTATCAACAAAATTCAAGTATCCTAACCCCCTGCTTTACCCTACCGACTCCTCAACATAAGTGACTTATGCAAGATAAACATGGGCTATTAACGGCTCCTATCGGCACCGTTTTACGCAATATGACCGTCCCAATGACTTTAGGGATGATCTCGGTGTTGATGTTCAATCTTGTCGATACCTTTTTTATCTCATTACTCGGTACCAAGGCTTTAGCGGCGGTCAGCTATACCTTTCCAGTGACCTTCGCCTTAAACTGCATCACCATGGGGATAGGAGTAGGACTATCGACCAGTATTGGCCGTTTACTAGGTCAAGGAAAGCCTGCTCATGCTGCTCGCTTCTCCAGTCACGGACTGTTATTAGCAGTGGCGTTGGTCTCAATCGCTTCGCTACTTGGCGCAACCACTATCAAGCCCCTATTTCAGTTGCTTGGCGCGCAGCAAGACCTGCTCCCTCTCATCCATCAGTACATGTGGATCTGGTATATTGCCGTTCCCTTACTCGTGATACCAATGGCGGGCAACAGTGCTATTCGCGCCACAGGTGATACCAAAACACCAGCAAAAATCATGATCCTCTCTGGAGCGCTCAACGGCGGCTTGGATCCTTTACTTATTTTTGGCTACGGCCCCTTTCCTGAACTTGGCATTCAAGGTGCGGCAATTGCGAGTGGCATCTCATGGGTGGTTGCTCTGGTGTGTACTTTTTATGTTTTATATCGACGCGCACAACTGCTGGGCAAACCTCAATTGGCTGAGATTAGAAATGATTGGCAGCAGATCCTAAAAATTGGCACTCCAGCTGCGCTCTCAACTGCGATGAATCCAATTGCCGGTGCGCTATTGATGACGTTACTGTCGAAGCATGGAACCGCTGCAGTCGCTGGTTATGGCGCGGCGCAGCGTATTGAATCAATTTTAATCTTAGTCATGATGTCTCTTACATCAGCGCTCACGCCTTTTATGGCGCAAAACCTGGGCGCTAATAATCCACAGCGCAGTTTCGCAGGTCTTTTTCTTAGTATGCGCTTTGCGGTGATATTCCAAATGATGATTTTTCTGATGATGGTCCCGCTAAGTATTCCCTTTACGGCACTCTTTTCCCAAGACCCAGCAGTGAAAGGTATCCTGTGGCATTACTTGTTAATCGTGCCTATTGGCTATGGTTTTCAGGGTATGGTTATGATGCTGATTTCTGCACTCAATGCGCTGCACAAACCGAACCATGCTCTTGGTTGGAGTTTTCTGCGCCTGTTTCTCTTTACGCTACCGGGCGCTTGGATAGGTTCAACCCAGTTTGGCATCAACGGAATGTTCATTGGCATTGCTGCTGGCAATGTGATTGGTGGGATATTAAGTTATCTGTACGCACTAAGACTACGTAAACAGCAGTGTAATAAGATTGAAAAAGCCGCTATCAACTAGCGGCTTTTACTTATTTAAACTGAGTGATTACAACACTTCGTCTTCGTCGAGTTCTTCGCCTTCCTCAACGTCTGTATTAAGCGGCTCTTGCGATAAGATAATGCCTGTGTTGTCAGCGTAAAGATAATCTTCAGGGAGGAAGGTGACCCCACCGAAGTTCACCGGAACATCGGTTTCTCCTATGCCCTGACCTACAGCGCCAACAGGAATAGACGCTAACGCCTGTATACCGATATTCATGTCTTCGAGTTCGTCAACTTCACGAACGCAGCCATAAACCACGATACCTTCCCACTCATTTTCTTCCGCCAATGCAGCCAGTTCTGCATCAACAAGTGCACGGCGCAGTGAACCGCCTCCATCCACTAACAGTATGCGGCCTAAACCGTCCTGTTCGAGTGTTTCACGGATAAGACCGTTATCCTCAAAGCATTTTACCGTCGTGATCTGACCAGCAAATGATGCACTGCCACCGAAATTGCTGAACATTGGTTCTACTACATCGACTTGATCGAGATAGATGTCACATAGCGCAGAAGTGTTGTATTCCATAGCCCTGTTCTCTTTACGAAAGCCTAACAACGAGTATATCGACTCAATAGGTCATTGCAATCACTCTATGCAAATTAACTTGTTAGAGTTTGCGCTATAACCACGCCGACAAACAATAAGTTAGTAATGATAGAACATTTCACAATGACAGGTAGCATAGGCGCAATCTCAGCAGGCTGTTGCGTAGCCCATAGCTCACGACTGTGCTTAGTTACCGAAATGAGACTCAGCAAAAATGGGACACTGATCCACATAGGCTTACCTTGAAGTAACAAGTACCACGCGAACGCGACCACTGCACCTGCAAGAAGAACAAAGTGATACCCTTTTGCCATGTCTTGACCAAGACGCACCGCGACAGTACGTTTACCACATACCGCATCGTTTTCAATATCACGCATGTTATTCACGTTCAACACGGCTACAGCCAGTAAACCACAACCTAGTGCGGGTAAAAACAACGCGCTATCAATATGTCCTGTATGTAAAAAGTAGGTGCCGGACACGCCAAGCAAACCAAAAAAGATGAATACAGACAGATCGCCAAGGCCGACATAACCATAAGGTTTGTTACCCACGGTATAAGCGATGGCTGCGGCCATGGCCAAAACACCCAAGCCAATGAAAGCCATGATGCTCTCAAAACTGTCTAAGGCATAAAGAACTAAGACAAGACCTGAAACAATAGTTAACACGATATTAATGTAAATCGCGTTTTTCATGTCTTTGAGAGTCACTTTGCCCGATTGTAAAGCACGCATTGGGCCAATACGCTTCTCATTATCGGTACCTTTCACTGCATCGCCGTAATCGTTAGCCAAATTGGATAAGATTTGTAGCAAGGTCGCAGTGACCAAGGACATTAAAGCCACAGGGAGTGAGAACTGGCCTGCGGAGAACGCTAGCGCGCTACCGGTTAAGATAGAAACCAAAGCTAATGGCAAGGTTTTAGGTCGTGCTGCGTCGAACCAAATATGCAATGAGTTATTCATGATTACGAGAGATTGATCAACATATTGCCAGTATATGCGCAATTGTGAACAGAAAAAAGCCCACCATGAATGGCGGGCTACTCTGTTTTGTTTTTGATCAATTTATCAAAGAATAAAACGGCTTAAATCTTCATCTTCGACCAATTCACCTAAGCGAGATTTCACGTAAGCGGCATCAATTTCGAATTGTTGACCCGATTTTTCAGTCGCTTCGAAAGAAATTTCATCCATCAAACGCTCCATTACCGTATGCAAACGGCGAGCACCGATGTTTTCTGTGGTCTCATTCACGCGCCAAGCAGCTTCAGCGATCTGCTTAATACCATCCTCGGTAAAGTTGATATCGACACTTTCTGTTTTCATCAAAGCAACATATTGTTCGGTCAATGATGCACGAGGCTCTGTTAGAATACGTTCGAAATCGTGGCTTGATAACGCACCCAGCTCAACGCGAATAGGTAAACGACCTTGCAACTCAGGAATCAAATCCGATGGCTTAGCTACTTGGAATGCACCAGATGTAATAAACAGAATATGATCGGTTTTGACCATACCATGCTTAGTGGTCACTGTGCTGCCTTCGATAAGAGGCAGTAAGTCACGTTGCACACCTTCACGAGAAACATCTGGACCTGATGACTCACCGCGTTTACATATCTTATCCACTTCATCGATAAACACGATACCGTGGTTTTCAACATTGAAAATCGCCTGCTCTTTGAGATCATCGGTATTCACTAATTTCGCAGCTTCTTCTTCAGACAATGCTTTCATTGCATCTTTGATTTTGAGCTTACGTTTTTTCTTAGTGTCGCCCCCCATATTTTGGAACAGACCTTGCAGTTGATTGGTCATCTCTTCCATACCTGGAGGCGCCATAATCTCTACACCCATTTGTGGCGCTGCGACATCAATTTCAATTTCTTTGTCGTCTAGTTGCCCTTCACGCAATTTCTTGCGGAATGATTGACGTGTAGAAGAATTAGAATCGTTCTCTTCTGCTTGTCCCCACGCATCGCGCGCCGGTGGAAGTAAAGCATCTAAAATACGCTCTTCCGCTAATTCCTCCGCGCGGAATTTCACTTTTTCCATCGCTTGTTGACGTGTCATTTTCACAGCGACCTCGGTGAGGTCACGGATAATAGTATCCACCTCTTTGCCAACATAACCCACTTCGGTAAACTTAGTTGCTTCCACTTTAATAAATGGTGCATTAGCCAGTTTCGCGAGGCGGCGAGCAATTTCAGTTTTACCCACACCCGTTGGACCAATCATCAAAATATTTTTTGGGGTTACTTCACTGCGCAAATGCTCATCAAGCTGCATTCGGCGCCAACGGTTGCGCAGCGCTAGAGCGACAGCACGTTTGGCATTATCTTGACCAATGATATGGCGGTTTAGTTCATCGACTATTTCGCGAGGAGTCATTTCAGACATAAAACAATCCTTCAAATTCGGTTATCAGTTGCTATCTTTGCTTATTCGCCTTGCGGAAGAGCCGCCACAGTTTGGCCATCCTCAGGAATTTCTAGTTCTTCGATAGTATGATGATGGTTGGTAAACACACAAATGTCGCCTGCGATATTCAACGCTTTTTCACAAATTGTGCGTGCATCTAATTCAGTATTTTCTAGCATAGCAATCGCTGCTGCTTGAGCATAATTACCACCAGAACCAATGGCAATCAAATCACGCTCAGGCTGCAAAACATCACCATTACCAGTAATGATTAACGATGCTGTTTCATCGGCAACCGCCAGAATCGCTTCTAACTTGCGTAGCGCACGATCACTACGCCAATCTTTTGCAAGCTCAACAGCCGCTTTCGTTAAATGGCCTTGATGCATTTGCAGCTTGCTTTCGAAGCGCTCAAACAGCGTGAATGCGTCAGCGGTACCACCAGCGAATCCAGCAAGAACTTTATTGTTGTACAGACGGCGAACTTTTTTAGCGTTGCCTTTCATCACTGTGTTACCTAGTGATACTTGTCCATCACCTGCAATAACAACTTTATTATTTCGACGTACAGAAACGATGGTAGTCACGTGAGGGCCTCTTATCTTTTTTCACTATGGAGATAGAGGATTATATATGGATAGCAGACAGGAAATTCAAGGGCTCAAAGAGAATGCAGTTTCAAGATAGTGTCAAAACTGCATTCTCTGAATGTTCTAGAGTTGATCTTTCATAATCAAACAAGGCTCAATCTTGGCGCGATACAACTTATGTTTATCTCGCTCAGCTTCGCGTTTGAATTTGTACGGTCCAAGCACAACACGGAACCAACTGCTGCCTTCGGTTTTGCGGATTTTGCTATTCAAACCAAGAAAGGCAATATTCACTTTGCGTTCTTGCGCTTGAGACATAGTTTTAAAAGCGCCGCATTGCATCACATAAGGAATCTTTGATACCTGTAGCTCCTTAGGAACCACTTCAATCTCGCGACTTGGCAACGTATCGACATAATCCCACTTTTCCGTAGGCGGTGGTGGCAATTTCTCTTTTGGCTTAGTCACCACTGGAGTTGCTGGAATAACGCTAGGGGTTGTAGGCTCTTTGGGTTTAGGGCTTTGATTGAGGAAATAAATCCCATAACCAAACGCCCCCACTACGATGAGTGCGAGTAAAATACGAAACCACGGTTTACGTTGGGATGCTGCTTTTTTGGTCGGCTTTTTTGGACTACGACCTCGTCTTACATAATCTTTATTAGCCACAGGATTTCTAATGTTGACAATTTATATGACATGTTAAAGCAGTTTCGCTCAAGAGAACAGACTCGTACGACAAGTAGCGTATAAAAATACGCTACTCATTCATATCAAGAATGCATGAACTAACGAATTCGCGGTGGTGCTGCACTTTCACGGATAACCAATTTGGTTTCCAGTAAACGCGAACCAGCTTGCACATCATGGCCGCGAAGCAGTTCCAGCATCATGAGCATTGCCTGACGTCCAATCTCATAACGAGGCTGAGAAATGGTCGTCAATGGTGGATCACTGTATTCTGCAAATTGAATATCATCAAAACCAACCACAGAAAGGTCTTGCGGTACTCGTAAACCTAAACGCTTGGCTTGTTGCATAGCCCCTATCGCCATGGTGTCGTTATGACAGAAAATGGCGGTTGGTGGCTCTGGTAACGCCAATAACTGTTTCACCAACTTAGCACCAGCAGCAAAAGAGAAATCACCAGACACGCAATAGGTTGGGTTCATGGTGATACCAGCTCGACGCAGAGCCTGCTGATAACCTTGATGACGGAATGAACATAACGCTGCACTTTCTGGTCCAGCAATCTCTGCCACTCGTTTATGACCCATTTGTGTGAGGTAATTCACTGCTTCAAACGCCGAAGTCAAGTTATCGATGTGAACAGTAGGCAATTCAAGTTCAGGTGCGAACTCACACGCCATCACCATAGGTGGCAAGTTTTTCTGCTCTGGCTTGCTTACATCAAAAGGAAGATCTGTCCCCAACAGCAACATACCATCGGCCTGTTTGGTAAAGACAAGATTGACGAATGAATTTTCCCGCTTTTTCTGCTGACCACTATCTCCTAACAACACTAAATAACCGTGCTCCATCGCGGCGTCTTCGATACCGCGAATGATCTCTGTAAAATAGGGGTCACAGATATCAGGCACAATCGCAACGATCGTTTTAGACTCATTACGGCGCAGATTTCTCGCTAAAGAGTTGGGAGAATAGCCCGCTTCTAAAACCGCATCTTCTACACGCTTACGAGTGGAAGATGAGACTTTTTCTGGATTCATCAAAGCGCGGGAGACCGTCGCTGTTGAGACTCCAGCAAGCTGGGCAACATCCTTCATTGTCGCCATATAAATAACCCTCTTTATTTAATCCTGGACAGTGCAAAGGCACTTTTCTTATCGTTATCGTTTACCCACATCGTCCCAAAGCGAGGCTAAAAAAGAGGCATAGCAATATAGTAAACCTTGCTTACAATGCGAATTCATGGGCTCAAAAATCACGACTTCATATGGAAGTCGATGAACAGTTAACTTGGTAAGTCTATTCATTTAATGTTGAGTGGGTTACGCTTAGATTAACAAATTTTGCATCCCTAGCGTGAAACCCATCACGTTTAATTACTTTTACCTCTTTAAGACTAGCAAATAATCTTGATATTTCATGAAAGATCTTGCGGTTCAATATCTAAAGACCATCTCACTTTGCTCGCGAGGGGCAAAATACTGATTGCAGGGCGTGCACTGGTCAATAATTTTTGCATCAGCGGACGCGACTGAGCTTGAACTAATAACTGCCAACGGAACTTCCCTGCTCGTTTTGCCAAAGGAGCCGGTGTTGGCCCCAGCACTAAACAGTTTGCATTGAATAATGGGTGACTTTCTAAAGTGTGACGAACTTGGCGTAAAAAGTCTTCAACCGTTTGAGATTGCTTCGCCTCGGCGCGCATCAAAGTGAGATAACTGTACGGTGGCAACATCGCCACTTTTCTCTCTGCTAACGCCGTCTGCGCAAAATGATTGTAATCTTTTGTCAAAAGAGCCTTTAATAACCCATGATCTGGATGGTGAGTCTGCAAATAGACCTCACCAGGCTTACTCGAACGCCCCGCCCGTCCAGCAACCTGAGTAAATAACTGAGCAAAACGCTCTGCGGCACGAAAATCGCTGCTGTATAGAGAACTGTCCACATCCAATAGCGCCACCATTGTCACATCTGGGAAATGGTGTCCTTTGGCCAGCATTTGCGTACCAATTAAGATTTGATATTCGCCTTTTTTGATCGCTTGTAGAGCACTTTCCAGACTGCCTTTACGCCTTGTGCTGTCACGATCGATACGAATCGCTTTAAATTCGGGAAAGAGTTGGGCTAGCTGTTTTTCAAGTTGCTCAGTTCCTACCCCCACTGTCACAAGTTGCGTAGAGCCACAGCTTTGACAATGGTGCACAACGGGTCGTTGTGAGCCACAGTGGTGACATCGCATTTCACTGCTGTTTTGATGGTAGGTGTAATACGCATCGCAGCGCCTACACTCAGCAATCCAACCACAATCATGGCACATAAGTGCTGGCGAAAAACCACGTCGGTTAAGAAACAGCAGCACCTGATTGCCTTCTTGTAGATGGCGACGCATCTCAGCAATCAACGGAGCCGACAAACCACTTTCCAAATACTGACCTTTCACATCCAAAACATGATTAGTGGTAGGAACAGAAGCACCGGCTCTTTGAGTTAACTGCAAATGATGATATTTGCCGGTTAACGCATTATGTAAGGATTCAAGTGCCGGAGTTGCAGACCCCAACACAATCGGAACATTCTCTTTCGCCGCACGCATCACGGCCACATCTCGAGCATGATAGCGCAAACTGTCTTGCTGCTTATACGAAGCATCATGCTCTTCATCGACGATAATAATGCCTAAATCCGAAAACGGTGTGAGCAGAGCAGATCGCGTACCAATCACAATGCCTGCAACTTTATCTCGAGCACTCAGCCAAGCATTAAGACGCTCGGTGTCATTGAGCCCAGAGTGCATCACTTCAATTGGCACAGTAAAACGACGACGAAAACGGTTGATGGTTTGGGGCGTTAAGCCAATTTCTGGAACAAGTACTAAAGCTTGCTGACCACGTTCCAATACAGGCTTAATCATATTCAAGTAGACTTCGGTTTTACCAGACCCGGTAACACCTTGAAGAAGGTAACACGCGTACTCTTGTTCACTATTGACTGAAGCAATCGCAATCGCCTGCTCTTGATTCAAACGCGGCTTATCCACTTGTGCTTCAATCTCTTTAGGCCAAGCAAGCACTTGAGGCTGGGTTTCTCGCACTTCCACCCAACCTTTTTGCTCAACACCTTTCAATACTGCCGACGTAAACTCTTCATCTAACAGTTGTTGATGAGAAACAGCGCCATTTTCCAAACGGTACATCAAGCGGTTTCTTTGCACAGAACGCTTGTCCAAGCCAGCCATTAGTTGATTACGTCCAGCCTCTGTTATTACCCATTCTCGAATACTAGAAAAATCGGCACTCTTGCCCTTGCGCAATACGCTTGGCATAGCGTTAGCCAAGGTATCGCCCAAAGGGTGTTGATAATACTGACTACACCATTGAAGTAGAGAATAAAGCTTATCGGGCCAAACAGGCTGATTATCTAAAACTGCGTGAATTTCTTTGAGCTGTCCAAGTGGAAAATCAGATTCGCTGACCAATGCGGTCACAATACCGACGAGTTTTTTCGGCCCGAATGGCACAGAGACGCGCCCTCCAATGATAGGAAACAGGTGCGCTGGTACTAGATAATCAAATTGTTTGTCTAGCGGAACAGGTAAAGCAACACGAGCAATGGAAGGGAGCATAACTTTTCGTCAAAAACCAAAATCAATGCACAGTCTACTGGATGAAAGGGACAAATTCGACTCTATATCTGAGACTTAATTAGAGATTACCGATATTAAGCCAATAATAGTCAACGAATTCCTTCTAGCATGGTGAAATTTGCGGCAAAATCTATTGATCCTGTCCAGAGTATTCTTTATCATATCGCGCCTTACGAGATGGTGATGGTTTAAGCCTCATTATCTGGTAATTTATTACTATTAACGATACGTGTGGTGTTCGACATATAGATTCGAATAGCGACACGGCCCAATTTTGAGGTTATCCCATGAAAGCTGGTATCCACCCAGAATACAAAGAAGTGACTGCTAACTGCTCTTGCGGCAACACTTTCGTTTTCAAATCTACTCTAGATAAAGACGCTCTTCACCTAGACGTATGTGACAAATGTCACCCATTCTACACTGGTAAACAACGTGTTGTTGATACCGGTGGTCGTGTTGATCGCTTCAACAAACGTTTCGGTGCTCTATCAAGCAAAAAATAATTTTTGCTTTTTAGTTGTACGAGAAAAGGACGCGAATGCGTCCTTTTTTACGTATGCATAAAAATGCACTCATTGTCATTTTTTATTATCTCTAATAAGCAGAAATTATAAGAAGGTATTTTCTCTTCTCTACGCAATCCTTTGCTTTATTTTATCTGGTCTTATCAGCTAAGTTTTAACAAAAAATCACCACTTTTCCCCAAGTAACTAACTATGCAGCAGCAAAATCCTGCTTTAGAATGGTCGGCTTTTCTACAATCAATAACTGAGAACAGCCCATGTCCGATGACAATAAAAAAGAACTGACTAAAGAAGAACAGTTCCGCCAAAAGGCTCTTGATTACCACGCAATCCCTACTGCTGGGAAAATTGCCATCTCTCTAACCAAGCCTGCGGATTCAGCTGAAGATTTATCTTTGGCCTACAGCCCAGGTGTTGCTGAGCCGGTACGTGAAATCGCGCAAAATCCAGAAAACGCTTACAAATACACAGGTAAAGGCAACACGGTTGCCGTGATCTCTAACGGCACAGCGATTCTCGGTCTTGGTAACCTAGGTCCTCTAGCATCAAAACCAGTAATGGAAGGCAAAGCGCTTCTGTTCAAACGTTTTGCTGGCATTGATTCAATCGACATCGAAGTAAAACACCGCACTATCGATGAGTTCGTTGACACTGTTGCCAACATCGCCGACACATTTGGCGGTATCAACCTAGAAGACATCAAAGCACCTGAATGTTTTGAAATCGAACGTCGCCTAATCGAACTATGTAACATCCCAGTATTTCACGATGACCAACACGGCACAGCAATCGTAACAGCAGCAGGCATGTTGAATGCGATTGAACTTCAAGGTAAAAAAATTGAAGAATGTACTATCGTATGTCTAGGTGCTGGCGCAGCAGCATGTGCTTGTATGGAACTATTGATCCAGTGTGGTGCTATGCGTGAAAAAATCTACATGCTAGACCGTAAAGGTGTTATCCATACTCGTCGTGACGATCTAAACGAATACAAACTACGTTTTGCCAACAACACTGACAAACGCACGTTGACTGACGTTATCGAAGATGCTGACCTATTCCTAGGTGTATCTGGTCCAGATCTAATGACTGAAGAACAACTTAAACTAATGGCAGACAAGCCTGTTGTCTTTGCATGTTCAAACCCAGATCCTGAAATCAAACCAGAAGTTGCTCATCACGCTCGCCAAGACCTTATCATGGGTACAGGCCGCAGTGACTACCCTAACCAGGTAAACAATGTTCTTTGTTTCCCATTCATCTTCCGTGGCGCACTAGACGTACGTGCTAGCGAAATCAACACCGAGATGAAATTGGCGGCAGTAGAAGCTATTCGTTCAATCGCTAAAGAAGAAGTTCCTGCAGAAGTATTGAAAGCAGCAGGTGTTGAATCTCTATGCTTTGGTCCTGAATACATCATTCCAAAACCAATGGATCCACGCCTACTACCACGCGTAGCAAAAGCAGTCGCTCAAGCCGCTGTGGATTCTGGTGTGGCACGTATTGCATTGCCTGACGGTTACATGGAAAACTAATCGATTATTGTTCATGGCTCCATAGTGATTCGTGAACAATAAGTAGCAAAAAGCCCCTACCTTATGGCTGGGGCTTTTTTTAAACTTTTCGCATTAAAAAAGGCGCTATCACTAAACACAATGGTGTGAATGTGCAACCACCACTGCAGTGACTCTCTTAGTCGTCGTAAGCCTCAAACTCAATTCCCATCGCGGTCATCAGTTCTTTCGCTTCAACAGGAATATCATCTGGACGGTCTTTACGTAGGTCTTCATCAGTTGGAAGCGGTTGACCTGTGTACGCGTGTAAAAATGCCTCACATAGCAACTCACTGTTAGTTGCATGTCGTAAGTTATTAATTTGGCGACGAGTACGTTCATCAGTCAGTACTTTTAGTACTTTAAGAGGAATAGAAACTGTAATCTTTTTTACTAACTCACTCTTCTTACCATGCTCTGCATAAGGGCTGATATATTCGCCGTTCCAGTCTGCCATTGCGCACCTTCGTTAAAATTATTTCGGTTATGAATATCAAAGACCCCAATTTTAGCGGGATTTACTGCCATAAGCAAAGACATATAGACGTCTAGAAGTGTTGACGTCTTCTTTTTTGATAAGTAAAGTGTGATGTTATGCATCACTCATCAGTCCCTGCTGTTATTTTTGAGGGGCTACAATGGATGCTCAAACTCAGAGCCACACAGGAAAGGAAACACTTATGACCACGCGCAAACCAGCGACCATTGCCGTTCGTACCGGTATTGAATCAGACACTCAATATCATGCTGTTGTTCCACCCATTTATCTATCAACCAACTATGGATTTCCTGCTTTTGGTGAAGTGCCAAAATACGACTACACCCGCTCTGGTAACCCAAACCGTAACCTGTTAGAAGAAGCGCTATCTGAATTAGAGTGCGGTGTGGGCGCAACCATTACAAACTGTGGCACCTCAGCTCTGAACCTTTGGGTATCTGCATTAGTTGGTCCAGAAGATACGATTATTGCCCCACACGATTGTTATGGTGGTACTTATCGCCTATTCAATACTCGTGCACAAAAAGGCGATTTCAAAGTGCTATTTGTGGACCAGTCCAATGAAACAGAATTTGCCAAAGCGTTAGAACAAAAACCAAAATTAATTTTGTTAGAAACCCCATCTAATCCGCTAGTTCGGGTAGTAGACATCGCCGAGGTGTGTCAACAAGCTCACGCCGTTGGTGCTTTGGTCGCCGTGGATAATACTTTCCTCACACCTGTCTACCAAAAACCTCTGACCTTGGGTGCTGACTTTGTTATTCACTCCACGACCAAATACATCAATGGACATTCAGATGTCATCGGTGGCGTGGTGATCAGTAAAGATGCCGAACACGCAGAAAAAATCGCCTGGTGGGGGAACTGTATAGGCGCAACGGGAACCCCATTTGATAGTTATATGACTTTGCGCGGTTTACGCACGCTTCCAGCTCGTATGCGCCAACATGAAGAAAGCTCCAAACAGATTCTTGATTACCTATTAACTCAGGATTTGGTTAAAGTTGTCTACCACCCTAGCCTGCCAGACCACCCAGGTCACGATATTGCCAAGAAACAACAATCTGGCTTTGGCTCTATGCTAAGTTTTGAGCTTAACGGCAGCTATGAACAACTCAAAGTATTCGTCAGCTCACTGCAACTTTTCTCTTTAGCCGAATCACTCGGCGGAGTTGAAAGCTTAATTTGTCACCCAGCCACCATGACTCACCGAGCTATGGGAGAAAAAGCGTTAGCAGAAGCGGGCGTATCTCAGTTGCTGTTACGTGTTTCAGTTGGTTTAGAAGATGCAGAAGACTTGATCGCCGATTTGGGCCAAGCTTTCAACAAGGCTAAGGAGATTTGTTAATGACTACACAACGCCAGTTGCATAAATTTGGTGGTAGTAGCCTGGCGGACGCTGAATGCTATCAGCGTGTTGCTCATATTTTAAAGGAATATTCAAAAGACAATGACTTAGTTGTTGTCTCTGCGGCAGGCAAAACCACAAACCGCCTGATTACTTTTGTTGATGCACTAAGTAAAGACGGTCGCGTGGCTCATGAAACGCTGCAATCACTCCGTCAGTACCAAACCGAACTCATCACGGGCCTTTTAGAAGCCGAACAAGCTGATGCTTTACTGACTGAGCTTGCCGCGGAAATCAGCGAGCTGGGAGAAATCTCAGCCCCAATAAGCTCCGCGCAGCGTGCAGACATTTTAGGTCATGGTGAAGTATGGTCATCTCGCTTGCTAGCGGCACTATTAAATCAACATGATATGCCGGCAGCTGCGATTGATGCGCGTTCTTTCTTGCGCGCTGAATCTGGCACTCAGCCAGAAGTCGACCGCGCAGCTTCGTATCCGTTACTGCAAACTGTTCTAACTCAACATAGCAATCAGCGCCTTATCATTACCGGCTTTATGGCTCAGAGTGTGTCAGGAGAGACGGTATTATTAGGTCGTAATGGTTCAGACTACTCAGCTACGATAATTGGTGCATTATCGGATGTAGCGAAAGTGACTATTTGGAGTGATGTTGCTGGGGTCTACAGTGCCGACCCACGTATTGTCTCCGATGCTTGTTTGTTGCCTTTACTACGTTTAGATGAGGCTAACGAATTAGCACGCCTTGCAGCACCAGTATTACATAGCCGCACATTACAACCGGTCGCGCAAAGTACTACTGAGCTTCACTTACGCTGTAGTCATCAGCCAGAATCAGGCTCTACTCGTATTGAGCGGATTTTAGCTTCGGGCCGAGGTGCAAAAATCATCACCTCTCTCGACGACGTACTTCTGATTGAACTGACATTTGCCCAAAGTCATCCGTTTGAACGGATAAAAAATGACATCTTGGAGCGCCTCAAACGAGCTCAGTTGGAGCCATTAGCTTTCGAAGCACAAGCTGACCAATATCAATTACGCCTTGCCTACACAGCTGAAATTGTCTCAGGCGCGCTAAGCTATTTGCAAGACCGTCCAATTGAAGCCGATTTGAAGCTTAAAGAAGGATTCAGCCTCGTGGCTGCCGTTGGAGCAGGTGCAAGTACCAATGCCAATCACTGCTTCGGCTTTTATCAACAAATTAAAGGTGAACCTATTGAGTTCATCTCGGAAACCGATTCAGGTTTAAGCCTTGTTGCAGTGCTACGTCAAACAGACCTTAGTGATCTAGTGAACCGCATACACACCCAACTGTTCCAAGCCCATAAGCGCATTGCTCTTGCTCTATGTGGTAAAGGTAATATTGGTTCCAGTTGGCTCAAACTGTTTGCCAAAGAAAAAGAAGAACTAGAAAAACGTCGTGGTATGGCATTTGAATTGGTTGCAGTTGTCGATAGCTCCACTTACTTGTTCAATGAACAGGGGCTTGATGCCAATACAGTGTTAGCTAACTATCAAACCGAAGCTATCACCAATAACGATAACGAGTGGGTAAAACGTTTAAGTAGTCTTGAAACTTACGACGATGTCATCATCCTTGATGTTACCGCCAGTGAAACTTTAGCACTTCAATATCTCGACTTTGCTGAACAAGGCATGCACCTTATATCTGCAAATAAAGTGGCAGGTTCTGCGCCAAGTGACTACTACAACCAAGTACAAGAAGCGTTTACTAAAATTAGCCGTCACTGGCTCTATAACGCAACGGTTGGTGCGGGATTACCGATTAATCATACGGTTCGTGATTTACGTGAAAGTGGCGATGAAATCGTCGCACTCTCTGGAATTTTCTCAGGCACGCTTTCTTGGTTATTCCAACAATACGATGGGTCTGTACCATTCAGTGAATTAGTTGACCTTGCCTGGCAACAGGGCCTAACCGAACCAGATCCGCGTAATGATCTCGATGGCTCAGACGTGATGCGTAAACTGGTTATCTTAGCCCGTGAATCCGGCCTCGATATTGAACCAGAGACTGTAAAAGTTGAATCCTTGGTTCCTGCAGAGTTGGCAAAGCTTCCTTTAGATGATTTTCTCGACCAAAGCGATTTACTAAACCAACGCTTAGCTGAGCGCTTAACCAAAGCACAGCGCGAAGGCAAAGTGTTACGTTACGTTGCTAGACTTGAGAAAAATGGCAAAGCAACCGTTGGGGTTGAAGCCCTCGAGAAAGAACATCCACTGGCAAACTTACTGCCATGCGATAATATTTTTGCCATTGAAAGTAAATGGTACAAAGATAATCCATTGGTCATTCGTGGTCCCGGGGCTGGTCGTGAAGTGACAGCTGGAGCTATTCAGTCCGATTTAAACCGATTATCTAGCTTTTTATAAAACCCATAAAGCCTGCATCACTGCAGGCTTTTTCTTTTCGCTATTCTGAAACACTGACGCAGAACGACCTCTTTTTTATCCCTTCCTCACTTAATACTGCTACATTAATTATGGTTATTATGATGTTTTTTCATCCAGAAAATGAAAAACATTCATCTTTACGCTGTTGACTTTAAGAGCAATTGATCACATCATTTGGACATATAGACGTCTAAACGTCGATAAAATTGAGCGGATAGTTTTATATTGTGGCGACAGGTCACAGGGAGAAAATTATGGGATACACGCATGCCAGCCACATTGATGCTCTGAATCAAAATATTGCAGAGCTATCGGATAACATTAATGTTTCGTTTGAGTTTTTTCCGCCAAGTAGCGAAAAAATGGAAGAGACATTGTGGAACTCTGTGCACCGTCTAAAAACACTGCGCCCTCAATTTGTTTCTGTGACCTATGGGGCAAACTCTGGTGAACGTGATCGCACCCACTCGATCATCAAAGAAATCAAAGATAAAACCGGCCTTGTCTCAGCGCCACACCTAACTTGCATTGATGCGACTCGCGATGAACTTATTCAAATCGCGGACGACTATTGGAATAACGATATTCATAATATCGTGGCGTTACGAGGAGATATTCCTGCGGGCAGTGACCACCCTAACATGTATGCATCTGATTTAGTCGAGCTCCTAAAATCTCGTCATGACTTCGACATTTCGGTTGCCGCTTTTCCTGAGGTGCATCCTGAAGCAAAAAGCGCTCAAGCTGATCTATTAAATTTACGTCGAAAAGTGGATGCAGGTGCCAACCGCGCTATCACCCAGTTCTTCTTTGATGTCGAAAGCTACCTGCGTTTTCGCGATCGTTGTCTATCCGCTGGTATTGATGTTGAAATTGTTCCCGGCATTTTACCTGTTTCCAACTTCAAGCAAGCATCACGTTTTGCCGCTCAAAACAATGTCAAAGTCCCAAGTTGGATGGCAAAACAATTTGAAGGTTTGGATGATGACCCAACCACTCGCCAACTTGTTGGAGCAAGCCAAGCAATTGATATGGTACGCATCCTTAGCCGCGAAGGTGTAAAAGATTTCCACTTCTACACACTTAACCGCGCCGAGATGACTTACGCACTTTGTCATACTTTAGGAATTCGTCCAGATCTCGAGAAATAATGGCGCGTCAACCGTATTTAAAACCGCTCACACAAACAAAAAGCGCTGATGTCGACCATCAGCGCTTTTTTCTTATTCAAGTATGAAAACGAACTTATTCTACGTCTTCCATTTTACCTAGCAGGCTACGAATGCGCTCTTGCCATGCTTCGTGTTCTTTTTGTACTTGCTCCGCTCTTTGCTCCATCGCTTCGCAATTGGCTTTCAGTTCAGAAGTCTCTTGTTCAAGCTTCTGTTTGTCATCTTTTAGCTCTTCAACTTCCATTTGTAGCAATGCGATAGTGTCTACCGCAGTTTGAATTTTTGCTTCCAGTTGCTCTAGTACTTCAAAAGACATGTTGCTTACCCTTACGTATTCGGTTGGCGTGACACCGTCTGTCACCAAATTTCCCCCATTCTACTCAGCCAAACGCAGATAGACACTCTCTATATTCGAGATTTTGCATTATTCGGTTAAAAAAAAGGCGCAAATTGACACCAAGTTTACTTAATCTGCATCAACTCAGTTTTGGACGATTATTTTTCAACCACATCAAAGATTTCCGACTCACTTTTGATCGAGTGCAAACCTCGTATCGAGCAAACAGCAAACGTTTCCCCATTAATATGTTAGAATTCGCCGATAAATTGTCCCGTAATTTTTGGTTTGGAGTAGACATGAAACGCGAATTGGCAATGGCTTTTTCTCGAGTCACCGAAGGTGCTGCATTAGCAGGATATAAATGGCTTGGTCGTGGAGATAAAAATGCAGCAGACGGTGCGGCAGTGGAAGTAATGCGCACCTTACTTAACAAAACTGAAATTGCGGGTGAAATTGTCATCGGCGAAGGCGAAATTGATGAAGCGCCTATGTTGTATATTGGAGAAGAAGTAGGTATCGGTGGTGATGCCGTCGATATCGCGGTAGATCCCATCGAAGGCACTCGAATGACCGCAATGGGGCAATCTAATGCGCTAGCGGTATTAGCCGCTGGTGAAAAAGGCAGTTTCCTTAAAGCGCCTGACATGTACATGGAAAAATTGGTTGTAGGCCCTGAAGCAAAAGGTTGTATTGATCTCAATAAACCACTAGAAGAAAACCTAACTAACGTGGCAACTGCACTGGGCAAAACCTTATCTGAATTGGTTGTGATCACTCTTGCTAAACCTCGTCACGATAATGTGATAGCAGAAATGCAAAAAATGGGGGTGCGAGTGTTTGCGGTGCCAGATGGTGACGTTGCTGCATCAATCCTGACGTGTATGCCAGATAGCGAAGTAGACATGATGTATTGCATTGGTGGCGCACCGGAAGGCGTAGTATCAGCTGCAGTGATTCGTGCTCTCGATGGTGATATGCAAGGTCGCTTACTGCCACGTCACGAAGTGAAAGGTGAAACCGAAGATAATCGTATCTGGGGTGCTAAAGAGTTAAAACGCTGCGCAGAAATGGGCGTGGAAGCGAATAAGGTACTTAAACTTGAAGATATGGTACGTAGTGATAATGTCATTTTTGCTGCAACCGGAATCACCAAAGGCGATTTGCTAGACGGAATTACTCGCAAAGGTAATATCGCAACCACCGAAACACTGCTGATTCGTGGTCGTTGCCGTACGATTCGCCGTATCAAGTCAATTCACTACTTGGAACGTAAAGACGCAGATGTACGTGATATTATTCTGTAAATCAAACTTGCGTTAAGCCTGACAAGAAAGATACAAAAAGACCGCGATATTCGCGGTCTTTTTTTGTCCATCAACAAGAGATGCTTAGAACAACTCTTCAGCAACTTTGTAGAGATCTTTACGCACTGGACGACGCATATTTTCAATCGCATCGATAATGTCGTGATGAACCAGTTGCTCTTGTTGGATACCAACACAACGACCGCCTTGACCTTCAAGAAGAAGGTGCACAGCATAGTTACCCATGCGAGAAGCAAGTACACGGTCAAATGCTGTAGGTACACCACCACGTTGGATGTGACCTAAAACAGTAGCGCGAGTTTCACGACCTGTCGCCGTTTCGATCTCTTTTGCCAATTTATTGGCATCCATCATTAACTCAGTCAGCGCGATAATAGCGTGTTTCTTACCTTTCTTAATACCATCTTGAAGGTTAGAAATTAGCTGTTCTTTATTCAATCCAGTTTCAGGAGAAATAATGTATTCACAGCCACCTGCAACAGCCGCCATTAAGGTCAAATCACCACAGTGACGACCCATGATTTCTACGATTGAGATACGTTGGTGTGAAGAAGACGTGTCACGTAGACGGTCAATCGCTTCGATAACAGTATTCAGTGCGGTGTAGTAACCGATGGTGTAATCAGTACCGGCGATATCATTGTCGATAGTGCCAGGAAGACCAATACAAGGGTAACCCATTTCAGTCAGTTTTTTAGCACCCATGTAAGAACCGTCACCGCCGATAACCACTAACGCATCGATACCGTGTTTTTTCAGGTTATCGATCGCTTTTGCACGAACGGCTTCTTCTTTAAATTCTGGGAAACGAGCAGAGCCTAGGAAAGTACCACCACGGTTAATCACATCAGAAACACTTGAACGATCAAGTTTTTCAATGCGGTCTTCATAAAGACCTAAATAACCATCATAGATACCATACACTTCTAGGTCTGCACCAAGAGCTGTACGAACCACGCCGCGTATCGCAGCATTCATGCCAGGTGCGTCACCGCCGCTGGTCAAAACCCCGATCTTTTTAATCATGCTCACCCTCTATATTTTGGGAACCCATTCATCTATTTTTACGCCAAGAGACAACAAGTTACCCCTTAGCAAAATCTTTTTATTGTTGTTGTATGTTACCTGTACTAAACAGGATTACTACCGTTATTTACTTATTTACGGCAAGTTTTCTTAATGAGTAAGAGTATGCCACTCTCATCATCGTGTTGTGTTGATTCATGTCAGAATAGTCGTTGTATTGTGTAAGATGCCCGGCTAAACCTCATACGGACTTTGAGCTTTTTGCTTTCTTTCTGGTCCAAAAATCACCGAATAAGGATCTTGGTGAATTAACACATCCGCACCAGGAAACGCCTTACGCAACTTGGCTTCTACCATATCAGAAAGATTGTGCGCATCAATAAGTGGCATCTTATCTTCCAATTCAAGGTGGAGCTGAATAAAGCGGATAGGTCCAGACATTCGGGTGCGAAGTTGATGCACCCCCATAATGCCTTTTACTGACATGGCAATTTCAAGGATTTGTTGATTTTCTTCTTCAGGAAGTGAGCGATCAAGTAAGGTTTGAATCGCATCATGCACCATTCGCACAGCGCTGTAGAGAATATAGATCCCGATACCAACCGCAAAAATGGCATCCGCTTGCGTAAACCCAAACCAACTTAATCCTAATGCGATGGTAATCGCAATGTTCATATAAAGGTCAGTTTGATAATGCAACGAATCAGCAGCAATGGCTTGGCTACCGGTTTTTTTGACCACATGCCTTTGGAACATCACCAACATTAGAGTGATGACGATCGCGAATAAGCTAACATAAACACCCAATTCAGGAGCATGCAATGCCTGAGGCCGGAAGTAACGATCAATACCGTTCAAAATCAAAAACACCGCAGATCCAGAAATAAACATGGCCTGGGCTAAAGCCGCCAATGATTCCGCCTTGCCATGCCCAAAGGTATGCTCTTTATCTGCTGGCTGTAGTGAATATTTTAGTACCACTAGATTCACAATCGAGGCAGCAATGTCGATCATCGAGTCGATAAGTGAGGCTAATAAACTGACCGAGCCAGTTAACCACCAAATCACCAGTTTCACCACTAGCAACAAACTGGCAACGCAGGTTGCAAGCCATGCAGCAGTAGTGACAAGACGTTCGTATTCTTTTTTCATCATGACATTCCAACTAACACAATGAATTAATTATACAAAACGCTCTGGATTTGTTCGAATAATGTTCTGTTATTTCTACTTTATATATACCAATGACGTTGAAAGGGAATGACCATTCCTGCCGTCATTGAGCTTGACCTGTGCTCGTTGATGAAGCTCTGAAGTCTGCATCTTGAGGTCATTTGGGTATAAAGCCATAAACAAAAAAAGCAGCCGAAGCTGCTTTGTACGCGAGATGAGATTATGGTTGCTCTGGCATAGGCATCTCACCACGTGGACCGTGTTCACCATCTGGCCGACCTTTAAAACCTGGACCTTTCATGCCTGGACCTTTCATGCCTGGACCTTTCATACATTGAGACATGCGATATTTTTGCAGCAGCTCAAATTGGCCTTTCTGCTCAGGAGTCAAGATGGCCATCAAATCGTGGCGTTTTTGCATCATTTCTACGCGGCGCTGAACCTGCAAATTCACCAATTTCTGCGCCAATTGAGTCGCTTTAGCTTGGTCAAAATCTTTGGCTAGCACAATAGATTGCTCTTCTTCATGAAGTGCTTTCATCTCTTCGCGCATCGCTTTATGTTCTTTCTTATGAAGCTCTTTTAGCTGTTCAGTCTGCCGCTTTGATAGATTAAGCTGCTGCAGAATGCTTTGCTCTCCATCAGGACCACAAACACCTCCTGGAGTGCGATCTCCTTTGGGCCCCTGAGGGCCACCGGCTGCAAATGCACCGGAGGCTGCCATGGTCAGAGGAAGTACTACTGCGGCTAACAGCACTTTTTTTGCCATATTCATTTGCTAATCCTTCTATTCTTCGACTTAAAAGCTGTGTGACAGCGCTCCATTTCAGAATACTTATCTGGCGGTCAAACGACGTATAGCAGGAGTAAATCAACGTAAAGAGTGATATTGTCAGTAAATTATCATTCCAAGCCACGGTAAAATGTTATCAAGTGTTCATTCAAGTGAGATGGTTATGGCGCATATATTAGTCATTGATGACGATGTAGAATTAACAGGTTTACTCAAAGAAGTACTGAGTTACGAAGGGTTCTTGGTTTCAGAAGCCAATGATGGTGAAGCAGGCCTAGAAGCAGTGAATGACTCTATCGATCTTATTTTGCTCGATGTCATGATGCCCCACCTTAATGGCATGGAAACACTGAAAAAACTTCGTGAACATTGGTCAACACCAGTACTAATGCTAACAGCCAAAGGTGAAGAAATTGATCGCGTTATCGGGTTAGAACTCGGAGCTGACGACTATTTACCTAAACCATTTAGTGACCGTGAGTTGCTTGCTCGTATTCGAGCTATTTTGCGTCGCACTCAACCTCAACATACGCAAAAAGCATCGGATATGCTTGAGTGTCAAGACATTCAAGTTTATCCAGGCAAGCAAGAAGCGTATTGCCAAGGTAACTTACTTGATTTAACAACGACTGAATTCGCATTACTCAGTCATTTCGTCCAACACCCAGGCCAAACCTTAACTAAAGAAACCTTGAGTCTGGATGTTCTAGGTAAACACCTTGCTGCATTTGATCGTGCGATTGATATGCACGTCTCTAACCTACGGAAAAAGTTGCCTGAACGAGCCGATGGCAAGTCTCGCATTAAAACCTTACGTGGACGCGGTTACCTAATGGTGCTGGAGGATTAATGACGCTACCGAAGCTAAATAGTTTATACGGACGTATTTTTGCTATTTTTTGGCTTACTCTAGCGATCATCGTTGTGGGCGTGGTCATTTTCCCCAATATGGATCCGAGAAAATCCCGCCACATTCCCCCCGAAATGTTCCAGCATATGATCGACTCGCGCGATATGCTGATGGGGCGTTTTAGTGACGTTGACGATCTCAACTGGATTTTGCATCAGATGCGTGAAAGGCCAGGACCTCGTGGCCCACGAGATAAGCATCGTCCCGATTTTTTTATCACTACTCTGGACGGCAACATTCTGTCTCCCCAAATTCGTCCCGAATTTAAATACCGAGCCCTAAAAAACTTTACTTCCATTGCCGAGTTTTCAGAAAAACCTCAGCAAAAGGCATATGGCAAGTATCAAATCGCGGGACCATTTCCAATTATTTTAGCCAAACAGCAACTCCTACTGTTTGTCGGTGTCGATTTCGAAGGACCGCCGCCATTTTTAATTCAATTATTTGACCACCCATTGCAACTCCTACTGCTGGTTATGGTTGTGAGCACCCCATTTTTACTCTGGCTGGCGTGGGCGTTAAGTCAGCCAGCGCAACGTTTTGCCAAAGCAGCGGATCGGGTGGCCCAAGGTAACTTCGTTGTTGACCCCGAATTAGAGAAAGGACCTTCCGAGTTTCGTTCTGCTGGGCACAGCTTTAACCAGATGGTTGGCGCTGTTAATGCCATGATTTCAGGGCAACAACGTTTGTTGTCAGATATTTCACATGAATTGCGCTCCCCGCTCACTCGCTTGCGTATGGCAACTGGCTTAGCGGCCCGAAAACAGGGAGAGAGTGTTGAGTTAGAACGTATCGATACCGAAGCTCAGCGTCTTGAACAGATGATCGGTGAACTTCTAGAGCTATCTCGCATGCAAACCGACAGCCACATGAGTCGAGAAGTTCAACCACTGAGCAGCTTATGGGAAGAGCTATTAAGTGATGCTCAATTTGAAGCAGAGCAATTAAACAAAGTACTTCGCTATGACGATATTCCAGACGTACGCATATCGGGCAATCCGAAACTGCTCATGAGTGCACTGGAAAACATCGTTCGTAATGCCATTAAATATGGCAAAGATGTGGTCGATGTGGCTTTTGTCGTCAATCAGCAAAAGCTCATGGTGACTGTCCAAGATAATGGTGAAGGTGTACCTGATAGTGAATTGGAGCAAATTTTCCGCCCCTTCTATCGTGTATCGACTGCGCGTGATCGTTCTACGGGCGGCACTGGGCTAGGTTTAGCCATTACAGAAAGCGCTATTCGTCAGCACAGCGGTTCCATCAAAGCGAGCCGAAGTAGCCTAGGTGGATTACAGGTTCAGTTCACTTTACCCCTACAAGGTTAAAAACCACACAAAGAACAAGTTGATAATGAGAATGATTAGCAATAACATATTCCTACTCAAAAGGAGGATACGTTATGTCTCATACATTCCCAGAATTACCTTATGCATACGATGCGCTTGAACCTTACATCGATGCAAAAACCATGGAAGTTCACTATAGCAAGCACCATCGTACTTATTTCGATAAATTTATCGCTGCAGTGAAAGGTACAAAACAAGAAGAACAATCGATTGAAGAGATTTTCAGCCAAATCTCTTCTCTTTCTCCGGCCATTCGTAATAATGGCGGTGGTTACTTCAACCATATCGTTTATTGGAACTGCATGAGTCCAAACGGTGGTGGTGAACCCAAAGGGGAACTATCCCAAGCAATCAACAACAAATTTGGCAACTTTGCAGCATTCCAAGAGGCCTTTGCTCAAGCGGCCATCAATACATTTGGTTCTGGTTTTGCTTGGCTAATTGTCAAAGATGGTGAGATTGAAATTACGTCCACCAGCAACCAAGACAATCCACTAATGGATGTTGCTCAAGTGAAAGGTGAACCTATCCTCGCTCTCGATGTGTGGGAGCACGCTTACTACATCAGCTACCAAAACCGCCGCCCTGAATATATCAATGCGTGGTGGAACGTGGTGAATTGGGATGCCGTTGAACAAAACTATCAAAATGCGCTGTCCGCTTAATCAAGCTTAAGCACCTAATATTTATGGCTACGTTGCTTAACAGTAGCCATATTCACCCCCCCCCCACAGCATTACTCAATTCCGTTATAGAGTGAGTATTCCGTTCGTTAATGAACTTGACCTGCGCTGGTTGATGAAGCTCTGAATCCTGCACCTTAAGGCCATTTGGGTATATAATCCGTCACCTGAATTAAGAAGGATGTGGATTATGTTTGAAATTGCGCTGTACGAACCTGAAATCGCCCCCAATACGGGTAACATTATTCGCCTGTGTGCTAACTGTGGAGCCACTCTTCATTTAATCGAGCCACTTGGGTTTGACTTAGAAGAAAAGAAAGTTCGCCGTGCAGGATTGGACTATCACGACCTTACCCGCGTGACTCGTCATAAAAACTATCAAGCATTTCTTGATTTTCTAGCAACAGAACGTCAGCAATATCGAATCTTCCCTTGTACGACCAAAACCACAGGTCATCACGTTGACCCTCAATATCAAGAAGGTGATATTTTGTTGTTTGGTCCAGAAACTCGTGGGCTACCAAAAGAAATCATTGATAGCATGCCAATGGAACAACGGATTCGAATTCCTATGATGCCGGATGCTCGTAGCCTTAACCTATCAAATTCGGTAGCGATTATCGCGTATGAAGTGTGGCGTCAGCTAGGCTTTAATGGTGGGTTGTAAGGCTTCTGTATTTTTCTTACTGTGCAAAGTGCCATCTTTTCGATGGCACTATTCACTTTTATCAACGCAAGCGATGGTTATCATCATCTTTGCGTTCAAACTCACCATCAAAAGTTCTACCGTCTTGCGAAGAGTGATCAAAAGGCCCACCCTGTGATGAATGAAAAGACCCACCCATGGTAGTAAGCGTCATTTTACTCATTAAATAACGAGCCACTTTAGCTCTTGGCACTGGAAGTAATAAAATCATCCCTGTGCAGTCGGTTAAAAAACCGGGCGTGAGCAATAACAGACCAGCAACGACAAGCACAACCCCTTCAAAAATTTGTTGCGCAGGTAACTCACCTTGCTGCAAGCGCTGCTGAACACTCATTAAGGTTTGAATCCCTTGGCTACGAACCAAAGAAGCCCCCACAAATGCCGTTAATAATACCAACCCAATGGTTGGCCATACCCCTAATACGTGCCCCACTTGGATAAACAGACTGATCTCAACAATAGGGACAGCAATAAACAGCAATAAAATAATTGGGAACACGGTGCCTCCTTGGTTTAGCGACTCAACCATAACCACTTAACAAGTTTGGTGCAATCGAGATAAGCCAACTAATGTGTGATCAAGCATGGCAATCTTAAGACTCAAAAGTGCTTGCTCTTTATATACCCAAGTAACCTCAAGATGCGGTTTCAGCGAGAATGTATTCGCTCTTAGGCAAGGCACTGATTTGAATACATAGTTATTCTACGTAGAAAATCAGTAACGCAGCATAGGAGCGAATACAACTCGCCCCTTGGGAGCTCATCAACAAGCCCATTTCCGCGCCCAATGACGTTGAAAGGGAATAACCATTCCTTCCGTAATTGAGCTTGACCTGTGCTCGTTGATGAAGCTCTGAAGTCTGCATCTTGAGGTCATTTGGGTATACCTTCAAAATGATTTGGCAAAAATAGAGAGGCTGAACTAGCCTATAATTAGGCTTAAATAATCAATAGATAGCATAATGAAACGTGTTAAACGCACTCTTATTAAAGCAGCATTAATGTGGTTGACACTTTCTGTCGTGCCGCTGATTTATTATTTTTATTTGTCGACGACCGCACACCATTTCTTACTTAAAGGGCTAGAGCAGCGTGGCGAACAATTTCTATCGTACGTTGACACTCAAGCTAACCGCACAACCAATCAACTACTGCAAACCTTTGATGAGTTAAGTCATTCCGAACTACTGCTCGATTATGCCAAAGAGCCTAGTGCTCGTTTAAAGCACTACTTAGTCAATCAATGGTACGTTACCTCTTACAATTCCACTTTATTTTATCAGTTGCGTTATTTGGACAAAGAAGGGAACGAATTGATTCGTGTCGATTACACGCCAGAGAGTCCCTTTCCATTTATTGTTCCGGATAGCCAGCTCCAATCCAAGGGACACCGCGATTATTTTCGTTTCGCAAAGCAGTTGAAACCGGGTGAAGAAGGTATGTTTGGTATTGATTTAGAATACGAACATGAAAAACCCGTTATTCCATATCGCCCAGGCTTGCGCCTAATTATGCCAATTGATACCCCAACAGAACGCTTGGGTTACTTTATTGCCAACTTAGATGTGCTGGCTGTCATACATCGAATGACCAATAACACACAAAACTTGGCTGTTGATTTTGTTGATAAAGATGGTTTCTACATCATCAGTAGCGACCCATCTAAACTGTTTGGCGATCTCATTTTTGAGCGGGCAGCCAAAAACTTGCCAAGCGACTACCCCGATCTTTGGCTGCAGCTAAAAGAACAACCGAATCGTAAAGGCACTTTGTACAACGACTCTGGTCTTTTTTTACACCAGCCTTTTGTTAATTCTCTCTTTAGTAATTCCGGCACATTAAACCTAGTTACCTCCTATCCAAATGAATACATCATGGGCATGTTTAGTGAACGAGATAATATGATTCGCTCAGACGCAATCACCATTTGGTTGCTTCTGGGGCTCTGTTCAGTTGTCTTTTCTTTGTATTGGGAGACTTATCGGCAAATTAAAATGGACCGCACCTACGCAGAATATGCCATGGAAAATGGCATAGCCATTGTACTTACTGATAGCTCACACACGATTTTACGGGCTAATAGTAAGTTCTCTGATCTCGTAGGTATATCCCCCAATCGCTTGGTAGGGCAAAACCTGCTCTATTTCCAACCGAATAAAGAGAAACAAAAACTTATCACCGACTCACTCAACAGCACCAATGAATGGCAAGGCGAATTTGTATTAAAATCCCCCAATGGGGATGAAATGGTTCATCAAACCGTAATCAAGACTCTGCTTAACAAGATGAATCGAGTTCAGTTCTTCGTTTACTCATTTGCCGATATTTCTGAACACCATAACGCCATTATGGAGCTCAAAGAAAAGAGCGAACGTGACCCAACAACATCACTCTGGAACAAGAAAAAATTCGATCAAACACTCGCATATAATACGCGCCTGAGACAACGCTATCCTGAGCAATCCCATAGTTGCTTAGCCGTACTCGATATTGATTCTTTTAAATCGATCAATGATTCACTAGGACACACCGTGGGCGATGAGGTGATCATGTTTGTTGCCATTCAACTCAAATCTCTCATGCGTGATACCGATTTTATTGCTCGAATTGGTGGCGATGAATTTGCCGTGATCATTCAACATAGCAATTTAGAACATGCCGCAAAATTGATGAACCGCATCCGCGTTTCTATTGCCAGTTGGCCGAAACACAACGTGAGTATTAGTGTTGGGATAGCACAACTCACTGAAGACCCATTGGTCTCTTTCAGTAATGCTGATCAAGCGTTATACCGTTCGAAACGCAAAGGGAAAAACTGTGTATCTATTCATGGAGTCGAGAAATTGAGTCTGGTAGAACCTCGCAATCTGTAAACCAAACATTTCACTATTGAAAAAAGTGATCCGTCTACTTATTTTCGTTCTTCAGTTAAAGTATGATTCGCCACGGAAGTCAGGACGAACTCCCCGCAATAATTAAGAAGGGATTCTAGAGACAGAAATGGCTCTTGGTACGGATTTTATCAGCATCATTCTCAAAGGATCCTTTATGGCAACCCTAACTAGCACTCCAGAAACGGTTCAAAAAGCCGTTCGTCTTGAAGAAGACTTACTGGGCCAACGTGAAGTACCAGCAAACGCTTACTATGGTATTCACACTGTACGTGCAATTGAAAACTTCAATATTTCTAAAGTCACTATTTCCGATGTTCCCGAGTTTGTTCGCGGTATGGTAATGACCAAAAAAGCGGCTGCATTGGCAAACAAGGAATTAGGTGTACTTCCTAAAGATATCGCCAACTATATTATTCAAGCATGTGACGTAATGCTTGAGACAGGCAAGTGTATGGACCAATTCCCATCGGATGTATTCCAAGGTGGTGCCGGCACATCTGTCAACATGAATACTAACGAAGTTATTGCTAACTTAGCGCTAGAATTAATGGGTAAAGAAAAGGGTGAATATGAATTTATTAACCCGAACGACCATGTTAACCGTAGCCAGTCAACGAACTGTGCCTACCCAACCGGTTTTCGCATCGCTGTTTACAACAGCGTACAAAAACTGATTGAGTCTATCGAGTACCTCAAAGCAGCCTTTGAACTGAAAAGCACCGAGTTTGCCAGCATTCTCAAAATGGGTCGCACCCAGTTACAAGATGCTGTACCGATGACAGTAGGTCAAGAGTTCCACGCTTGGGCTGTTACTATTAACGAAGAAATCCGTGCTCTGCAATACACCTCAAAACTACTGCTTGAAGTAAACTTGGGTGCTACAGCAATCGGTACGGGTTTGAACACAGCACCAGGTTACCAACAGCTTGCGGTTAAACACCTAGCGGAAGTGACCGGTCTTGACGTGGTTCCTGCTGAAGACTTGATCGAAGCGACTTCTGACTGTGGTGCTTACGTAATGACGCACGGCGCATTTAAACGCCTTGCAGTTAAACTGTCTAAAATCTGTAACGACTTGCGCTTGCTCTCTTCAGGCCCTCGTGCTGGTTTAAATGAAATCAACTTGCCAGAACTGCAAGCGGGTTCTTCTATCATGCCAGCTAAAGTCAACCCAGTGGTACCAGAAGTTGTTAACCAAGTATGCTTTAAAGTATTGGGGAACGACAATACGGTTTCTTTCGCAGCAGAAGGCGGTCAATTACAGCTAAACGTAATGGAACCCGTTATCGCGCAAAGTATGTTTGAATCCGTTGAACTACTCTCAAATGCGTGTGTCAACTTACGTGACAAGTGTGTTGACGGCATCACTGTGAACAAAGAAGTCTGTGAAGGTTTCGTTTACAACTCTATCGGTATCGTTACTTATCTAAACCCATACATTGGTCATCACCAAGGTGACATCGTTGGTAAGATTTGTGCCGAAACGGGCAAGAGCGTTCGTGAAGTCGTTCTTGAACGTGGTCTGCTTACCGTTGAAGAGCTTGACGATATTTTCTCTCCAGAGAACTTAATGCGTCCTCAGTACAAAGCAAAACGCTACGAGTAAGTACAATTTGTCTAAAAAACCTCCCTCTGGGAGGTTTTTTTATGTCTAAAATAACTCAAACCTATACATAACTCTTGCATAAAACGGATTCCTCAAAGGCAACTATTTACGCTATTATTCATCCAATTGCTTTAAAAACAGCTGGTACATTGACCAAAGATGACTAAGATTCGCATACTTTCCTCTTGGATAATCCTACTCATTTGCTCTAATGCATGGGGATCTTTTGGTAATCAATCCTCGTTCACTTTACCCACTCAGCAAGACAGTTTTGTCACGGTTGATGAGGCGTTTAATTTCAGTAGCTATCAGCAAGGTAGGCAACTGTATCTCGATTGGCAAATAAAACCCGGCTATTACCTCTACCAAGAACGCATGTCGATTGCCGCAGATAAGGTCACACTCGGTCAATATGAGATGCCGACAGCCACACCGCATCATGATGAGTTTTTTGGTGATGTTCATATTTATACAGCCCCAACGTCACTCTCGGTTCCTCTTAGCGATTACCAAGCGGGCGCTACGATCACTATTAGTTACCAAGGCTGTGCTGAAGCGGGATTTTGCTATCCGCCTGAAACTCGTCAAATTGAAATAACGCCATTTAATGCGGTAACGTCGACCACAGTATCGTCTACTGCAACCGCCAAGGTGAATAACACCAGTACGCCATCGTCGACCAGCTCGCTGTCTCTTGCCCAACAATTAGCCACCCACTGGTGGGCACCGCTCCTGTTTATTCTGTTTGGAGTTGGTATGGCTTTTACCCCTTGCGTTCTGCCTATGTATCCTATTTTGACTAGCTTAGTGTTAGGGCAAAAATCTCTCTCACAAGCGAGAACGTTGGTACTTAGCGTTATTTATGTTCAAGGCATGGCGCTGACGTATACGGGTCTTGGGTTAATCGTCGCAAGTGCTGGCGTGCAGTTCCAAGCAGCGCTGCAACAACCTACGGTGCTGATAACTCTAAGTGTGTTGTTCTTACTTTTGGCGGCGTCAATGTTTGGCCTATTTACCCTACAGTTACCAAACAGCCTACAAACCAAGCTTACCCAGTGGAGTAATCAACAGAAAAGCGGTCATGCACTTGGCGTGTTTGTTATGGGGGCGATTTCTGGCTTAGTGTGCTCCCCTTGCACCACAGCACCGCTTTCTGGAGCTTTACTCTATGTTGCGCAATCAGGTGACTTACTCACTGGCGCTATCACGCTTTACGCACTCTCTATTGGTATGGGTATTCCGCTTATTCTCGCAGCAATGTTTGGACAACGCTTATTGCCTAAAGCCGGATTATGGATGAATCACGTCAAAACCCTATTTGGCTTTGTTTTGCTGGCAGCACCTATTTTTCTTCTCGAGCGTATCATTGCTGAATCCTACGTTACACTGCTCTGGTCACTACTCGGCTTGATTAGCTTTGTTTGGGTCTATCATGTGCTAAGGCAAGTCAATGAGGTTCGTTGGTATCACAGCCTACTAACGTTAATGGCAATATTAGGTTGTTTCTTTTCCGCTCAAGGGCTGTGGCATTGGTGGAATAATAGTTCGTCTAGCTATGGTAACTCTGCCACCACAGAGCAAATACAGCATTTACCATTTACTACCATCCGTAATATTGACGACCTAACTCAGCGGCTCGCTCTTGCTAAGCTGCAAGGCAAACCAGTAATGCTCGATTTCTATGCTGATTGGTGTGTGGCGTGTAAAGAGTTTGAAAAATACACGTTCAACACCCCACTCATTCGCCAGCACTTAAGCAATTTTGTGTTGCTACAAATCGACGTGACGGCAAATACTCCAGAGCATATTGCCTTAATGAAGAAGTTGAATGTCTTGGGCTTACCCACCATTGATTTCTGGAATGCACAAGGCGAACAACTATCCACAGCGCGCATCACTGGGTTTATGGATGCGCCACAATTCGACCAACATCTGTCGCAATTTAAGCTTTAATGTTAAGAAATGAAGTGCGACAGTCTCCACTATAATCAATCAAGCTCATAGTAAAAACCGGATAGAGTTCAGACTTTTAGTGACAATATATTGTTGAAAGTAATAAACACGCACATACTTTAATTAACGAAATTGCTAAAAGTGTGTAACGTGATGGAGTCTAACTACACCATAATCATCGCTGATGATCATCCACTGTTTCGCAATGCCCTATTCCAATCTGTGCATATGGCAATCAGTGGCGCTAACCTACTGGAAACCGACTCTCTAAACGCTCTTCTCGAGCTTTTAGAAAAAGAGCCGGATGTCGATTTGCTGCTATTGGATCTGAAAATGCCTGGGGCCAACGGTATGTCTGGTCTTATCCAATTGCGCGCCGATTACCCGGACTTACCGATCGTGGTGATTTCTGCCAGTGAAGAGTCGTCGGTCGTCACCCAAGTAAAACATTATGGTGCTTTTGGTTTTATTCCCAAATCCAGTGATATGCGCACACTTATCGCGGCGCTCAATCAAGTGCTAGAGGGTGAACCTTACTTTCCACCAGGTCTGGTCAATGAATCGATTCCAACCAATGACTTGGCCGAACGAATTGCCGCATTAACCCCGCAACAATATAAGGTATTGGGCATGCTATCGGATGGCCTGCTCAATAAACAAATTGCTTATGAATTGAATGTGTCTGAGGCAACAATTAAAGCGCATATGACCGCTATCTTCCGTAAACTTGGGGTTAAAAATCGGACTCAAGCGGTCATATTACTTAAAGAGATAAATGACTAATTAGCTTACGATAACGTCTTCAACCTCTTCCTCTTGCTCTTCCTCCTCTGGAGGAAGACGCAAACCAACTCGCGTCACCTGCCAATCAACCACATCAGCAACAATCCATTGCAAACCTTGCCATTCAAAGTGGTCACCGAGAACAGGCGTTGTACCTAGATGCTGCATGACTAAATCTTGCAATGTCATGTCGGGATTAAACTCGCCAAGGTCTAAACCATAAGTTAAAGCAACGTCATTCAATTTGGCTTTCACATCTAAGAAGAAGTCACCAAAGAAACGGGCTAACGATGCTTTTTCTGGCGCCTCACTAAACAGGTGGCTTAGGGATTCCAAATCTTTCTCTTGGGCTAGAACACATAAAATATCGCTCTCTTCCAATTTGGTACTACCCGATGGGTGCATCAACGTGTTATCACGAAATACTGCGGCAATACGAGTACCGTCCGGCATAAAGAGATTACGTAATGGCTCACCGATACACCATTTGTCTGATTTCAATTTATAGATGAATAACTCCCACTCACTGGTTGGATAGATTTCTACTCCAGTTCGAGAAATGGGTTCAGGTTTCGGAGGTAATTCAACCTTGGCTAAACTCATTGCTTTGGTCAGAGTACCGCCTTGGACGATGAGAGAAACCATCACCACAAAGAATGCCAAGTTAAAGTACAACTGTGAATTAGGAAGACCCGCCATCATCGGGAATACCGCGAGAATAATGGGCACGGCTCCGCGTAAACCTACCCAAGAGATAAACCATTTTTCACGTGAGCTAAAACTACGAAATGGCAACAGGCCAATCCAAACTGAAATGGGACGAGCCAACAAAATCATCCCAATAGCCAAAGCTAATCCGGGCACAGCGATATGCAGTAGGTTACTTGGTGTGACAAGCATACCTAACACCAAGAACATGCCGATTTGACTGAGCCAAGTCATACCATCAAGTACATTGAGAATACTATGGCGACTGCGTGTTGGACGATTACCTAATAACAAACCAACTAAGTATATGGACAAAATACCACTACCACCCAAAGCGTTAGACAATGCAAAGATAATCAAACCACCGCTCAGCGTCAGAATGGAGTAAAGTCCCTCAGGCAATGCACTGCGATTGATAACCCACCACAAGACCCATCCGCCAGCCAGCCCCATCACGGCACCAACACCAAACTGTTTCACGAAACTTAGGGCAAAAAAGCTTGCACTCATATCTGCGGAAGGATTGGCCAGTACGGCGATTAATGTAACGGTTAAAAACACCGCCATGGGATCATTAGTACCAGATTCAATCTCAAGCGTAGACCCTACCCTTTCATTTAGGCTACGCCCTTTCAATAACGAGAAAACGGAAGCGGCATCGGTAGAACCCACAATAGCGCCCACCAATAATCCTTGCATTAAACTTAGGTCAAATAACCAAGTAGCAAGCAAACCTGTAATTAAAGTAGTAATCGCCACCCCAACGGTAGCCAATGAAACTGAAGGCCAAAATGCCACACGAAAGCTAGCAACTCGCGTTCGCATACCACCATCGAGCAAAATAATGGCTAAGGCTAGGTTACTCACTAGATAAGCGGTGGAGTAGTTATCAAACTGAATACCGCCTGGGCCATCTTCACCAGCCAACATACCGACAAGCAAAAACAGCAACAGGATAGGAATGCCCAATTTCGAAGATACTGGACTTAACATAACACTTAACGCAATCAGTAATGCACCGACTAAAAAAAAGCTATTGATGGTAATAGCGTCCACTTTCTCTCCTTCCAACTGAAAATTCTGTCATATTTTTTATTTATCTGAACTTTGTTACCACGTTTTTCAACGCTCGAACATTAGCATACCCTGTTTTAACTTCACTCTTGCCATTCTTTCAAATTTCGCATTACATGAGATTCCAACTGCTATTCAAATAACAGCGCCAAGACTTCTCTTAATGACCTTAACTCAGAACAGATATGAGATCAGTTTCTATTTAAGTGTATCTTGGATTTATTGAATCGTCGGCTAACTGACCCGTTTAGTTTCTCATTATCTGGTAAAAAATTTATTATACCTTTGGCTAAGCTAACTCTTAATTAACAAGATCAGCGTCTCACTTTTCTCTCCAATCTCGCAAGAACCTCGCCTTATTGGGCTTTTTCCCACGACTAAAGTTGCACAGATAGGTGCTTTCTTCACTGCTACCATCAATTGCGTAACATTATATTAACAATTGGTATGGAACACGACTTAAGGAGAAGGCTATGTCATTTGAGTCAAATGAACACGCACAAGCCTACTGGAAAGAGAACCTAACCCTAATGGGAACACTGCTTGCAGTGTGGTTTTTGGTTTCTTACGGCGCTGGCATCCTGTTTGTTGACAGCCTCAACGCTATCCAGTTTGGTGGTTTTAAACTGGGCTTTTGGTTTGCTCAGCAGGGCGCGATTTACACCTTTGTTGCTTTAATCTTTATCTACGTTGCACGCATGAATGCACTAGATAAGAAGTACAACGTACACGAAGATTAAGTGGAGTTTGTTATGGATATTCAAACTTGGACATTTATTTTAGTTGGGCTGACCTTTGCCCTTTACATTGGCATAGCGATATGGGCTCGCGCGGCGTCAACCAGTGAATTTTATGTTGCTGGTGGTGGTGTGCACCCAGTAGCAAACGGTATGGCAACCGCTGCTGACTGGATGTCTGCTGCGTCATTTATCTCGATGGCGGGTATCATTTCCTATGTGGGATATGACGGCGGCGTTTACCTCATGGGGTGGACCGGAGGGTATGTACTACTTGCTCTTTGTTTAGCACCCTACTTACGCAAATTTGGCAAGTTTACTGTTCCTGATTTTATCGGTGACCGTTACTACTCCAGAACTGCGCGAATGGTAGCGGTGTTCTGTGCCATCTTTGTCTCATTCACTTATGTCGCGGGACAAATGCGTGGCGTGGGAGTGGTGTTTGCCCGCTTCCTCGAAGTTGATATCAATATGGGTATCATCATCGGCATGGCAATCGTGTTCTTCTATGCGGTAATGGGGGGCATGAAAGGGATAACCTATACTCAAGTCGCTCAATATTGTGTGCTCATTTTTGCCTTCATGGTACCTGCTATTTTTACCTCATTAATGATGACTGGTAATCCCATTCCACAAATTGGTTTTGGGTCAACCTCGGTCGGCAGTGATACCTACCTACTCGATAAATTAGATGGATTAACTCAAGAGCTTGGTTTTACCGCCTACACGGATGGTTCCAAAAGCATGGTTGATGTCTTCTTTATCACGGCTGCATTAATGGTTGGTACAGCGGGACTCCCTCACGTTATTATCCGCTTTTTTACGGTTCCCAAAGTATCCGACGCGCGTATATCTGCCGGTTGGGCGCTTGTGTTCATCGCTATTTTGTACACAACAGCACCAGCAGTTGCCGCCTTTGCTCGCGTTAACATGATCGATACCATCAATGGCCCAGAAATGCGTGGCGTTATCGCAGAAGAAGCCCCTAGTTGGTATAAAAACTGGGAAAGCACAGGCCTAGTAGCATGGGAAGACAAGAACGGTGATGGCCGCATGTTCTACTCTGGTGATAGTCGTAACGAAATGACCATCAACCGTGACATCGTGGTATTGGCCTCTCCAGAACTGGCTAAATTGCCAAACTGGGTGGTAGCACTGTTAGCAGCTGGCGGTTTAGCTGCGGCACTATCAACAGCGGCAGGCCTGTTGCTGGTTATCTCTACCTCGATTTCCCATGACTTACTGAAAAAAGGCTTCAGGCCCAATATGACGGACAAACAAGAGCTGCTCGCCGCCAGACTTGCCGCCATGCTCGCCATTATTGGCGCTGGGTATTTAGGTATTAACCCACCAGGTTTTGTGGCGCAGGTGGTCGCCTTTGCCTTCGGCTTGGCTGCGTCATCCTTCTTCCCAGCCATTATTCTTGGCATCTTCTATAAAAAGATGAATAAAGAAGGGGCTATCAGTGGGATGTTAGTCGGTATTGCCTTTACCGCAGCGTACATTATCTACTTCAAATTCATCAACCCAGCAGCAAATGTTCCTGCTAATTGGTGGTTTGGCATCAGCCCTGAAGGGATAGGTACACTAGGTATGTGTTTGAATTTCATAGTATCTATTGTGGTAAATAAATTTACTGCCGAAGTACCACAAGACGTTCAAGAGATGGTGGAATCAATCCGTTATCCAAAAGGTGCAGGTGATGCTCACGAACATTAAAGAGCTTTAGGACACCCATAACCCAAAAGCCCAACAAACTGTTGGGCTTTTACTTTTGATGGTGATTCATCATGAAACAAAGCGTTAAACGAAAGCCTTAATCGGCATTAGCGTAAGTCGCTTTAAAATTAGGATTTATCGTCGTTAACTTACGAATCAAGTAGTTCAGTAATACACCATAAAGCGGAACAAACAATCCTAAACTGATGATCAGTTTAAAGCTGTAATCGACAGTCGCAATTTCCGTCCAGTGTTGCGCCATAAAAGGATCTGGGCTTTGATAAAATGCCACACCAAAAAAAGCGACGGTATCAAGCGCATTACCGAATAAGGTCGATGCGGTAGGAGCAACCCACCACTGCTTCATTTGACGCAGGCGGTTGAACACTTGTACATCCATCACCTGCCCCAGTAAATAAGCCATAAAGCTGGCGGCTGCGATACGCGCAACAAACAGATTAAACTCACCTAATGTATCTAACCCTTGATAGCTCCCCTGAAAGAAAACCACCGATAGAAAATAAGACACGCCAAGCGCAGGTAACATCACCAAGAAGATAATCTTACGAGCCATGCTTGCCCCAAAGATACGAACCGTTAAATCGGTGGCAAGAAAGATAAATGGGAAAGTAAACGCCCCCCAAGTGGTATGGAAAGAGAATACCGTAAATGGTATCTGCACCAAGTAGTTACTAGAGGCAATAATCAGAAGGTGAAAACCAACAAGGTAAGTTAACGCTTTGCGCTGCTGCGCGGGGGTAAAAGAATTCATCAATGTGACCTTTTTAGTTTGATTTGGGGGCGAGGGAACCCAAAATTAAATTCAATTTGGTTAGCCAAAGTTGAGTATTAAGAACTCAATAGCAGGCCGTGATTATACGCAGCTCTATCTTCGCTTCAATATCCGTTAACAACAGCAAACGTTTCCTCACAAATTATTTTTTATTGTCACACGGTTTTCCTAACCAAGTCGGAGCATAATCCCCCATGGTTTGAGTGCGCTTTCACTTGAGAAGATCCTTAGGATCGTGATAATCTTCGCCTCCATTTTTCTGACTCTGTTTTCATTATCTGCAGTGAATCTGCAGGGTCAGTGCTATCTTTAGGGTGTAGAAACTAACCATTCTGCACACAATCCTAACCAGACGTGGAACCAAACAGATGGGAAAAGGCACTCTTTATATCGTTTCAGCACCGAGTGGCGCTGGTAAATCCAGTTTAATTTCAGCTCTGCTGGAGCGTAATCCGACTTATGCGATGAAAGTATCGGTATCTCATACTACTCGCGGCATGAGACCGGGTGAACAAGATGGTATTCACTACCATTTTGTGCAAAAAGAGCACTTTGAAGAACTGATTGGTAAAGGTGAATTCCTAGAATACGCTGAAGTTTTTGGTAATTACTATGGTACTTCTCGCGTCTGGATTGAAGAGACCTTGAATAAAGGCATTGATGTATTTTTGGATATCGATTGGCAAGGTGCACGTCAAATTCGCGAGCAAATGCCTCTCGCCAAAAGCCTATTTATTCTGCCACCTTCTCGCGAAGAGTTGGAACGTCGCTTAACCGCACGTGGTCAAGATAGCGAAGCCGTGATTGCAAAACGCATGAACGAAGCTCAATCCGAAATATCTCACTTTGGTGAGTATGATTACGTGATTGTGAATGATGACTTTGACGTTGCTATTATGGATTTTAAAGCCATTATTCGTGCAGAAAGATTGAAGCAAGATAAGCAAGCTGCTAAATATAGCAGTATGCTCTCTGCTCTTTTGGCGAACTGAGTCTTTTCCTCGTTCACCAATAAGAAATAGACACAGCCTGTTGCTAGTATATCTGCACGTAAGGCTGTATACTTTCTCGTCATTTAATATTTTAGTTAACTATTTGGAGTTCCCATGGCACGCGTAACTGTTCAAGACGCTGTTGAAAAAGTTGGCAACCGTTTCGACTTAGTTCTGATTGCGGCTCGCCGCGCTCGTCAAATGCAAACTGGCGGTAAAGATGCACTAGTGCCGGAAGAGAACGATAAGCCAACCGTTATCGCTCTACGCGAAATCGAAGACGGCCTTATCACTAAAGAAGTGCTAGATGCACGTGAGCGCCAAGAGCAGCAAGAGCAAGAAGCAGCAGAATTGGCAGCGGTAAGCAGCATCGTTCACAATCGTTAATTCTGCACTGGCATTAATTAACACTCGGGCCTGAAAATTTGTATCTATTCGATAGCCTCAAGGATGTTGCCCAAGAGTATCTGACAGAGCCTCAACTAGAGGCTCTGCGTCGCTCTTATGTGGTAGCAAGAGATGCCCATGAAGGGCAAACCCGCTCAAGTGGCGAACCTTATATTATCCATCCCGTTGCGGTAGCACGCATTCTGGCTGAAATGCGTTTAGATTTGGAAACGCTCCAAGCTGCGTTGTTGCACGACGTGATTGAAGATACTGCCGTCACCAAGGAAGAGTTAGAAAAACAATTTGGTCATGCTGTTGCCGAACTGGTCGATGGCGTGTCAAAGTTGGATAAGCTGAAGTTTCGCGATCGAAAAGAAGCTCAGGCCGAAAACTTTCGTAAGATGGTGCTTGCCATGGTGCAAGACATCCGAGTGATTCTGATTAAATTATCAGACCGTACCCATAATATGCGGACACTCGGCTCTTTACGTCCGGACAAGCGCCGTCGCATTGCCCGAGAAACCCTCGAGATCTACGCTCCTCTAGCCCATCGCTTGGGCATCCACAATATCAAAACAGAACTCGAAGAGTTAGGCTTTGAAGCACTCTATCCCAACCGTTATCGCGTTTTAAAAGAAGTGGTGAAAGCCGCGCGTGGTAACCGTAAAGAGATGATTCAGCGCATCCACAACGAAATCGAAGGTCGCCTGCAAGATGCTGGGCTTCATGCTCGTGTGGTTGGTCGCGAAAAAAACCTCTACTCCATCTACAACAAGATGAAAACCAAAGAACAGCGTTTCCATACCATTATGGATATTTACGCGTTCCGAGTCATTGTGGATGATGCTGACACCTGTTACCGCGCCTTAGGTCAAGTACACAGCCTGTACAAACCACGCCCTGGCCGAGTCAAAGATTACATTGCGGTTCCCAAAGCGAACGGCTATCAATCTTTGCATACATCCATGGTGGGTCCTCATGGTGTGCCTGTCGAAGTACAAATTCGTACTGAAGATATGGATCAAATGGCGGACAAAGGGGTTGCGGCACACTGGTCTTATAAATCTAACGGTGAGCGTGTCGGTACTACCGCACAAATTAAAGCTCAGCGCTGGATGCAAAGCCTGCTTGAATTACAACAAAGCGCAGGCAACTCGTTTGAATTTATTGAAAACGTAAAATCTGATCTGTTCCCAGATGAAATTTTCGTCTTCACCCCTAAAGGTCGAATCGTTGAGATGCCGGTCGGGGCAACGGCTGTCGATTTCGCTTATGCGGTGCATACTGACATTGGTAACTCCTGTGTAGGTGCTCGTGTTGACCGCATGCCTTATCCACTTAGTAAGCCACTCAAAAACGGTCAAACTGTTGAAATCATCAGTGCTCCTGGTGCAAGACCAAATGCTGCTTGGCTAAACTACGTGGTGACCTCACGCGCTCGAACGAAGATTCGTCAAGTTCTCAAAACCATGCGTCGTGAAGATTCGGTGATGTTAGGCCGTCGTCTACTCAATCATGCATTGGGCGACTGTACTCTTAATGACATTAACGAAGAGATCGTCAAACAGGTTATTAGTGATCTGAAAGTCGCTTCGGTTGATGACATGCTCGCCGCGATTGGTCTCGGAGAATTGATGAGCATCGTGATTGCTCGTCGCTTGCTTGGTGATGTGGAAGATTTCGCATCCGTTGAGAAAGAACCGCAAACCAGCAATAACAAACGTAAGATGCCAATCCGTGGAGCAGAAGGTATCTTGTTGACGTTTGCTAACTGCTGTCACCCAATCCCAGATGATTCTATTATTGCTCACGTCTCTCCAGGCCGAGGCTTAGTAGTCCATCGTGAGACTTGCCCTAACGTCCGTGGTTATCAGAAAGAACCTGATAAATACATGGCGGTAGAATGGTCGAAGGATTACGACCAAGAATTCATTGCAGAGCTTCGCGTTGATATTTTGAATCGACAAGGTGCACTCGCTGAACTGACTAACGTAATTTCGCAAACAGGTTCAAACATTCAAGGCCTGTCAACAGAAGAACGTGATGGTCGCCTTTATACAGTCACCGTACTGTTGACAACGAAGGACCGTGTTCACCTCGCTGGTATTATGCGTAAAATCCGCTCTATGCACGATGCATTGAAAGTCAGACGTAGAAAATACTAACCCCGTCTCCTATTCAGTCCCATCTCGTATGGGACTGGATGATATTTATTGGAACGCTGTTGAATGAATGCTGAACGCTACGCCCGTATTCAAGAAGTGCTAAAAGCACGCCAACCTGATCTCACTCTTTGTCTCGAACAGGTCCACAAACCAAATAATGTTTCTGCCGTGATTCGCACTGCCGACGCAACCGGACTGCATAAAATTCATGCCGTGTGGCCAGATGACCAGATGCGCACACTATCACATACTTCTGCAGGTGCCCGAAACTGGGTTGAAGTTGAAACCCATGATTCAATTGAAGATGCCGTAGCCACACTGAAAAGTGAAGGCATGCAGGTGCTGATTACCAACCTGTCGGATACTGCGGTCGATTTTCGTGAAATTGACTACACAAAACCAACCGCCATCATTTTAGGTAGTGAAAAAACGGGTATCTCCAAGCAAGCGCTTGATCTTGCTGATCAAGATATTGTGATTCCAATGGTAGGCATGGTTCAATCTCTCAATGTATCGGTGGCAAGTGCTTTGATCCTTTACGAAGCACAACGTCAACGCCAAGCGGCTGGCATGTATGAACGAGATACCAGTTTATTGCCACCAGAAACTATCGAACGTATTTTGTTTGAACGTGGTCACCCAGTGTTGGCCAAAGTGGCGAAACGCAAAGGGCTTCCTTTTCCACACCTTGATGAGCAAGGCGAGATCGTTGCTGATGATAAGTGGTGGAAAGCGATGCAAAGCAAGTAACTCCTCCGCTTCTGCCTTTCATCTTTAAGGTCCAATGATCTAAAGTTGCAAAAAAGTTGGGGTGATAGCCAATCACCTCCAACTTCCCAAAATTTTTCCTGTACAAAAACACAGCCCGGTGTTTGAATAATTGCTATCTATCTGATTAACGAAGAGCTGATTTATGTCCCAATTGCTTTCCGCTGTGCCATTGACATCACTATCTGGAGTAGGTGCCAAAGTAGCCGAAAAGCTAGAGAAAATCGGCTTAGTGACGGTGCAAGATTTGCTGTTTCACCTACCACTACGTTATGAAGATCGCACCAGAATATACCCTATCGTCAAGCTTCATCCTGGAATTTGGGCCGCTGTGCAAGGCAAAGTGATGTCTGTCGATACCATATTTGGCCGACGTAAAATGTTAACCGTTCGTATCAGTGATGGTAACGGTTCGCTAACGTTACGCTTTTTCAATTTTACAGCGGGGATGAAAAACAATTTTACCGAAGGGAAATTGGTTCATGCCTATGGCGAAATCAAACCTGGCAATGGCGGATTAGAGATCATCCATCCGGACTACCAATTTTACGCTCCAGCGCAAAAGCCTGATATCGAGCCTAATTTAACGCCAGTCTACCCAACCACTGACGGCTTGCGTCAAATCACATTGCGTAATTTAACCGATCAAGCACTTGAACTGCTAGATAAAGCAGCAGTTCAAGAACTGCTACCTTCAGGTCTATACGATCATCAAATGACCATGGGACAAGCGCTGCATATCATTCATCGGCCGCCAGCCGATATTGATTTATCCTTGTTTGATGACGGGCGCCATCCAGCGCAAATTCGACTCATTATGGAAGAACTGCTGGCGCAAAACCTTTCGATGCTCACGGTACGCAGTAAAGGACAACAAGAAAATGCAGTGGCACTGCCTCCAGCAAACGAGCTGAAACAACAACTTTTAGCTCAATTGCCTTTTTCTCCAACTAACGCTCAGGCACGTGTTGTAGGAGAAATTGAACAAGATCTCGCTAAACCACACCCAATGATGCGCTTAGTGCAGGGTGACGTAGGTTCAGGCAAAACCTTAGTTGCAGCGTTAGCTGCAGTAAGGGCCATTGCTCACGGACATCAAGTTGCCTTAATGGCGCCCACTGAATTGCTTGCCGAGCAGCACGCACTTAACTTTGCAAATTGGTTTGAATCTTTAGGCATTCAAGTCGGCTGGCTAGCGGGCAAACTCAAAGGTAAAGCAAAAGAGCAAGAACTAGCGCGCATTGCTAGTGGTGAAGCGCAAATGGTAGTAGGTACTCACGCACTCTTTCAAGAGCACGTCAATTTTCACAACCTTGCTTTAGTCATCATCGACGAACAGCACCGTTTTGGGGTTCATCAACGCCTAGAATTGCGTGAAAAAGGCATCAAACAAGGCGCAGTTCCTCATCAGTTGATCATGACGGCAACCCCTATTCCTCGCACATTGGCAATGACGGCTTATGCGGATTTAGAAACCTCAATTATCGACGAACTGCCGCCGGGACGAACCCCGATTCAAACAGTTGCGATTCCAGACACCAAACGACAAGATATTATTGACCGCGTGCGTCATGCCTGCCTTACCGAGGGAAAACAAGCCTATTGGGTGTGTACCTTGATTGATGAATCGGAAGTGCTTGAAGCGCAAGCCGCGGCAGAAATTGCTCAAGAGCTCCAAACAACACTGCCTGATGTCAAAATTGGTTTGGTTCATGGTCGAATGAAAGCGGCTGAAAAGCAGGAAGTCATGCGAGCCTTTAAAGCCAATGAACTGCATTTACTTGTAGCAACCACTGTTATCGAGGTTGGGGTTGATGTCCCCAATGCCAGTTTAATGATCATCGAAAACCCAGAGCGCCTTGGCTTAGCACAACTCCACCAGCTACGAGGACGTGTAGGTCGAGGGTCGGTCGCTAGCCATTGTGTATTGCTCTATCACGCACCTCTTTCTAAAACCGCCCAAAAACGCCTTGGCGTACTAAGAGAGAGTAATGATGGTTTCGTCATCGCTCAACGTGATTTGGAAATTCGAGGCCCTGGAGAACTACTCGGAACCAAACAAACTGGCTTAGCCGATTTCAAAATCGCTGACTTAGTACGCGATCAACGTCTAGTTCCTGAAGTTCAGCGTATATCACACTATATTTTCAGTAACTTCCCGGACAATGCTCAGGCGATTATTGATCGCTGGATGAACAATCGAGAACAGTACTCGAACGCTTAATACACACCAGATGTCGTTCTGGTGTTAGGCACCAGAACTTCCGCTCAAAATAGTTCTAACTCAATAAATTTAAAATACTTTTTCTTAGGGTGATCTGCCACATCTCCACAGTTGGCATTTTTCGCATCATAAACACTTGTCTACTTGGTCAAGAAATTTCTGTTTTCACACTCGCAAACGTTTGCTTTTCACTCTGAACACTCTATAATCGCCCGCCTGATTTTGAGGATTTGATCAAAAAGATCACCACCTCAAACACTCGATCCTGAGCAGAATCTGAATAACAGCAATCACAGATAAAGAGCTGCTCCACTTTTTCAACCCATTCAGCGTCGAAAAAGCCAGATATTGAAAACTAGGAACTCATTATGACAACCAAGAGCACCGCGCGTAAATCTGATTTGGTATACCAACTCAATGACCGCCCACCACTACCGCAAACTATATTTGCGGCTATTCAGCACTTATTGGCGATGTTTGTCGCTGTTATTACTCCATCGCTGATCATTTGCCAAACATTAGGAGTTCCTGCGGATCAAACCAACACCATCATCAGCATGTCGCTGTTTGCATCAGGTGTATCTTCGTTTATTCAGATTCGAACGATAGGTCCGATTGGTTCTGGCTTACTTTCCATCCAAGGCACTAGCTTTAACTTCTTAGGTCCAATTATTGGTGCTGGCTTATCTCTAAAAGCTGGTGGTGCTGATATTCCAACCATGATGGCATCGATTTTCGGTACTATTTTGGTTGCCTCTCTTGCTGAGATTCTACTTTCACGCGTATTGGAATTCGCACAACGCATTATCACCCCACTGGTCTCTGGTATCGTGGTAACGCTGATTGGTCTGACTCTAATTCAAGTTGGTCTGGTGTCTATGGGGGGCGGTTATTCAGCAATGAGTAATCACACATTTGGTAGCCTAGATAACCTAGCTTTGGCAGGTACCGTGTTGGCGTTAATTGTGATTTTAAACCGTTCACGTAACCCTTATGTTCGCGTCTCTTCAATCGTTATTGCAATGCTAGCAGGTTATGTATTGGCTTACTTCTTAGGGATGGTTAGTACAGATCTTCCAAACACCGAATCTTGGCTTGCTGTACCAATTCCAATGCAATTTGGTCTGCAGTTTGATTGGTCGTTGTTTATTCCGCTCGTGCTGATTTTCTTAATTACAGCACTTGAAGCGATTGGTGACATTACCGCAACGTCTGAAGTATCAGGCGAACCGGTAAAAGGCCCTATCTATATGAAACGTCTGAAAGGTGGTGTGTTAGCGGACGGTGTTAACTCAGCTTTAGCAGCATTCTTTAACAGCTTTCCAAACTCAACCTTCAGCCAAAATAACGGCATTATTATGCTAACTGGCGTAGCAAGCCGTTACGTAGGTTACTTTATTGCTGGGATGCTTGTTTTACTCGGATTATTCCCTGGCGTGGCAAGCTTTGTGCAGATGATACCAGAGCCTGTACTTGGTGGAGCAACCATCGTGATGTTTGGTACGATTGCCGCTGCGGGTGTGCGTATTATCTCTCGTGTTGAGCTTGACCGCCGCGCCATTCTCATCATGGCACTCTCTTTCTCGATGGGCTTAGGCGTGGCACAAAAACCAGAAATTCTACAATTTATGCCAGAGTTCATTAAAAACATCTTCTCAACAGGGATTGCTGCTGGCGGTATTACAGCCATCGTATTGAACCTCATTCTTCCTCTTCATATGGAAGATGATGAAGAGCAAAAAGCATAAGACTCGCACAGAGCAATGTCGGTTAAAGGGGCTTTATAGCCCCTTTTTTGATACTACCGGGAAGCTAATTTGCACACGTAAACCGCCTTCGCTACGATTATTCACCGCCACAATGCCATGATGTTGGCTGACAATACGTCGCACAATCGCCAAACCCAGCCCAGTACCTTCACTGCCCCGAGCTTGGTCTCCTCGTGTGAACGGTTCAAAAAGCTTGTCCACCTGATCTGGTGGAATACCGGGACCATCATCCTCAACACTCATCCAAACCATGCGGCGATCGGCACTCATGCCTGAAGATACCTTGACCCAACCATTACCATAACGGCACGCATTAACCACCAAATTAGTCAGCGCCCGCTTGATCGCAATGGGGTTACCTTTAGCGGCAATAATATCTTGATTCAAAACGCAGTCGAAAGCTTTACCATCTCCATTATTCTCCGCCATGACCACTTCTTCAGCAATGACATTCATGTCTACCGCAACAAAAGCGTCGGTATTCACCGGTTTAAGATAATCCATGAACTGGCTGATGATTTCATTGCATTCTTCTGTATCAGAGATTATGCCTTCAGCTAAATACGAATCTTCCGGCGACATCATCTCTGTTGCCAGACGAATACGAGTTAACGGAGTACGCAGGTCGTGGCTAATGCCCGCCATCAACAGCGCTCGATCTTCCTCTAACGCCTGAATACCTTTCGCCATTTGGTTAAATGCTTGGGTTACAGAACGAATCTCCAATGCCCCTTTTTCCGGTAGTGGTTCAGGGTATTCGCCTTTCCCAACCGCTTTTGCGGCTTTCTCTAACGCAATCAATGGTCGATTCTGCAAACGGATAAATAACCACCCACCAAGCACAATCAAAAATGCCATGATCAAACTATTACGAAATAACGGCGCAAAATCATCTTCTTGTAACTCAGAAAGAGGGATGCGAATCAATTGTCCCGGCAGATTTTCAATCTTAACCCACAGCACATAACTCTTTTTGCCAAGAGCCATACGCACATCGGTAGGTGAGCCAAGATCTTCCGTCATTTCTTTACTCATTAAATCAATACTTACGCCATGACGATACTCTTTTGCTTCAGGGCTATTTTCACTATGAACGGTTACACCGAGTTGATCTAAAACGCGCTGACGCTGCGGAGCATCAAGGGCTAGGTGATTGTTCTTCACCGATACGTCGAGCATCAAGTTGATTTCATGTCCGAGAATTTTATTGAACTGCTGCAAACTAGGCATCAGTGCATAATTAAAGACGGCATAGTAGGAATAGACTTGGCTGGCAATGAGCAGAGTAAAAAACAGTAAAATGGATTGGGTAAAAGAACTACGGACACGAAAACGCATAAGACACCTATGTAGGTCGTATCTTAAAAAGAGAGTAGAGAAGAAAAAGGTGCCCTAAAGCACCTTTATTTATTAGCTTAGCTTACCATCTGGGACAAAGACATAGCCTAACCCCCAAACCGTTTGAATATAGCGTGGCTTGCTCGGATCAACTTCGAGCATTCTACGCAGACGTGATATTTGCACATCAATAGAACGTTCCATCGCTGAATATTCACGACCACGAGCCATGTTCATTAATTTATCGCGAGATAACGGCTCACGCGCATTGAGCACTAGCGCTTTTAATACTGCAAATTCGCCAGAAGTTAATGGCATCGCTTCATCACCGCGAAACATTTCTCGGGTTCCAAGGTTAAGACGAAACTCACCAAATTCAACCACTGATTCTTCTGCGCTAGGTGCGCCTGGTGCCTCTAAAACTTGACGACGCAACACTGCCTTTATACGAGCTAACAATTCGCGAGGGTTAAATGGCTTTGGTAGGTAATCGTCAGCACCAACCTCCAAACCAACAATGCGATCTATCTCATCCCCTTTCGCGGTCAACATGAGAATAGGCAAAGTGCTGTTAGCATTACGCAGACGACGGCAGATAGACAAACCATCTTCACCAGGCAACATGAGATCCAACACCATGAGATGAAACGTCTCACGAGTCAACAAACGATCCATCTGCTCACCATTTGCCACACTACGCACCTGAAAACCTTGTTCGGAGAGATAACGCTCCAACAAAGCTCTTAAGCGAGCGTCATCATCAACAACCAGAATTTTATGATTTTCTTGCATGAAAGCCCTCACCGACTATCGACTTTACCCTGTTATACTAGGACCACAAATGTAACACTGTGATCGAGAGTTAGTACAAAACAATTGTTAACGATTGTTTCCTTTGCTACTGACTTCACTTTCCTTGGATTGGTCAGGCAACTTTATTCCGGTTTTGGATACTCAATCTTATTGATAAACCAAAGTTTCGTGCCTGCAGGGGTGTTCACTTCTACTTCATCATCCACTTCGCGTTTGAGTAACGCGCGTGCCATCGGTGAATCAATAGAGATATAGTTTTTCACTTCACCGTAAATCTCTTCTGGTCCAACAATACGAAAACGCTTAGTTTCACCTTCTTCGTTTTCAATTTCGACCCAAGCACCAAAAAATACTTTTCCTTCTTGTTGTGGGGAATAGTCAACCACTTGGACTTCAGGGAGAAATTTACGCAAAAAGCGCACTCGGCGATCGATTTGACGCAATAAACGTTTGTTATATTGGTAATCTGCATTTTCGGAGCGATCACCTAAACTTGCTGCCCAAGTCACTATTTTTGTGACTTCAGGGCGCTGCTCATGCCACAGGTAATCGTGTTCTTCTTTGAGTTTGTTGTAGCCCTCGCGGGTGATCAGTTTGGTTTTCACTGATATGTCTCACTACTCACGGTAAATGGTAAATATAGTGAGACGTTATCGCTTTTAAGCGTATTTTTCCAGTACTTAGGTCAGGCATAACTCTCTTCGAAATACGGACTACACACCACTTGATTGCGGCCACCATGTTTGGCGCAGTAGAGATTATTGTCGGCAATATCGAGCCGTTGAACGAAAGAGCTACCCTCTTCACTGTAACAAATACCAATACTGGTCGTAATTTGGCATCCTTCATGGAAGGTCAAACAACTGATAGCTCGTCTTAAACGTTCAGCAAATTGCATCACCTGTATTGGCCGAGCATCGAGGGTAATCACCAAAAACTCTTCACCGCCCCAACGTCCCACAACATCATGCTCAGCGGAAAGTGATTTGAGAGTTTGGGCAAAGTCCACCAGCACTTGATCGCCGACTGAGTGTCCATATTGGTCATTAATGTGTTTAAAATGATCGATATCGAGTATCAAAATAGCGTAGCGGTTCGACTCTGCGTATTTTCCCTCATGCACATCGCGCATCGCACGTTCTATACCCCTTCTATTCAATAAATTAGTGAGAGGATCAACCTGAATATAATATTCAAGAGCAACTGCACGAGCTTGGTGGCTATCGTTATCCACTCTCAATTTCAACGCCGTTCCCAACAGCACAACATAGGCGAGATGAGCTATACCGATATTCATCACAACTCCCATGGTGTCCTCTAAAGAATAATGGGAACGCAAAGCGATAAAGTGCCCGACAATGGTCAAGACAAAAACCACAATGGTGGTAGGAACCGCTTTCTTTACTTCCAAGAATAGGTAAGCAATAACATAGTTAAGACCAAGCCATTGCGCGGCGTTAGAAAACAGCCCATTGACGCCAAGATGATGCCAAATACTGGTACTAATCAGGTAACTAGAAACAACGACATAAGCCATGAAGTACAGAGATTGAGGCTGAAACCATTGGCTAAAAGTTAATAGATAAATGACACCAAATAACACCATGCAAATCGGATACGCCCAAGCATCAAAATTAACAATGATTCCGCTAGCTTCGTCCACCATCCAAATAGCCGCAAAACAGAATACCGCAAACACCAATAATCGGCGAAACAACACTGGAGAAAGTGGAGAATATGTTTTGAGCGGCAAATCCAGATTTTCCATAAAGAGCATCTTTGGTTAAAAAAAGAACAATGTAACGTTGTAGGCGGCGCATTATACTGATCTTTAAAGTGAATGACTCTGAAGTTGCTGAAATAACACTCACTTTCGCTTTTATGTCTCACAAATACAGCATCGTTCTTCATTGTTGAGACAAACTCAATCAAACGGAGTGTAAAAGCTTTGCAAGAGGTGACAAATCTGCGTTATTCAACACAAATTCCAGCCCAATCCCTTCCTTCCCCTAGAAAAACAGACTAAAAAGCCCCATACATACAACTTGAATTCCTTATCAAAGAGTTACACGGATGAGCCAAGCTATCTGTAAATTAATTGCTCACGAACTCCAAGTTCGTCCTGAGCAAGTTACTGCTGCTGTACAACTGATTGATGACGGCAACACGGTTCCTTTTATCGCTCGTTACCGTAAAGAGGTAACGGGTGGCCTAGACGACACGCAATTGCGTACTTTGGACAGCCGTCTTTCCTATCTAAGAGAACTCGATGATCGTCGCCAAACCATTCTAAAATCCATTTCAGAGCAAGGTAAGTTAACCCCTGAGTTGGAAAAAGAGATTCTAGAAACCGACAGTAAAACTCGTTTAGAAGATCTCTATTTGCCTTATAAGCCCAAACGTCGTACTAAGGGACAAATTGCTATCGAAGCAGGTTTGGAGCCTTTAGCTGATACATTGTGGAATAACCCACAAACCGATCCAGAACAAGAAGCATCTAACTACCTAAATACTGAACACAATATTCAAGATACCAAAGCCGCTCTCGATGGGGCACGCGCTATCATCATGGAACGGATTGCAGAAGATGCAAACCTGCTTGAAACGCTACGTCAGTATTTAACTCGCAACGCAGAACTGGTTTCTAAAGTGATTGCGGGTAAAGAACAAGAAGGCGAAAAATTCAAAGATTACTTTGATCAACGTGAACAAATTGCCAAAGTACCTTCTCACCGTGCTTTAGCGATGCTACGTGGTCGTAACGAAGGCTTCTTAACTCTCACGATGAATGCCGATCCGGGTCAGGAAGAATCTGTTCGTGAATCGTATTGTGAAACCTTGATTGCTCAGCACTACAACATTCATTTGAACAACGCTCCAGCTGATAACTGGCGTAAACAAGTGATCAGTTGGGCATGGCGCATAAAAGTGTCTATGCACATGGAAACCGAACTGATGAGCGCGATGAAAGAACGTGCTGAGATTGAAGCCATTGATGTATTTGCTACCAATTTAAAAGATCTTTTAATGGCAGCACCTGCCGGTCCTAAAGCCACTCTTGGTCTTGACCCTGGACTACGTACTGGTTGTAAGGTCGCAGTGGTTGATGCCACGGGTAAAGTACTAGCAACCGATACGATTTACCCTCACGCACCGCACAAGAAATATGACCAAGCGATGCAATCTGTGGCTAAGTTAATCAAGCAATTCGATGTGGATTTAATTGCCATTGGTAACGGTACGGCCTCTCGCGAAACTGATGCCTTTGCCGCTGACCTTATCAAGCGTGCTGGTTTAAAAATTCAAAAAGTCACCGTAAGTGAAGCGGGCGCTTCAGTTTACTCAGCATCAGAATTGGCAGCAAAAGAGTTCCCAGAGATGGATGTATCACTGCGTGGTGCAGTATCCATTGCTCGTCGTCTGCAAGACCCTCTAGCGGAGCTAGTGAAAATCGATCCTAAATCGATTGGTGTGGGCCAATATCAACACGATGTAAGTCAGTCTTTACTCTCTAAACGCCTTGATGCGGTGGTAGAAGACTGTGTAAACGCTGTAGGCGTTGACTTAAATACCGCCTCTCCTGCGCTATTAACCCGCGTTGCGGGACTTTCCACGACGCTGGCCCAAAACATTGTCGATTATCGCGATGAAAATGGCCGCTTCCAATCTCGTGCTGAATTGAAAAAAGTGGTACGCTTGGGGCCAAAAGCCTTTGAACAGTGTGCAGGCTTTCTACGTATCATGGACGGGAAAAACCCGCTTGATGCCTCAGCGGTTCACCCAGAAGCCTACCCTGTTGTAAAAAACATTGCAGAGAAAAACCAAAAAGCGGTGCAATCTCTGATTGGTAACAGTGATTTTCTGCGCCAATTACGCGCTGTTGATTATACCGATGACCACTTTGGTGTTCCGACCATCACAGACATCATCAAAGAGTTGGACAAACCAGGACGCGACCCACGCCCAGAGTTCAAAACCGCTACCTTTGCTGATGGCGTTACTGAGATGAAAGATCTCGAAGTAGGGATGATCTTGGAAGGTGTGGTATCGAACGTAGCAAACTTTGGTGCGTTTGTGGATATTGGTGTTCATCAAGATGGTCTAGTACATATTTCTGCGCTGACCGATCGCTTCATCTCTGATCCTCGTGAAGTGGTCAAAGCAGGCGATATCGTCAAAGTAAAAGTAATGGAAGTGGATGTGCAGCGTAAACGCATTGGCCTTTCCATGCGCCTGACCGATGAACCAGGTCAAGATAACCGAGCATCAAGCCAAACTCGCTCTGCGTCATCAAAGCCTGCTGGGCAACGTAACAACAAACGCCAAGACAGCCGCAATGACAATGGAGCCATGAGCGGTGCTTTCGCAGCAGCCTTTGCCAAGGCAAAGCGTTAACCGCTGAAGTACAGATTAACTCACTCATATGTTGGATAAAAAAAGCCCCACGCATCAACGTGGGGTTTTATTTGCTAGTCTTAGAAAAAAACGTGGCAGAAACTTCTTTTCACTACAAGACAGCAATCACTTCTGATGGCGTATTCGGTGCCACAGCATGACCATAATGGAATTTAATTACGGTCCGCCTTCGAGCCATTTTGCCTTCAGTAATCACCGCATCAATGATACGTCTTGGCAAACGAAAACGCATAGCATAGCCTTTACCCTGACTTTCACTGTAAGAAGAAAGTGCCAGTAACTCAAACAACCTATCCAGTTCACCTTGTGGTTCATCGTGATGAGACGCCTGAGTCTCAGACTCTTCATGCGTTTCATAATCTGGATGCTCCGAAGGATCCCAAGATGGGCGGCGTCTACGTTTCTCATCCTCTTTAATCTTACGTTCAGCGTTGGCTTTAACTAACTCTTCAGTTGGCATTACGGGCTCTCTGACCCGATTATCTCTAGCCGCCTGTTCCGTCTGCACATTCACTGATGGGGCGATAAGTGGCACATTGACATTCGTCGGTGACACAATCATAGCGGATACCTCCACAGCATCGCCCTACTCTCGGGAGAAAGGTCTCCCGTTGAGTTAGTTATATATCGACCGTTTATTAAAAAGATTGAGAAATTAGCATGAAATAATTTAGGCTTTCTTAATGTTAATTATATTGGTAAACAAAATCGATCAACCGATCGCAGAATGGCTCTAGCTCTGTCATAAACGGAGCATGTGAAGAATTCGCAAACACCGCTTTATGACTATGTGGATAAAGAATATCTAGCTCATCTGCGACTTTAATTGGCACTAACCCATCTAAGCGGCCATACATACGCAAAAAAGGCTGTTTTACGCTTTTTAACGGCTCACGCACGTCAACATCAGCCAGAATTTTTAAGCCAGCCAACAACGCATCTTGGTTAGGCTCTGGTCGTGTCAGCACTGATTTTTTCAAGAGCTTCACATCTTGGCGTGCAGAAGGGCTACCCATGGCTTGCAAAGCCATAAAGCGATCGACCGTACCATGAAAATCTTGGACAAGCTGCTCGGTAAAGTTATCCAACACTTTAGGCTGAATACCTCGCCACGGACGCTCGGCAGAAAATTTAGGAGATGAAGCCACCGTGATTAACTGGCTTACATATTCTGGATAGTGAATAGCAATATGAGAAGCGACTAAGCCCCCTAGTGACCAACCGACCCATACGGCATTCTTTGGCGCTTGCTGCAAAACGGCTTGAGCAATACTTTCTAAATCAAAAGCTGGCGCATTGGAACTTAAACCATACCCTGGTAAATCAACTATATGCACACGTACATAGCGGCTTAATAGGTCTGCAGTTTGTTGCCATACAGCACCATTCATCCCCCACCCATGCAGCAAAACCACATCCTGTCCGGTACCTGACACTTGCCAGTACAACTCAGTGCTCATTCACAAACTCTCCTACTTTTTTCCACCTTAGCCAGCCAACAAGAAAAGCATAATCAAACCCATTGTCTTGCACTGGTCATTGCTATGGTATCGAATTGGCGACAAAAAACCATCCGCTCACTCACTCCTGCATTATGCCATTTGTGCCGCTTAGCGTTAGCACCAACCGATCAACACTATTTTTGTCATGCTTGTTTGGCACAATTTCCCCTCATGCCGCGCTGCAAGACCTGTGGGCTGATAACGACAAAGCCAGTGGACATGTGCGGCCGTTGTCTAAAAAAGCCGCCAATTTGGCACTCTTTAACTTGTATTGGTGATTATCACTATCCTTTGAGCCAGCTTACCCATCAATTCAAATATCAACGCGCGTTTTGGTTAGCCCCGCCACTGGTGCAGTTGCTTGCCGAACACATTGTAGAGCCAGCTCCTGTGATTGCGGCGGTACCTCTACATTGGCGTCGTTACCTGTGGCGCGGGTTCAACCAAAGCGATCTACTTGCGCAGCAACTGAGTCAAAAAATAGGGTGCGAATACTGGCCTAGCCTATTTCATCGCATTCGTGCCACACCGCATCAGCAAGGGCTATCTCGTCGTCAAAGACTCACCAACTTACAGGGTGTATTTAATTTAACATCACTACCTTATCCTGTTGATCATATTGCAATTATTGATGACGTAGTGACAACAGGAAGTACAGTAAAACAATTGTGTCGCTTATTACTTGATGTTGGCGTACAAAGAGTGGATATTTACTGCTTATGTCGTACTCCTGAACCGTCCGATTCTTGATCGTAAACAAGCCTTACTTAAAAAGGACTGGATCCTATGGTAGACAGGAGTAAAATGAGCCTTAATAGCCTACAAAATTACTCAGGTATTTGTCGTGTCAAATTCAATTACTATTACAGAATCCGCCCAATCGCACTTTGCAAAATTGCTTGGGCAGCAGCCTGAAGGTACTAACATCCGCGTATTCGTGGTTAACCCAGGAACCCAAAACGCAGAATGTGGTGTTTCTTACTGCCCACCAGAAGCAGTAGAAGCGACCGATACCGAAGTACCATTTACAGGTTTCTCAGCATATGTTGACGAGCTTAGCCTTCCTTTCTTGGAAGATGCCGTTATTGATTTCGTAACGGATAAAATGGGTTCGCAGCTAACCCTCAAAGCCCCTAACGCAAAAATGCGCAAAGTGGCAGATGACGCACCACTGATTGAGCGTCTTGAGTATGTTATTCAAACTCAAGTAAACCCTCAATTAGCTAGCCACGGTGGTCATATTCAATTGGTTGATATTACCGAAGATGGCGTTGCCCTTATTACCTTTGGTGGCGGCTGTAACGGTTGTTCAATGGTGGATGTAACCCTAAAAGATGGCATCGAAAAGCAGCTTCTTGCCGAATTTGCAGGAGAGCTGACCGCGGTGAAAGATTCCACCGAACATGATCGTGGTGATCACTCATTCTACTAATGAATGATTTGAAAAAAAGCTGATGCCTTGCATCAGCTTTTTTGTTTTACGCCTGCAACAAAATTTTCAAATGTCCTTGTTTTCTCATATAGTAAAACAAACGATATTAGGAGCCGAAGCATGCCACCAAAACCAGTACCCGAGATCTTGGCCAAACAAACTGTCGCCAAATCACGTTTATTTTCTATCGAGTCGCTGGATTTGCGTTTTTCTAATGGTGTTGAACGTAATTATGAGCGAATGGCTCCTTCAGGACGAAATGCAGTCATGATGGTTCCGATTACGGCTCGGGGCGATATTCTACTGGTACGTGAATACGCTGCTGGTACTGAAAATTACGAACTAGGTTTTCCTAAAGGACTAATCGACTCCGGTGAAACACCATTGGAAGCGGCCAATCGCGAACTGAAAGAAGAAATCGGTTTTGGTGCTGATCGTCTAACACCGCTTAAAGAAGTGATTTTGGCGCCATCTTACTTCTCAAGTCGTATGACATTATTCATCGCTCAAGATCTCTATCCTGAACAACTGGAAGGAGACGAACCAGAACCACTCGAGATAGTACGCTGGCCATTAGCGCAAGCAGAAGAGCTTCTCTCGCACCTTGATTTTAGTGAAGCCCGCAGCATTTCAGCTTTGATGCTTACGCTACGTCATTTAAAACTGGTCGGTGAGTCTCACGATTCAATGTCAAAGGAATAAACATATGCCAACAGCAAAAGATTTATCTCATCTCATCCCTGACGTTATTTCGATTGCTCGCGCCGCTGGGCAACTTATTCTTGATATCTATGAGAACAAGTCATACGAAGCATATACCAAAGCCGACCACACACCAGTAACCAGCGCCGACTTTGCTGCGCACAAACTCGTTACCGAACGTTTGAAAGAGTTAACACCTGATATCCCCGTATTGTCGGAAGAGGCCGCCAACATTGATCTTGAGACTCGTGAGAAATGGGAACGCTACTGGTTAGTCGATCCTTTAGATGGGACACAAGAGTTCATCGCTCGCAGTGGAGACTTTGCAACCATCATCGCGTTGGTCGAACATAACCATCCTGTGATGGGAGTAGTATACGGTCCAGTATCGGGCGTCACTTACTACGCCTATTCGGGTAAAGGGGCGTGGAAAATTCCAGATATGAACGACAGCATTCGTATCAACACTCACAAACACGAATTACCCCATCCATCTATTGCTATCGCTATTAGCCGTCGCCAAGATATTAACCGCATTACCAGCCAGCTTAGTGACGCATGGAATTATGAGTTGGTACCACTTGGCTCTGCTGCACTCAAAGCTTGCTTAGTTGCCGAAGGTGCCGTTGATTGCTATTTGCGTCTCGGACCAACTGGCGAATGGGATACAGCGGCGACACAATGCATTGTGCAAGAAGCGGGAGGCAACATTCTAAACACTCAGTTAAATCCGCTCTCTTACAATGAACGAGATACGCTTGAAAACCCAAACTTCATCGTGTTAGGCGACCCCAACTTGCCATGGAGTGATATTTTGCAGGTTTCTGAGTGAACTCATCTGCCTCACCGTAAAAAGGGACGCTTACTTGCGTCCCTTTTCTGTTAAAAGCGGCCTTGTTGTTGGAAGTGATAACGCCCTTGCCCATCAGGATTCGGCAAATGCTTTAATAAATCGCCCAACTCTTTTGGAAAATCACTGCCCGGTTTAAACCATGCTTGAGCCTGGTAGCGACGGTTAGCTTCAAGCGTTGCCGAAAACTCACTGCTGACTTCTTGGTTACCTTGATTACCTTTTGCTTCAATATGGTTATCTTTGCACGTGACATCTGCAATAACCTGACCTAAGTTGACAGCGCCCACTGGACTACTCAGCGCACCTTTAGTCCAAGCTAATGCTCCTTTCGCTGTCGAACACCATGGCACCGCATATTGATAATCACGCAGTGTCAGCTCAATTTGTCCACTTAAATCCACTGGCTGACGGATATAGCTCGATACTTGATGGGCAGGAATGGAGATCAATAAACTTTCCGCAAAAGGACCATCGAAGTCAATGCCAACCAAACCTCGACCACGCACGTTCATTTCACTGCCTTGACCAAAGCGTGTTGACACTGCAACTTTGCCGGTAAGCAACGAAGCTAAATGCACATCCCAATTTACGCCGCCCAAATCATAACTTAACCATCGGACCTGTTCCGCTTTGCCACGCCATACCGTTCCGGAAACACCATCGATTTTCAATTGGCGAGGCAAAGGCAGGTAGTTCAAGGTCACTGTAGCAGGAAGATGAGCAATCACACTCGCAAAAAAGACCACGACAAGAAGGCTCACCAACGCAATTGTCTTACGCACCTTAAATACCTCTTTTAATTTGAAGACGTTTTACTTCAACCACACCCGGCTGCTTAGCTTGATCAATATCGAGAAATTGCACTGAAATTCCCTGATTTTCCTGCAAGAAAGCGATCCAATTAAGTAATTGATTAAACGACAAAGGCTGCACCCATACCTGCATTGCATCGTCGTTACGAGGTTGAACACGAATCAAGTCGATATTGAAGTCTCGTGTCGAGGTTGCAATTACTTGATTGAGTGGCTGCTGCACCTGACTTTTACCACCTTGCTTACGTAAGGCGGTAATTTGATCAGCTTTATGCGAGACCCAACTTAGCAGTTGTTTTTCTGTGTGAATTCTCATCTGAGCTTGGCTTGCACGCTCTTGCAGCGGCTGCCAAATTCCCCAATAAAATCCACCGATAACCAGACACACAACACCGATGATCACTAAACGCTGCTCGCGTTGAGTAATACTGCCCCACCACTGTTTTGCTTGAGCTAATATAGGATCGAATCGTTTTTTCATCGTCTATTTGTCCTATTTCGCATGCAAGACAAACGAGCCTAATACGGCGTCGCCATCTTTGCTTAATTGGCCTTGTTGCACTTGGTAATGTTCTTCCAACTTCACACGAGCCTGTTCAAAACTTTGAAAGTCGTTACTGGACGCTTCAATACGCAATTCATCTTTTTCACCATCAAACTTGATGCTTTTGATGTGCATTTCTTTCACACTACCGAGAGTGTTAGGAAGGGCTTGCAACCAAGTTAACACACCACCTTCGGTAGCCGAACCAGAAAGCAAACGGACCTCACCTTCCATTTGACGCTTGAGGTAACTTACTGTTGGAATCTTACGCTTACCGGGAAAAACAGAACGGAAAATTCGCTCACTTTCGGCATGATATGCCTGTGCTTGATCTTCGAAACGGTACGCCATAAAAGAGCTGTGTAACAGAGAAACGACCATAAACAGCACAGCGGCAAAAGCTGGTAAACGCCAAATATGCCAATACTTACCCCAAGACGATTTGGTTTTAAATGGCCCCGTCAACAATGACATTCGATGCTCAGTTGCCCCTTGAGCCAATAGTTTCATCACCATATCCGAAGGTTTAACCTCCCATGGCTGATCGCTATCCAATGGCAACTTAGGTAATTTAGTGTAGGCCGTTAGCGCCAGTGGAGAGTGCTCCTCTTTCACCCACTCAGATTCCACCAACACAGGTAACCATGACTCATCAATAGTCACACCTTCCCATTCACCTTTACGAATTAACCATTGTTGGCCTAACTGTGCAGCCGTTAATGGTGTATCAGCTTGAGGCAATGCCAAAACATCGGGCATCACTCGTTTCACACTAATACCCACCTCGTGGAATGCAGCTAAACAGTCTTTTAGCCACTGCGCATCCACTCCAGCAACATAGGCAGTACCATTAAGCTTACCTAACACAGCAAAGTGCAAGTCATCCACGTCCTGTGCAACATCGTCTTCGATCAAATAAGGCAGCATGCTTTCAAATTGTCTGCTCCCACCTTGTGGAATAGGTACTTGTGTTAATACAAGATCACTCGCCGACAACAAAACAAGTGTCGTGCGCTGCACTGCGTATTCCGCTAATTCTTGCAGTTCACTCCAACCGGCTAACTCACCACTTGCAATAACATCTTGCTGATCTGTCGACCAGACTAACCATAAAATGGGTGATTCTTTTTGACTACTCAGCCGAACGGTCAGAAATTCGCTCACTGATTCCTCCATAGCGACGGCGAATGACCGTAGCATTATCTTTATCTTCACTGTAAATCAAGCTGCGCACTCGCAGGCGAGAATCATTAACGACCACTTGTGCATCTAATTCAAAATACTGGCTATTTACGGCCAAGAAGCCTTCGGCCTTACTGCGTACTGTACTGTTAATCGCGGCTATTTGTGGCTCTGCCTCAAAGTCAGAAACACTTGACCAGCCTTTTTTGGGCCGACTACTAATAACGGCTTTCGCGTTTTCCAAGCTTAAGTTCGGACTAAACATCGCCACCAGCAATAAGGCTTGTTTCTCATTAATGGTATTTACATTCAATTGCCATTCAGAAGTAGGGAGAGCACAAAGCATAGGTAGTAGCTGCTGCATCGTCTGCCCACTGACTTGTTGCACCGCGCGCAATTCACTCGGCACAGCCATCAGACCGTTCGGTGGCAAATACGCCGGAGAAAGTGAATCGTAATAACTGTCTTCCACACCATAGGTTGTGCTAACTGTATCGTTACTATCGACAAACTCCCACGTAGAATCAGCAATTATCTCCGCTGTCGCCCCATCAACATTGACATTTTGGAGAAGATTCTCAAAAAACTGTTTCACAAATGGTGTGGAACTGCCCCCTGACGATTCCAACCCATTAAAGGCATTCAAATTAAAACACGCTTGCTTATCTACGATACTCCCAATTAACTCACCATAATCGAGTGGTAACTTTCGATTTTGTTGAGCCCAAGCTTGACTTAAGTTCACCGTATCGCTGTCATCTTTATGACTTTCTTTAATCAATGCAAGAGCAAGGTTTTCTACCCCCACACTATACCAATACGCCTGCTGATAATTGATTTGGTGCGAGGCGCGTTGGAAACGAATAAACATACGCTCCGACATAGAAGCAGCCAAAGACACCATGATCGCCAAAATCAATAACACGACGATAAGAGCAACACCTCGCTGAGAAGATCTATTCACTCTCATCCGTCTCTCCTGACGATGTTTTCTTTTTATCATCACTACCAGCAACCAAATAAATCCGCGTAATGTCACCGTAATCTTGCAGCTTTAATGTCACTTCTACGGCTTTGGGCAGTGAATCTATTTCATCCCACTCATCACTCCACTTCTCGTTGAAGTAGAAACGCATCGACCAACTCTCTACACCAGTAAGCAGCGGCATAACCACTGGGGGCTCGTTGATCGTCGTATCTGGATATTGCCACCACACTCGTTCTAATACATGCTCTTTGAGCCGGTAACCCACTTTGGTCAAATTACCACGTGGAAATTGCTGTTGTGGATTGGGCCATCCCAACCGAATAAACATCACGCCTTGGCTATCGGAATCCAATAAATAACTTTTCCACTGCAAATACCCTTCATTAGAGTCTTTGCCATTAGTGCGAAATTGTCTTGCCGCCATTTGTCGAAAATCGGAGTCCATCATGACAATCGCACGTTGTAGTTCATTCAACCGTGTTGAACGCTCTAGTGAAATATCATTACTGCGCTGAACTTGGTTCAGGACTTGGTAAGCGGCAATACTCATGCTGGCGAAAATCGCCATCGCAACCAACACTTCAATCAGGGTAAAACCTTTAGATAAACGTCTTCTAGCTGCCGACATAGCTACGCACCGTAATCAGAGGGCTGGCTTTTTTATCTTTAGATACCATGACATCAAATGCCTTCAGCGTGCCCGACGAGGTGTTGACCGGCTTGATTTTCCAAAACCAATCTTGCCCAGCCATCGACTCTTTACCTTCTTTTGCCGCAAGCTGCTTAGGTGCCAACATCACCTTAGCCATCTGGTTATCCGCCACTATCGAAGCAAACATTTTTTCTTCTAAATAATTCATGGTGTTAATGTGCTGGCTCACCGCCCGCATCACACTGACCGCCGCCGTCGCAAAGATAGCTAACGCGACTAACACCTCTAACAAAGTAAAACCAGCTGAGAAACGTTTGTTCATTGACGTTCTTCTCCTGGCTCAATTAAACGAATATTGCCATTTGCTTGAGCGGCCACTAACCAAGCATCTTGCGAACTTTGCTCTGGTAGAGAAAAGCTTAATGTGAACGGTGTGGTTTCTCCGCTCGATAAAATAAAAATTTGTGGCGGTAAGGCTTTCTTTTTCTTCTCTTCTACAAACATATTGTCATCAAACAACGGTGTATCAGAGAACAGACGATCATCGTCTTTCGCCCAAGTATCCCCACCCACTTTAAACACCACATTTAAACGGGGATCGATAGCAATGTGAGCGTTAAACTGCAAACGCTCTACGGGTTGCCACCCTTTCTCTGACAGCTGCATAAATTGCAACTGAGGGGGGGACTGTTTTTCATCGACTCGTAATCCGTAGTCCGTTCCCGATAACACAGCTTCCTCATTCAACAACTGCAGTTTTTCAAACGCAGAACGAGCCGTTTTTTCAGCTAAATGATTTTTACTAGTAGGGATTGTTGAAATGACAGCTGCAGAACTCAGTGCTAATAGCACCAGGACCAGCATTATTTCTATCAAGGTAAAACCACGGATAGACTTCATAGGGATACGAGGGGCGAGCATTGCTCGCCCTTGATTGTTATTGATAATCTTGAATATTCCAGTTGCCGATGTCAGAGTTAATTCCGTCACCACCTTCTTGACCATCAGCCCCCAAAGTAAACACATCAATTGTGCCTTTATCACCTGGGCTTAGGTATTGGTAATCGTTGCTCCAAGGGTCTTTCGGTAGGCGTTTAATATAACCGCCGTCACGGTAGTTACGTGGCTCTGGACTGCTAGGTTTTGATACTAACGCTTCTAAACCTTGGTCTGTAGTTGGGTAGACACTGTTATCCAACTTATACATATCTAATGCATTTTCTAGCGCTACAATGTCTGTGATTGCTTTTTGTTGATCGGCTTTTTCTTTGTTACCTAACAAGTTAGGGACAACAACACTGGCCAAGATACCCAAAATAACGACCACAACCATTACTTCAAGCAAGGTAAAGCCGGACTGCTTAGCCGCTGTACGTTTTTTCATATAGACTCCATAAAGCACAAGTCTTGGGTTTCCAAGCTTGTTTACTGACTAACTAAATTATTCATTTCTAAAATTGGCATTAATGTTGCCATTACAATAAACAGCACCAAACCTGCCATAAGAGCGATAAGCGCCGGTGTAAAAATACCCAAAGCAATGTTCACTGCTGACTCAAAGCTAGTATCTTGGTTATCTGCAGCGCGCGTCAGCATTGCTTCTAGTTCACCACTTTGCTCACCACTGGCAATCATATGTAACATCATTGGCGGGAAAAGTTTGGTCTGTTCTAGAGACTTCCTTAAGCTGGCCCCTTCACGGACACTTTCTGCCGCGACCAAAACTTTTTGCTTCACATACTGGTTACTCATAACATCAACTGCAACTCTCATTCCATCAAGAATAGGGATAGCACTTGAGGTACAAATCGATAACGTACGAGCAAAGCGGGAAGTATTTAATCCGCGAGCAATTTTACCAAAGATAGGCATAGAAATGACTTTCTCATCCCATTTCAAACGTATCTGTGGATTACGTAACAAACGGCGCCCGACGGTAATCATGATCAAAATCGCACACAGCAGCTGAATGCCCCAGTGCTGAATAAAATCACTCGACGCGAGTAAAAACTCTGTCGATTCTGGTAAACGCTGCCCCATTTGCACAAACTGACCGACGATTTTGGGCACAACAGCCGCCAAAAGGAAAGCGACTATCGCCACCGCAAAAACCACCAGCACGATCGGATAAATCATCGCTTGCAACAGTTTCGAGCGCATCTTTTGACGGTTTTCCGCATAATCAGCAAGACGTTCTAGTACCGCATCAAGGTGACCGGATTTTTCTCCCGCCGCCACCATCGAGCGAAATAGCTCATCAAAAATATGTGGGTAATCACCAAAACTATCCGACAAGGTATAACCTTCGGTCACTTTGGAGCGCACAGCGGCCATCATTGATCGAATACGCGGTTTTTCTGATTGCTCTGAAACCGCTCTTAAACACTCTTCCAGTGGCATTCCCGATTGCACTAGGGTCGAGAGCTGGCGAGTAATCAGGGCCAAATCCGGTGTACTGATTCCGCGTTGAAAAGTAAATGCACCTCCAGCAGAGGACTGGGATTTCTTGGCTTGGTTTTCGACAACCTCAACCGGAATCAAACCTTGCTCTTTTAAACGTGCGCGAACTTGGCGAGCGTTATCACCTTCTATCACGCCCTTTTTCTGACGGCCTTTATTATCGAGAGCTTTGTAGTCGAACGCTGCCATTAGGACTCCCGAGTCACTCGCATCACTTCTTCAAGGGATGTGATGCCTTTGCGAACTTTATCCAACCCATCCTGACGAATACTTGGCGTGTGAGAACGAATCGCATGTTCTATCTCTTGTTCGCCAGCTTCACCATGAATAAGCGCTTGCACTTGCTCGTCAATCATCAGCAGTTCATGAATACCAGTACGGCCTTGGTAACCTTTGTGATTACAGTCATCGCACCCGAGTGGACGGTACAGCACTAAATCATCACTCGGTGTTAAATCGAACAATTTCTTTTGTTCATCATTCGCTTGATAAGCTTCACGACAGTGAGGACACAAAGTGCGCACCAAACGCTGAGCTAGAACACCCAATAGCGAAGACGAAATCAAAAACGGTTCAATCCCCATATCACGCAGTCGGGTAATGGCACCCACTGCGGTGTTAGTGTGCAGTGTAGACATTACCAAGTGACCAGTTAAAGAGGCTTGTACTGCGATTTGTGCGGTTTCCAAGTCACGAATTTCCCCCACCATCACCACATCAGGATCCTGACGCAAGATGGCACGTAGACCTCGAGCAAACGTCATGTCCACTTTCGGGTTGACTTGGGTTTGCCCAATGCCTTCAATATCGAATTCAATCGGGTCTTCAACCGTAAGAATGTTACGCTCGATATTGTTGAGTTCCTGCAAACCAGCGTAAAGAGTCGTGGATTTACCAGAGCCGGTAGGCCCAGTGACCAGAATGATGCCATGCGGACGAGAGATAAGATGCTGGAAGCGCTGATGGACCTGCTCGGTCATACCTAAGCTAAATAGGTCAAGTTGGGTCGCATTCTTATCCAGCAAGCGGAGTACCACACGTTCACCATGTGATGATGGCATGGTAGAAACACGTACATCAACAGCTCGCCCACCGATACGTAAGGAAATACGACCATCCTGTGGAACACGTTTTTCTGCGATATCCAGTTTTGCCATTACTTTGACACGGGAAACCAGCAGTGGGGCCAACTTACGGCTTGGCTCTAAGACCTCGCGTAATACCCCATCAACCCGAAAACGAATCGATAACACTTTCTCAAAGGTTTCAATGTGTACATCCGAAGCACCTTCTTTGATCGCTTCCCCAAGCATGGCATTGATTAATTTGATGATTGGTGCATCGTCTTCTGATTCAAGCAGGTCTTCGTTTTGGGGTAACTCTTCTGCCAATGAGAAAAAATCATCGCTATCGACACCAATATCTTGCATCAACTGGCGCGCCTCCGAAGAGTCGCGCTGATAGACCACCGTTAATTTACTTTCAAATTCCGACTCTGAGACAGCTTTTAGTGCAAATGAAGTTTTGGCAACTCGCTTAACCTCCACTAAAGCTTCAATAGAGATCGGTGGAACATAACAGAGTTCACTTTCAGTAAACTCTTGATTCCATTCAAGAAGCATTTTAAATCGATTAGCAAAGCTGAAAGGCAATCGGCGTAATGTCGGTTGCACGACTTCTTCCGATAGAATATCACTCATTGCTTCTCTTCCATTTGGTCAATAAAGGCTTGTATTTCAGCAGCATGACGACGCTCATCACCAAATTTTGGTAATACTGGAATTGTTTGATCTTCCATTAGCTTCAAACCTTTTTCAGCTTTGTAAAGCTGCTCCGCACGAATGTAGTTGTATTTACGCTGGGTAATACCATCCGCCGTAACACCATTGCGAATAATGGTTGGCTTGATGAATATCATCAAATTACGTTTCTCTTTCTCGGTACTATTGGAGCGGAATAATTGACCAAGAATTGGGATATCACCCAACCACGGTACTTTTGATTCACTTTCTGCGGTACGGTCATCAATCAAACCACCAAGCACTAACATTTGACCATCACGCACCATCACCGAGGTATTGAGCTGGCGTTTAGCAAATCGCACATCGACTGCGCCACTAGCACCTAGAACACTAGAAACCTCTTGCTCAATATGCAGTTGAACTGAGTCACCTTCATTTATCTGAGGCACCACTTTCAACTTAATACCCACTTCTTTACGGTCAACTGTTTGGAATGGATTACTATTATCAGAACCGGTTGTTGATCCTGTAATAACTGGCACCTCTTCACCAACCACAACAGAAGCTTCACCATTATCCATCACAGTAATACTTGGTGATGACAAGATGTTGGTATCTGATGTATTAGAAACTGCAGTAATAAGCGACTGCCAATCGCCCATCATAATACTCACTGCTGCACCAGTCGTACTTGATAACGTATCGGCTAGGCTAGAATAATCCCCGGACTCCGTCGTATCATAAGCATGACGAACACCGTTGTTATCGTAATAGTAGCTAGTACTGGTTTGATCTTTTGCTTCTTCACTGCCAATCATAACGCTACCGATAGAGGTACCGCTGTTACCATATTGGATAACTGAACCACTCTCCAGCGAGCCCCATTGCACGCCTAAGTTCATACCCGCAGTTTCTGACATTTCCACAATCAGCGCTTCAATCAACACTTGAGCACGACGAATATCCAACTGTTTAATGATGTTGAGTAACGACTTCATGACATCTTGCGGTGCACTAATCACCAGTGAATTGGTTTCTTTGTGGGCTGAAATAATGACCTCACTACGCTCAGCACTACCAGAAGACTTGGTGCTCCCTTTTTTGCTTTTTAACATGCTATCGGAAACACCTTTTAGCACATCAACTAAATCTTCAGCTTTAGCGTATTTCAGGTAAACCACTCGGTTATTACCCTGCACAGCCATCTCAACGTCCATTTTCTCGATCAGAGAACGCATACGAGCACGTACTTTAGGGTCACCAGAAATCAAAATGGAATTAGTGCGCTCGTCAGCAACAAACTTAGGTTGGAGAAATTCAGGCGTGTTCTTAGCATCGTTACTTTTACTCAATGCTTCCACGATACGAACCATTTCTGAAGCTGAGGCATTTTTAAGTTCTACGACTTCAACGTCTTTATCGCCTGCTTGGTCAACGCGGTGAACGATATCCGCGAGGCGATTAACCACAGCGGCACGACCAGTTAACAAAATAATATTGGCAGGATCATAGTGAACAACGTTACCTGCTCCGGCGTTATCGATCAGTTGACGTAATAGAGGAGATAACTCTCGAACAGAAACATTCTTTACCGACACCACTTGAGTGATGACTTCATCACCATCTGCTCGGTCATTATCACCCAAAACAGGGATAGCCGACGTTTTGGCATCTTTCGATTTGACGACTTTAAGAACTCCGTTATCCATAGGAACAACAGCAAATCCGTACACCTGCAATACGTTTAAGAAAAAACTGTAATACTGCTTCTCATCCAAAGTATCGTAACTACGTACATCGATTTTGCCGCGAACTGCTGGGTCAACAATGATGGTTTTTTCTAAATTACGACCAACAATATTGATAAACTCTTGAATATCCGTACCTTTAAAACTGGCACTAAATTCATTCGCCCATGCAGCAGGCGTTAATACGGTCGCGGCGGCAATAAGCCATGTGCTTTTCTTAAGCCAATGCTTCACTGATTACTCCTAGACTTGATGCATCAGATTCACAGCCCAAACTGGATATCTTCTAATTGATTATCCCGCTCAACTGTTAAATTAATTTCTTGTGTATCGGACAAAGCACCTAGAACTTTGGTTAGGGCGTCCGCATCCTTTAAATCCACGCCATTGATCGAAACCGCGACGTCACCATCTTGTAACCCAACCGAATCAAACAAAGCTCGGTCAGAGCCGGCAGACAGACGATAACCTTGAATATCATTACCGTCTTTTACCATGGCTAAACGAACATACTTCAACAACACTTTAGGATCGCTTTCTATTTCCTGATGGATCTTATCTAACTTCTCTTGTAAATCAGCAGACTCATCATTGACCTCTTTATTCCTAACAGGTTCCACACGAAGTGGCTGAGGATTATCTATTGCGAGTTTAGAGTAGTCGACACCATCTAGCATCAGTGTTTCATCTCGACCTTCATTATCCAGGATAACGCGATCAACGAGCACTGCTTTTAACTTCACTCGGGTCCCTTGAATCACCTCATTGATACCGTAAGTATCTTGGGAGCCACGATTCGCAATTACTGCCAAACTCAAAGCCTGATCGGAATTGGCAACAACACCGGCAAGCGTTAAATTCAATCTCGTTTTTGGTGCGTCAACTTTGACATTATTAGCGTTAGTCTGCTGATTAGGAGTGTAATGTCCAAACAAGTCTGCCTGTTTCAACGAATCAATATCAATGTTCGATTCATTTTTACTAACAACAACGTGAGCCGCAGCCCAAGTTGGCACCGCTTTGGTTTCATTAGGAATTAACCATATGATTTCCCCTAAAATCCAAACCGTTGCCACTAAAATTAAGGTCGTTAATGTTTGGCTCGTTGGCGATTGCCAAGGTCGAGTCTTAAACCACGAAGCTACCCCATTGAAGTGAGACAAAAAATGCCAATTTAAATCTATCCGCTCCACAGTTAAGAGAGTCCTTATTTAGAGAGTTGATACAGCAGGAACCTTAAAATTCAAGATATTATAACGCGCGTAAATATAACATAGGGCTATGACATAATCATGTAACCCGATAAATTATGTGCAGCGCTTGAAAATAGACTTTTCCGACTCCATTGTTACCACTAATACAAGTAACAAAACAAATATTAGAGGTATTTTGCCGACATGAGTTCCAATTCTGAGGCAGTTAGACTCGATAAATGGTTGTGGGCAGCTCGTTTCTATAAAACACGCTCCATCGCTCGGAATATGGTCGATGGCGGTAAAGTTCACTATAATGGGCAACGAACCAAGCCGAGTAAAATAGTCGAATTAGGTGCCACCATTACTCTTAGACAAGGGTATGAAGAAAAAACGGTCACTATCGAACAAATTACAGAGCAACGTCGGGGAGCGCCACAAGCGCAAACAATGTATCAGGAAACAACTGAAAGCATTGAAAAACGTGAGAAAAATGCACTAGCACGTAAACTTCACGCAGTGAACCCTAGTCCCGAACGTCGTCCGGATAAAAAACAACGCCGCGACATCCTTAAATTTAAACATCAATAATAGAGAGCCGGAGCTTACTCAATGGCAAACAACATGCTAAATCGCTACCTTTTTGCAGATCTATCAGTGCGTGGCGAGCTGGTACAACTGGATGAAACCTACCAGCAAATGATCACCGGTAAGGACTACCCTGCACCAGTACAGCGCCTAATCGGTGAATTGGCAGTTGCCACCTCATTGCTAACGGCCACTCTGAAATTCGAAGGTTCTATCACGCTTCAACTACAAGGCGATGGTCCTGTATCTTTGGTTGTCATCAACGGCAATAACGAGCATAAAATTCGTGGTGTTGCGCGTTGGGAAGGCAATATCGAGTCAGATGCAACTGTACATGACATGATGGGTAAAGGTCACCTAGTGATTACCATCGAGCCTAAACAAGGAGAACGCTATCAAGGTGTTGTTGGCCTTGAAGGCGATACTCTTGCACAGATTATCGAAAGTTACTTTGAACGTTCTGAGCAGCTAAAAACCCGACTTTGGATTCGTACTGGCGAATACGAAGGTCAACCTCATGCTGCGGGTATGTTGTTGCAAGTTGTTCCAGACGGCACAGGTACGCCGGAAGACTTTGAACATTTAGAGCAATTAACTAACACCATCAAAAACGATGAATTGTTCTCTTTAGAGGCAAACGAAGTTCTTTACCGCCTCTACAATCAAGAAAAAGTACAGCTATTTGAAGATAAACCCGTGACGTTCCACTGTGGTTGTTCACGTGAACGCAGTGCTGCCGCCATCATCACCATTGACCGCTCTGAAATCGAATCGATTTTAGCTGAAGAAGGTCAAGTTGCTCTACACTGTGATTACTGTGGTACAAGTTATGCTTTTGATGCAAAAGAAGTTACTGAACTTTTTCTGCAAGCAAGCCAACAACAAGGTAACAATCTGCATTAATTTGCGTTACCTAGCAAGCACATCTTAACAACGAAAAAAGTCGGTTAAATACCGACTTTTTTTGTGATCGATGTGCAATAAACAGCATAAAATTCCAAATCAAAATTCCTACTTAATTTTTACAGATTATTAATAACTTAGGTCTGGTGCAATCCTTTACATACAGGATAGAATGGGTTCCCTTTAAGCTAGATGGGCTTCGCGGACAAATTGGGGCTTGCTCAAATTTTGAACATACTCCATGTTTTACTTTCCACCCGTTGCTAGCATGTATATAAACAACAACTATTAATGAATAAAAAAACCCTACAAAATCCTAAAAAGGAGCACCTATGACCATTATGGAACATACAAAGGCTGCAAGCTTAGATCTGACCCAATATGGCATTACCGGTGTAACAGAAGTGTTACGAAATCCGAGTTACCAAGTACTGTTCGACGAAGAAACCCGACCGGACCTTGAAGGTTACGAAAAAGGTATTGTCACAGAATTAGGGGCCGTTGCGGTAGATACAGGGATCTTCACTGGTCGCTCACCGAAAGACAAGTTCATAGTAGAAGACGAAACTACACGTGATACATTGTGGTGGACATCAGCTCAGGCGAAAAATGATAACAAGCCTATTTCACAAGCCGTTTGGAATGACTTGAAAAAGTTGGTTGCTAAACAACTCTCAAGCAAACGCTTGTTTGTGGTTGATGGCTACTGTGGTGCGAACGCTGATACACGTCTTTGTGTTCGCTTCATCACAGAAGTTGCTTGGCAAGCGCACTTCGTTAAGAACATGTTCATTCGTCCAACTGATAGTGAGCTAGTTAACTTCGAACCAGACTTTGTGGTCATGAATGGTGCTAAATGCACGAATGATAAATGGCAAGAACAAGGCCTCAATTCAGAGAACTTCACCGTATTCAACCTTTCCGAAAAAATGCAATTGATCGGCGGTACCTGGTACGGCGGCGAAATGAAGAAAGGTATGTTCGCTATGATGAACTACTTCCTGCCATTAAAAGGAATTGCTTCAATGCACTGTTCAGCCAATATGGGTAAAGCAGGCGATGTAGCAGTATTCTTTGGCTTGTCAGGAACAGGGAAAACGACATTATCGACCGATCCTAAACGTGCTCTCATCGGTGATGATGAACACGGTTGGGATGATGATGGCGTATTTAACTTTGAAGGCGGCTGCTACGCAAAAACCATCAAGTTATCAAAAGAAGCTGAACCCGATATCTATAATGCTATTCGTCGCGATGCGCTGCTAGAAAACGTAACAGTACGCAATGACGGTTCTGTTGATTTTGATGATGGTTCTAAGACAGAAAATACTCGTGTTTCTTACCCTATCTACCATATCGATAACATTGTTAAGCCGATATCTAAGGGGGGTCATGCAACAAAAGTGATCTTCTTGTCAGCCGATGCCTTTGGCGTGCTGCCACCCGTCTCAAAATTGACGCCTGAACAAACTAAATACCACTTCCTCTCTGGTTTTACTGCAAAATTAGCAGGGACTGAACGTGGTATTACCGAGCCAACACCAACCTTCTCCGCCTGTTTTGGTGCAGCATTCTTAACGCTTCATCCAACGCAATACGCAGAGGTGTTAGTGAAACGAATGGAAGCCGCTGGAGCACAAGCTTACTTGGTCAACACCGGCTGGAATGGTTCAGGTAAACGCATTTCGATTAAAGACACCCGTGCCATTATCGATGCGATTTTGGATGGTTCTATTGAAGACGCAGAAACTCAACAAATTCCAATTTTTAATTTGGAAGTGCCTAAAGCTCTGCACGATGTGAATCCTGACATCCTCGACCCTCGTGAGACTTATGTCGATCCTCTACAATGGGAAAGCAAAGCTCTCGACTTAGCAGAACGTTTTATCAATAACTTTGATAAATACACTGACAACCAAGAAGGTAAATCTCTGGTTGCTGCCGGACCTCAATTGGATTAAAAAGTGTCTCTAAATAAAAGCCCCGATATTCGGGGCTTTTTTCATCCATTTTAGTTGAACAAAATACCAATTTGCTCCACTCTGTTATCTCATTTCTTTAGGGCATTAATTGGATCATGAGAAAGCTGTTTTTTGTCTTTTTTTCATTTTTAATCATACTGTTGGCTTCGTTCGCCATTTTGTTTGGTTTAATGAATACGCCATTCGCTACTCCTGTAGCAAGTTGGTTACTGTCTCAATGGTCCACGAACAAAATCGAATTTAACCATGTCGAATATGATTTCCCGTATCACATAAAGCTACAACAACCTAAGTGGCAATCTAACAGTGATACTTTTGCATTTCATCAAGTCGATATTTGGTTAAATAGCGAAATCTACCAAAACGGCCAATGGCTGATTGATAGTATATTATTTGATGGTGGTGAAATTAACCAACTGCCAGCACTTGAAAAGTTCGCGTCAAATGTAAAGCTCCATCAACTAGCGTTACACAACATCACGATTAATCAGGATGAACACCACATCACTGGTTTAAGCCTACAAATAAAGAATCCGAGTTGGCGCCAAGTTGGACAACAACTTCCTTATGGAGAAATTCAATTCGCGGCAAAGAGTTGGCAATGGCAGGGGGAAAAGGCAACCAATCTTCTCATTGATGCCAATTATCAGCCTCAAGATTCGACTATTTATGGTATGACCTTTCACTGGCGGGATGGGCAAATATCCGGACAAGCAGAGCAATACGCACAAGGTTGGTCGTTAGTAAATGTCACCGTAAACCACCTAACTTTACCTAAGGGCCTCACTCAGCAACTCGATTATAAATGGCACTCTTTGCCCTTCGTCATTAATCACATTAACAGTTTAGACTTACTCAACTGTAATATTGCTTGGCAGGACCTTGAGCTTACCAATGCGGATTTATCTCTGGAAGATACCAATTTGGATGGTCTAGTCCCATCCCAAGGTTCGCTATCTCTGCATGCCGACACAGCAAATTGGCAAGGATTAAAGTGGGTTGATCCTAATATCACCCTAGCCTTTTCAAACCATAGCCTTATCATTCAGGATTTCACGTCAGGCTTCTTACAAGGCAACATTCAGTTAGCCGGCCAATGGTCTCCAGAGGGTGTTCATTTAACATCGTTAACAGCACAGGGACTCAAATGGTTTGGCGAAAACATCAGCGACCTGCAACAGATGCCATCCTTACCTAAATGGGAAAACCTTCAGATTGATTCTTTGTCCCTCGATAACATTCAGTTGATTCAAACTGCGCAGAAACCTTTCTGGCAACTTTCTGGCTTGAATATAGAGGGGGAAAGTACACAGCTATTAAAATCTGGACAATTAGGCCTCTGGAATGGATCTCTGAGGCTCTCAGCTAACAGCGCGAGCCTAGGTAGAACTATCACCAGTCAAAGCTTAATAGAGATGCACAGTGATGCTGGAATATGGCAATTAAGTCGCGCCTTTTTACCTTTCAAACAAGGCTATCTTGATGCCACAGCAAAATGGGACTTTGGGCAAAACAGTGGACCTTGGCAGTTCAAAGCTCATGGAGATGGCGTCCCCATTGAATTGCTCAATCAGTACCTCACACTACCTCTTCATGTTAGTGCTCTAGCAGAAGTGGACACCGACTTGTCAGGCCTTGGCAGCGATCCCCTTGTGATTATGCACACCCTAACTGGCAAGGCTTCCGTTAGCATGCGTCAGGGAATTGCAACACTGCAATACGATAACACAACGGTTGTTCAACCCTTTGAGTTGGATGGCGCTCAACTATTAGCAGACCGCGGGCGCTTAACCATCCCCAAAGTCAATCTTATTGGCGCAGGTTTACAGGCGTCTCTTTCGGGTGAGCTTGACTTAGTCGACCTAGAAAATGGCCAGCTCTTACTAAAAACTCAGCAAGACTGTAAAAAAGTGGACTTTGACTTATTACGAAATAAAACTCTAGTTACAGAGTGTTCCATCTCAAAATAAAAAGATGCCTCTCTTAATGAGGCATCTTTTCTAAAGTCTCTTTGTAATCAGGTATAAGCATGTAGGTTCCAATAAACTCAACCGCATCCTCGCCATTACTCGATATGGTAACTTTCACCACGATACGAGCACGACGTCCAGAGGCTAATCTATCTAAATCACCACTGATGCTATCCATCGATGTTGACGCAATGGGATTGGAAAATATAGGTTTACGATAGCGAATATGGCTATCGACCAATACAATATCCCCTTCTAATCCACGTTCGCGCATGAGTAACCATGCCATTCCCCAGCCGGTCAACGTTGCCATGGTAAATACCGAACCAGCAAACATGGTATTGTGTGGATTCAAATTGGGGTTAAGTGGAGCACTACATTGAAAATGATACCCCGTATACTCAAGGATTTTAATTCCCATCTTTTCACTGATGGGGATATTTTCTTCCCAACGCTGTTGTAACTCAGAGCACCACTCCGGCTTGCGCAGAACATTTGCCATTGCGTCCAAAGGTTTAACCATTTGCAAATGTCGGACTGGGCCACGCTCATCCGTTAATTCACCACGACGCTCAAAACCATTATGTTCATAAAAGTTAATCGCATCCTCACGAGCATTACACACCAAGCGTTTTGCACCCTCTTGGCGAGCGAGAGATTCTAAAGCCACCAGCAACAATGAGCCCATGCCTTTTCCTCTACGGTTGGCTTTCACAGCCATATAGCGCAGTTGCCCTTCACAATCCGGTGTAATGTACAAACGACCTATTGCTATGGGACGCCCTCGCCCATCAACAATCATACGATGATGGCTCATAGAGTCATACTCGTCTTTTTCTGAACCGAGCGGCATACGCCAAGGCTCACGCAACATTTGCCAACGAAAGTAGAAATACTTGCTTAACTGATTTTCATTAATAGGGGTAATGAGTTTAAACATAGCGCTCTCGATTCACTGTCCTTTGCACAAATTCCTTGTCGGCTTGCTCCAATCACACCTGCAGCCAAAACGTCACTGGACCATCATTGATAAGGGATACTTTCATATCCGCAGCAAATTGGCCACGTTGAGTAGGTAATACCTCTTCACACACATCACCAAAATAGTCGTACAAACGGCGGGCATCATCAGGATGAGCACCGCGTGAAAATCCAGCTCTCGTGCCTTTCTTTGTATCAGCCGGAAGCGTAAATTGCGAAACTACCAATATACTGCCACTTACGTCTTTAACGCTCAGGTTCATCTTTCCCTGTTCGTCTTCAAACACTCGATAAGTGGTAACACGCTCCATCAGACGCTTTGCTTTCGCTTCATCGTCCTCTTTTTCAACTCCAAGTAAGACCAAAAGGCCCTTTTCAATAGCACCGACGATATTTCCGTCAACACGAACTGAAGCTTCACTTACTCGTTGAATCAATGCTATCACTTACTTTTCCTTTTATTGCGATTTCTGTCGTCAAGTCCTCATTAACCACCACACTTTCTTTCCAAGACTCTTTTTCACCCAGAGAGGCAGTGATCTCGGCACCAATCAACACAATTAGCCAACATAGATAAACCCATACAAACAGAATAGGGATTGCAGCCAACGCACCATAAATCAATTGATAAGAAGGAAACTGGGTAATATAGACAGCAAAGCCTTTCTTGCTTAATTCGAACAAGACTGCTGCTGAAATAGCCCCCGCTATAGCATGATGAAACCTGACTTTCTTATTAGGGACAAGCAGATACAGTACCATGAAAGCCAAGAAAGAGAGAATAATGGGAAGCCAACGCAGAAAAAAGTCAAACGCTCCCGTTAACGTCTCATTTTCGATAATTTTTAACGACATAACATAAGAACTGAGCGCAATACTTGCCCCAATTAATATTGGTCCTAAGGTCAAAAACATCCAATACATAGAAAAAGAGAAGACCATGCGTCTTTTATTTCTTACTCGCCATATGTAATTTAAGTTTTTATCCACATTCGAGATCAACATGATAGCAGCAACGAATAAGAACAAACTTCCGACAATCGTCATTTTACCGGTATTACTTATGAACTGCTTCAAAGCTCCACTTACGGCATCGCCAGCCGCAGGGACGAAATGGGTAATAACAAAGTCCTGAATAACCTCTCCCACGTTCGAAAATACGGTAAATGAGGACAGAATAGAGAGCAAAACAGTTAACATTGGCACAATAGAAATAAGAGTAATGTAGGCCAAATAGCCCGCACTTACGTTAATACGGTCGTGCCCCATACGAGCCATGAGGTAGCGCAAGTAACGTAGTGAATCTGTCAATAAAGGATGAGAGGTGTTCAACATATCGAATCATATTTGCTAGCTTTTCTATGCAGTTCATTCTAATCGAATATGCTAAATAATGCAGAGTCTTAGCCGCCCTAATGCTATTCCCCTACCAATTATTAAAAAAAAAGCCCCCGCATATACGGAGGCTTTTCGACAACAATAAAAATTATTTACCGCTGCGGTATGCGCGTTTACGATCGTTCTCTGTTAAGTGACGTTTACGTAGACGGATGCTTTCAGGTGTTACTTCTACCAATTCGTCATCATCGATGAACTCAAGAGCTTGCTCTAGAGTGAATTTGATTGCAGGAGTAAGAACCTGGGCTTCATCAGTACCAGATGCACGAACGTTCGTGAGCTGTTTGCCTTTCAGACAGTTAACAGTTAGGTCGTTCGAACGGCTGTGAATACCTACTAGCTGACCTTCATACACTTCATCACCGTGTTCAGTGAACAGACGACCACGGTCTTGAAGGTTGAACAGAGCGTAAGTTAGGGCTTTACCTGTTGCGTTAGAGATCAACACACCATTTTGACGCTGACCGATGTTACCGCCTTTGTGAGGGCCGTAGTGGTCAAATGTATGGTATAGAAGACCAGAACCAGAGGTTAGCGTCATGAACTCAGTTTGGAAACCGATCAAACCACGAGAAGGCATTACGAAGTCTAGACGAACACGACCTTTACCATCTGGAGACATGTCTTTCAGTTCACCTTTACGTAAACCGATGCTTTCCATGATGCCGCCTTGGTTTTCTTCAAGAACGTCGATAGTTACCGTTTCAAACGGTTCCATTAGTTGGCCATCAACGGTTTTCAGAATAACTTCAGGACGAGATACTGCTAGCTCAAAACCTTCACGACGCATGTTTTCGATCAAGATAGATAGGTGAAGTTCACCACGACCAGAAACGCGGAAACGGTCTGGATCGTCAGTTTGCTCAACACGCAGCGCTACGTTGTGTACCAACTCTTTCTCTAAACGCTCAAGGATATTACGTGACGTTACAAATTTACCTTCTTTACCCGCAAACGGAGAAGTATTTACTTGGAACGTCATTGTTACTGTTGGCTCATCAACAGATAATGCCGGTAATGCTTCAACATTATTCACATCACAGATAGTGTCAGAGATTTTAAGCTCTCCAAGACCAGTGATTGCAACGATGTCACCAGCTGTTGCTAGTTCATCTTCGAAACGTTGAAGACCTAGGTAACCAAGAACAGTACCTACCTTACCGTTACGTTTTTTACCGTCGGCAGAGATAACTGTTACTTGTTGGTTAGGACGTACTGTACCGCGAGTTACACGACCAACACCGATAACACCAACGTATGAGCTGTAGTCTAGCTGAGAGATTTGCATCTGTAGGCCGCCATCTGGGTCTACGTTTGGAGCAGATACTACGTCAACGATGGTTTGGAACAATGGTTCCATGTTTTCGCCAGTTTCACCTTCTTCAATGCTTGCCCAACCATTTAGAGCTGATGCATAAACAACTTTAAAATCTAGCTGTTCATCAGTTGCACCTAGGTTGTCAAATAGGTCGAACACTTGGTCCATAACCCAGTCAGGGCGAGCGCCTGGACGGTCGATTTTGTTGATAACTACGATTGGTTTCAAACCGTGTGCGAACGCTTTTTGCGTTACGAAACGAGTTTGTGGCATTGGCCCATCAACCGCATCAACAATAAGTAGAACTGAATCTACCATAGACATAATGCGTTCTACTTCGCCACCGAAGTCTGCGTGTCCAGGGGTGTCAACGATATTGATACGATAGTCGTTCCAATTAATCGCTGTGTTTTTAGCGAGAATAGTAATGCCACGCTCTTTTTCGATGTCATTCGAGTCCATGACACGCTCTTCAACTTCACCGCGAGACTCTAATGTGCCTGACTGTTGTAGTAGCTTGTCAACAAGGGTGGTTTTACCGTGGTCAACGTGGGCGATGATCGCGATGTTTCTTAGTTTTTCAATTTGTGGAGTAGCCATGGATTTTGCTTCACTTAATTACACAAATGACCCTATGCGACGGAATGTAGCAATCGAGGTCAGAGCTTGGTTAAAAAAACGGCCATAATGTACCAGATTTTAGCGAAAAACCTAGGAATATGTGATCTAATACGACCATTTTTCTCTTTTCAGCCTCTATTTTCCTCTTCTTCAAATTGATTTAAAACAAAAACCTTATCGTACGTAAAAATTCTCGATTGACAGCAAACGAAGAAATAGGCTGAATATTAGTCTAGTTGGTTAAAATTGGTGCACACAACCCCACCAATGCACCAATTTAGTGCATCACATGATCATTTTAGTGCAAACCTTAGCACCAAAACGAAACATTTGTGAGGTAATGTATTGAAATATAAGGACTTAATTTTCTGGCACGAATCTCGCTATCATTAAAGCAACATCGATTATGAAATGGGTACAGCACTTCTCTCATGCTGCTTTCATATAGATTCGTGCCCCAATCGCTATTTTAACACTGGAGGTTATCCAAGATGTCAGTAGAAAATGTTCTATCGCTGATCCAAGAAAACGAAGTAAAGTTTGTTGACTTACGTTTCACCGATACAAAAGGTAAAGAGCAACACGTATCAATCCCAGCTCACCAAGTCGACGCAGACTTCTTCGAAGAAGGTAAAATGTTCGATGGTTCTTCTGTTGCTGGCTGGAAAGGTATTAACGAATCAGACATGGTGATGATGCCAGACGCAGCATCTGCTGTACTTGACCCATTCACTGAAGATTCAACTCTAAACATTCGTTGTGACATTCTAGAACCTGCAACTATGCAAGGTTATGACCGCGACCCTCGCTCAATCGCTAAGCGTGCTGAAGAGTACATGCGTTCAACTGGTATCGCTGATACTGTTCTGGTTGGTCCAGAACCTGAATTCTTCCTTTTCGATGACGTTCGCTTCTCCTCTGACATGTCAGGCTCATTCTACAAAATCGACGATGTAGAGGCTGCATGGAACACAGGTACTAAATACGAAGATGGCAACAAAGGCCACCGTCCAGGTGTTAAAGGCGGTTACTTCCCAGTAGCTCCTGTAGATTCATCACAAGATATCCGTTCTGCTATGTGCCTAATCATGGAAGAAATGGGTCTGGTTGTTGAAGCTCACCACCATGAAGTGGCAACTGCAGGTCAAAACGAAATCGCAACTCGTTTCAACACTATGACTGCCAAAGCTGACGAAATCCAAATCTACAAATACGTTGTTCACAACGTTGCGCACGCATTTGGTAAAACAGCGACATTTATGCCTAAACCACTAGTTGGTGACAACGGTTCTGGTATGCACGTTCACCAATCTTTGGCAAAAGACGGTGTGAACCTATTTGCTGGTGACAAATACGGCGGTCTTTCTGAAACAGCACTTTACTACATTGGTGGTGTTATCAAACACGCACGTGCAATCAACGCATTTGCTAACGCATCAACTAACTCATACAAACGTCTTGTTCCTGGCTTCGAAGCACCAGTTATGCTTGCTTACTCAGCACGTAACCGTTCTGCTTCTATCCGTATCCCTGTGGTACCAAGCCCTAAAGCACGTCGTATCGAAGTTCGTTTCCCAGATCCAACAGCTAACCCATACCTAGCATTCTCTGCATTGCTAATGGCTGGTCTTGATGGCATCAAGAACAAGATCCACCCTGGTGATGCAATGGATAAAGACTTGTACGACCTACCTGCAGAAGAAGCAGCAGAAATTCCACAAGTTGCAGAAAGCTTTGAAATCGCACTTAAAGCTCTTGATGCAGACCGTGAATTCTTAACGGCTGGCGGTGTATTCTCTGACGACTTCATCGATTCATACATCAGTTTGAAATCTGAAGACGTAACTAAAGTACGTATGACTACTTCACCTGTAGAATTCGAACTATACTACTCTGTATAATTTGAAGGTTATCTACTCAAGGGGGTCTGCACAAGCAGGCCCTTTTTTATTGCGGCGAGAGCCCCTCTTATCCCAAGCACCAAAAGTGATCAAATCTAATTATCAAAGACTCATATCGCCTTGCACATAAAAACGCCATTTACTAATAAACGGCAAGGTTATTGCATCGTTACTTATCGTTGTGGTGCATATGTTCATTATGCAGATAGAAAAAGCCCATTTAGTGCGCAACGACTTGCTAACTCAAGCAATAATGCGATTCACTAGACACTTTTCAGAGCCACGACAGATGCTACAATGCACAATATTAGTGCATTGCATCATTTGGGAACATTGGTAAAGGAAAACACCGTGGACGCTGAACTAAGTCAAACCATTATAAATAATATTGTGACAGCCACTTTGATGCTCGACGAGTCTCTATGTGTTCGTTATGCCAACCCTTCTGCTGAACAGCTTTTTTCACAGAGTGCAAAACGCATTATCAACCAACCCATTTCTAAACTCATTCAACACGCCTCAATGGACCTAGCACTGCTGTCTCAACCATTGCAAAGTGGCCAGAGCATCACCGACAGTGATGTCACATTTGTAGTCGACGGTAAACCATTGATGCTAGAGGTAACAGTTAGCCCCCTTTCTTGGAAAAAGGAGCTAATGTTATTAGTAGAAATGAGAAAAATAGGTCAGCAAAGACGTCTAACACAAGAGCTCAATCAACACGCTCAGCAACAAGCTGCCAAATTGCTAGTGCGCGGTTTGGCTCATGAAATAAAGAACCCCCTAGGAGGGCTGAGAGGAGCTGCTCAGTTACTCGAGAGAATGCTTCCCGACCAAAGCCTTACCGAGTATACCCAAATCATCATTGAGCAAGCAGATAGGCTTAGAGCGCTCGTAGACCGCCTATTGGGTCCGCAGAAACCAGGTAAGAAGAAATGCGGTAACTTGCATCAAATATTAGAAAAAGTACGCCAGCTTGTTGAGTTAGAAGCTAACGCCGATCTCATGATCGAACGAGATTACGATCCAAGCTTGCCAGATATACTGATGGACACAGATCAAATTGAACAAGCTCTTTTGAATATCGTCAGTAATGCAGCACAAATCTTAGCCCATCAATCACATGGGATTATCACGCTACGCACCAGAACAGTGCATCAAGCCAATATTCACGGCCAACGACATAAACTCGTCGCCAGAATAGAAATCACAGACAATGGACCAGGGATTCCAACAGAGCTACAAGACACGCTGTTTTATCCGATGGTAAGCGGACGAGATGGCGGTTCTGGTTTGGGGCTATCAATATCGCAAAACTTAATCGATCAACATAATGGAAAAATTGATGTTGAAAGTTGGCCTGGAAGAACAACATTTACGATTTATCTTCCCATCCAGTGAACGCTCGATGAACAAATTGATATTAAGGATTAAATTATGAGTAAAGGATACGTATGGGTTGTTGATGACGATAGCTCAATTCGTTGGGTTATGGAAAAAACCCTCTCTTCTGCGAATATCAAATGTGAAACGTTCTCTGATGCTGAAAGTGTACTAATGGCCTTAGAACGAGAATCCCCTGATGTACTAGTATCAGATATCCGCATGCCTGGTATAGATGGTTTAGAATTACTAAATCAAGTGCACTCTCGCTCACCAGAGCTACCCATCATCATTATGACTGCACACTCAGATCTCGATGCGGCAGTTAACGCTTATCAGCAAGGTGCATTCGAGTATCTGCCAAAACCTTTCGATGTTGATGAAACGCTAACATTAGTAGAGCGTGCTATCTCCCATGGACAGGAACAGAAAAAAGAACATTCACATCAATTAGCCCATACTGATGATACACCTGAAATCATTGGCGAAGCACCTTCTATGCAAGAAGTATTTCGTGCAATAGGCCGCTTATCTCGCTCTTCAATCTCGGTATTAATAAACGGGGAGTCAGGCACTGGTAAAGAGCTAGTTGCTCATGCTTTACACCGTCATAGTCCTCGAGCACAGAAACCATTCATTGCTCTCAATATGGCCGCTATTCCGAAAGACTTAATTGAATCGGAGTTGTTTGGCCACGAAAAAGGAGCGTTTACTGGCGCAAGTACTGTTAGACAAGGGCGCTTTGAACAAGCGAATGGAGGGACGTTATTTTTAGACGAAATAGGCGATATGCCATTAGATATCCAAACACGATTATTGCGTGTACTAGCTGATGGGCAGTTTTACCGAGTTGGTGGTCATTCCGCAATCAAGGTTGATGTTCGTATCGTCGCAGCAACACACCAAAATCTTGAGAAACTCGTACATCAAGGTAAGTTTCGTGAAGACTTGTTCCACCGCTTAAATGTTATTCGCATTCAGATTCCAGCATTGCGAGAACGCCGTCAAGATATTGAAAAGTTGACCACCCACTTCTTAGCCATGGCTGCCGAAGAACTTGGTGTAGAGATGAAAACGCTACATCAAAAAACGTTAGAGATCCTAACCCGATTAGATTGGCCAGGCAATGTACGCCAATTAGAAAACATGTGTAGATGGCTTACGGTGATGGCGACAGGTTCTGAAGTATTGCCGAACGATCTTCCCTCTGAACTGCTTGCAGAGAAAAAAAATGTCGATCTTGACGGAGATAATACTTGGCAGAAACAGCTTGAAGCATGGGCAAAGACAGCTCTAGCATCAGGCGAAACAGATATCTTATCTTATGCCTTACCTGAATTTGAACGTATTCTGTTAGAAGCAGCTTTAACCCATACAAATGGCCACAAACAAGATGCCGCAAAAGTGTTGGGATGGGGCCGAAATACGTTAACGAGAAAGTTAAAAGAACTGTATTAATTTTCTAATGATTCATAGAAAAGGATATTCTATGAATCACAGCCTTAACCTCTTTGATTAGAACGATATCAAAAACCATCTATCCCCGAAATCGCAAGACAAATTTAGGTCATTAGAAAGCAAAAAACCCAGCCGAAGCTGGGTTTCTTTAAATTAAAGCCTGGCGATGTCCTACTCTCACATGGGGAAGCCCCACACTACCATCGGCGCTAATTCGTTTCACTTCTGAGTTCGGCATGGAATCAGGTGGGTCCAAATCGCTATGGTCGCCAAGCAAAATTTTGTCTGGAACAAAATTTAACGCACTTTAGTGCGGCCCGAAGGGTCAACTACAAGGATGTAGTTGATAAATTCTATTCCTAAATCTGGAAAACTGATTTTATAAAGTTCAAACACAATCAAATGTCTTAATCGAGTCCGTCAAAACCCTTTTGGTGTTGTATGGTTAAGTCTCACGGGCAATTAGTACAGGTTAGCTCAACGCCTCACAACGCTTACACACCCTGCCTATCAACGTTCTAGTCTCGAACAACCCTTTAGGACGCTTATAGCGCCAGGGAGAACTCATCTCAAGGCTCGCTTCCCGCTTAGATGCTTTCAGCGGTTATCGATTCCGAACTTAGCTACCGGGCAATGCGTCTGGCGACACAACCCGAACACCAGAGGTTCGTCCACTCCGGTCCTCTCGTACTAGGAGCAGCCCCTTTCAATTCTCCAACGCCCACGGCAGATAGGGACCGAACTGTCTCACGACGTTCTAAACCCAGCTCGCGTACCACTTTAAATGGCGAACAGCCATACCCTTGGGACCGACTTCAGCCCCAGGATGTGATGAGCCGACATCGAGGTGCCAAACACCGCCGTCGATATGAACTCTTGGGCGGTATCAGCCTGTTATCCCCGGAGTACCTTTTATCCGTTGAGCGATGGCCCTTCCATTCAGAACCACCGGATCACTATGACCTGCTTTCGCACCTGCTCGAACCGTCATTCTCGCAGTTAAGCGGGCTTATGCCATTGCACTAACCTCACGATGTCCAACCGTGATTAGCCCACCTTCGTGCTCCTCCGTTACTCTTTGGGAGGAGACCGCCCCAGTCAAACTACCCACCAGGCACTGTCCTTATCCCGGATAACGGGACCAAGTTAGAACATCAAACATACAAGGGTGGTATTTCAAGGATGGCTCCACAAATACTGGCGTACTTGCTTCATAGCCTCCCACCTATCCTACACATGTAGGCTCAATGTTCAGTGCCAAGCTGTAGTAAAGGTTCACGGGGTCTTTCCGTCTAGCCGCGGGTACACTGCATCTTCACAGCGATTTCAATTTCACTGAGTCTCGGGTGGAGACAGCGTGGCCATCATTACGCCATTCGTGCAGGTCGGAACTTACCCGACAAGGAATTTCGCTACCTTAGGACCGTTATAGTTACGGCCGCCGTTTACCGGGGCTTCGATCAAGAGCTTCGACCTAAGTCTAACCCCATCAATTAACCTTCCGGCACCGGGCAGGCGTCACACCGTATACGTCATCTTACGATTTTGCACAGTGCTGTGTTTTTAATAAACAGTTGCAGCCACCTGGTATCTGCGACTCTCAATAGCTCCATCCGCGAGGGACTTCACCGTCGAGAGCGTACCTTCTCCCGAAGTTACGGTACCATTTTGCCTAGTTCCTTCACCCGAGTTCTCTCAAGCGCCTTGGTATTCTCTACCCGACCACCTGTGTCGGTTTGGGGTACGATTCCTTACAATCTGAAGCTTAGAGGCTTTTCCTGGAAGCATGGCATCAATGACTTCACATCCTTAGATGCTCGACATCGTGTCTCGGCCTTGAGAGTATCCGGATTTGCCTAAATACTCAGCCTACGCACTTGAACCTGGACGACCGTCGCCAGGCCCACCTAGCCTTCTCCGTCCCCCCATCGCAATTGTAAGAAGTACGGGAATATTAACCCGTTTCCCATCGACTACGCTTTTCAGCCTCGCCTTAGGGGTCGACTTACCCTGCCCCGATTAACGTTGGACAGGAACCCTTGGTCTTCCGGCGTGGAGGTTTTTCACCCCCATTATCGTTACTCATGTCAGCATTCGCACTTCTGATACCTCCAGCATGCTTTACAACACACCTTCAACGGCTTACAGAACGCTCCCCTACCCAATACAATAAATTGCATTGCCGCAGCTTCGGTTTATAGCTTAGCCCCGTTACATCTTCCGCGCAGGCCGACTCGACTAGTGAGCTATTACGCTTTCTTTAAATGATGGCTGCTTCTAAGCCAACATCCTAGCTGTCTAAGCCTTCCCACATCGTTTCCCACTTAGCTATAATTTGGGACCTTAGCTGGCGGTCTGGGTTGTTTCCCTCTCCACGACGGACGTTAGCACCCGCCGTGTGTCTCCCGGATAGTACTTACTGGTATTCGGAGTTTGCAAAGGGTTGGTAAGTCGGGATGACCCCCTAGCCTTAACAGTGCTCTACCCCCAGTAGTATTCGTCCGAGGCGCTACCTAAATAGCTTTCGGGGAGAACCAGCTATCTCCGAGTTTGATTGGCCTTTCACCCCTAGCCACAAGTCATCCGCTAATTTTTCAACATTAGTCGGTTCGGTCCTCCAGTTGATGTTACTCAACCTTCAACCTGCCCATGGCTAGATCACTCGGTTTCGGGTCTATATCCAGAGACTGAACGCCCAGTTAAGACTCGGTTTCCCTACGGCTCCCCTAATTGGTTAACCTTGCCACTGAATATAAGTCGCTGACCCATTATACAAAAGGTACGCAGTCACCCCACAAAGGAGGCTCCTACTGCTTGTACGTACACGGTTTCAGGTTCTATTTCACTCCCCTCACAGGGGTTCTTTTCGCCTTTCCCTCACGGTACTGGTTCACTATCGGTCAGTCAGGAGTATTTAGCCTTGGAGGATGGTCCCCCCATGTTCAGACAGGATATCACGTGTCCCGCCTTACTCGATTTCACTGAATATACGCTAACGGCTACGGGGCTATCACCCTGTATCGCGGTCCTTTCCAGAACCTTCGCCTGACGCATATAAAGCTTAAGGGCTAATCCAATTTCGCTCGCCGCTACTTTCGGAATCTCGGTTGATTTCTTTTCCTCGGGGTACTTAGATGTTTCAGTTCTCCCGGTTCGCTTCATTAACCTATGTATTCAGTTAATGATAACTGCTTATGCAGTTGGGTTTCCCCATTCGGAAATCGTAGACTCAAGTGGCTCTTACTGCCTCATCTACGCTTATCGCAAGTTAGTACGTCCTTCATCGCCTCTGACTGCCAAGGCATCCACCGTGTACGCTTAATCACTTAACCATACAACCCAAAAGAGTCTTATGCTTGGTCTTTTGCTCCCAAGACTGTGTTGCTGTTCGTTTTTGCTTGGTCATGTAGCGAGCTACACTCCCTGCGACAAAAACTCTCAGCGCCTTGTCTGAAACCAAAATCCACAGCGCATAACCATCAGGTTGTAACCGTAATTAAGGTTTTGTCTGCATAACTCTTTGCTTTCACTTTGAAAAGTGGAGACAAAAAGGACATGTTGCAGACTCGATATTGCCGGACTCAATTTTGAATATTTACTTAAAAAGTAAATCCAAGAACACTTGAATGTGTTTTTGTTTGTCTTCTTAAAGAAGACAATTGAGAACTTTACAAACAATCTTCTATTTCATTGAAATAAAACATTGTTTTGTCAGCTTTCCAAATTGTTAAAGAGCAGAGATTTCTTTCGAAACCATTTTTAAGAACACTTACGCAAATGCGCTTAAAGATGGTGGAGCTATGCGGGATCGAACCGCAGACCTCCTGCGTGCAAGGCAGGCGCTCTCCCAGCTGAGCTATAACCCCATCGTTGTTTTCCTTACGGAAATGTTGGTGGGTCTGAGTGGACTCGAACCACCGACCTCTCGCTTATCAGGCGAACGCTCTAACCACCTGAGCTACAGACCCACTAGGTGCTCTATTAAACCGTATCAATCTGTGTGAACACTCATCGCAATAATCTTCGTATTAAGGAGGTGATCCAGCGCCAGGTTCCCCTAGCGCTACCTTGTTACGACTTCACCCCAGTCATGAACCACAAAGTGGCAAGCGTCCTCCCGAAGGTTAAACTACCTGCTTCTTTTGCAGCCCACTCCCATGGTGTGACGGGCGGTGTGTACAAGGCCCGGGAACGTATTCACCGTGGCATTCTGATCCACGATTACTAGCGATTCCGACTTCATGGAGTCGAGTTGCAGACTCCAATCCGGACTACGACGCACTTTTTGGGATTCGCTCACTTTTGCAAGTTGGCCGCCCTCTGTATGCGCCATTGTAGCACGTGTGTAGCCCTACTCGTAAGGGCCATGATGACTTGACGTCGTCCCCACCTTCCTCCGGTTTATCACCGGCAGTCTCCCTGGAGTTCCCGACATTACTCGCTGGCAAACAAGGATAAGGGTTGCGCTCGTTGCGGGACTTAACCCAACATTTCACAACACGAGCTGACGACAGCCATGCAGCACCTGTCTCAGAGTTCCCGAAGGCACCAAAGCATCTCTGCTAAGTTCTCTGGATGTCAAGAGTAGGTAAGGTTCTTCGCGTTGCATCGAATTAAACCACATGCTCCACCGCTTGTGCGGGCCCCCGTCAATTCATTTGAGTTTTAATCTTGCGACCGTACTCCCCAGGCGGTCTACTTAACGCGTTAGCTCCGAAAGCCACGGCTCAAGGCCACAACCTCCAAGTAGACATCGTTTACGGCGTGGACTACCAGGGTATCTAATCCTGTTTGCTCCCCACGCTTTCGCATCTGAGTGTCAGTATCTGTCCAGGGGGCCGCCTTCGCCACCGGTATTCCTTCAGATCTCTACGCATTTCACCGCTACACCTGAAATTCTACCCCCCTCTACAGTACTCTAGCCTGCCAGTTTCAAATGCTATTCCGAGGTTAAGCCCCGGGCTTTCACATCTGACTTAACAGACCACCTGCATGCGCTTTACGCCCAGTAATTCCGATTAACGCTCGCACCCTCCGTATTACCGCGGCTGCTGGCACGGAGTTAGCCGGTGCTTCTTCTGCAGCTAACGTCAAACGAATGCGCTATTAACACATCCGCCTTCCTCACTGCTGAAAGTACTTTACAACCCGAAGGCCTTCTTCATACACGCGGCATGGCTGCATCAGGCTTGCGCCCATTGTGCAATATTCCCCACTGCTGCCTCCCGTAGGAGTCTGGACCGTGTCTCAGTTCCAGTGTGGCTGATCATCCTCTCAGACCAGCTAGGGATCGTCGCCTTGGTGAGCCCTTACCTCACCAACTAGCTAATCCCACCTGGGCATATCCTGACGCGAGAGGCCCGAAGGTCCCCCTCTTTAAGCCGTAGCTATTATGCGGTATTAGCCATCGTTTCCAATGGTTATCCCCCACATCAGGGCAATTCCCCAGGCATTACTCACCCGTCCGCCGCTCGCCGCCCATAACCGCCCCCGAAGGTTTGTTTATGTCGCTGCCGCTCGACTTGCATGTGTTAGGCCTGCCGCCAGCGTTCAATCTGAGCCATGATCAAACTCTTCAATTAAAAGTTTTTTCGGCTCAATGAATACTGAATACATTACTAAGTAATGTTGAATTGACTGTGCCGATAATAAATTATCGATTGGTCACTCAGTTCATTGAAACCATTTTGCTTCCTAAGAAGCTATGATTATCATCAACGAGTGCCCACACAGATTGATAGGTTTAAATTGTTAAAGAGCTTTGCTTTCAGTGTCTTAGCACTTAGGCAGGACGCGTATGTTACGCTACCCACTTTGAAAGTCAACATAAAATTCTAATCAACTTAAAACTTTATGGTGACTTGCTTGATATTTCATCAAGCAAGCGAGATTAAAGCCTGGCGATGTCCTACTCTCACATGGGGAAGCCCCACACTACCATCGGCGCTAATTCGTTTCACTTCTGAGTTCGGCATGGAATCAGGTGGGTCCAAATCGCTATGGTCGCCAAGCAAAATTTTGTCTGGAACAAAATTTAACGCACTTTAGTGCGGCCCGAAGGGTCAACTACAAGGATGTAGTTGATAAATTCTATTCCTAAATCTGGAAAACTGATTTTATAAAGTTCAAACACAATCAAATGTCTTAATCGAGTCCGTCAAAACCCTTTTGGTGTTGTATGGTTAAGTCTCACGGGCAATTAGTACAGGTTAGCTCAACGCCTCACAACGCTTACACACCCTGCCTATCAACGTTCTAGTCTCGAACAACCCTTTAGGACGCTTATAGCGCCAGGGAGAACTCATCTCAAGGCTCGCTTCCCGCTTAGATGCTTTCAGCGGTTATCGATTCCGAACTTAGCTACCGGGCAATGCGTCTGGCGACACAACCCGAACACCAGAGGTTCGTCCACTCCGGTCCTCTCGTACTAGGAGCAGCCCCTTTCAATTCTCCAACGCCCACGGCAGATAGGGACCGAACTGTCTCACGACGTTCTAAACCCAGCTCGCGTACCACTTTAAATGGCGAACAGCCATACCCTTGGGACCGACTTCAGCCCCAGGATGTGATGAGCCGACATCGAGGTGCCAAACACCGCCGTCGATATGAACTCTTGGGCGGTATCAGCCTGTTATCCCCGGAGTACCTTTTATCCGTTGAGCGATGGCCCTTCCATTCAGAACCACCGGATCACTATGACCTGCTTTCGCACCTGCTCGAACCGTCATTCTCGCAGTTAAGCGGGCTTATGCCATTGCACTAACCTCACGATGTCCAACCGTGATTAGCCCACCTTCGTGCTCCTCCGTTACTCTTTGGGAGGAGACCGCCCCAGTCAAACTACCCACCAGGCACTGTCCTTATCCCGGATAACGGGACCAAGTTAGAACATCAAACATACAAGGGTGGTATTTCAAGGATGGCTCCACAAATACTGGCGTACTTGCTTCATAGCCTCCCACCTATCCTACACATGTAGGCTCAATGTTCAGTGCCAAGCTGTAGTAAAGGTTCACGGGGTCTTTCCGTCTAGCCGCGGGTACACTGCATCTTCACAGCGATTTCAATTTCACTGAGTCTCGGGTGGAGACAGCGTGGCCATCATTACGCCATTCGTGCAGGTCGGAACTTACCCGACAAGGAATTTCGCTACCTTAGGACCGTTATAGTTACGGCCGCCGTTTACCGGGGCTTCGATCAAGAGCTTCGACCTAAGTCTAACCCCATCAATTAACCTTCCGGCACCGGGCAGGCGTCACACCGTATACGTCATCTTACGATTTTGCACAGTGCTGTGTTTTTAATAAACAGTTGCAGCCACCTGGTATCTGCGACTCTCAATAGCTCCATCCGCGAGGGACTTCACCGTCGAGAGCGTACCTTCTCCCGAAGTTACGGTACCATTTTGCCTAGTTCCTTCACCCGAGTTCTCTCAAGCGCCTTGGTATTCTCTACCCGACCACCTGTGTCGGTTTGGGGTACGATTCCTTACAATCTGAAGCTTAGAGGCTTTTCCTGGAAGCATGGCATCAATGACTTCACATCCTTAGATGCTCGACATCGTGTCTCGGCCTTAAGAGTATCCGGATTTGCCTAAATACTCAGCCTACGCACTTGAACCTGGACGACCGTCGCCAGGCCCACCTAGCCTTCTCCGTCCCCCCATCGCAATTGTAAGAAGTACGGGAATATTAACCCGTTTCCCATCGACTACGCTTTTCAGCCTCGCCTTAGGGGTCGACTTACCCTGCCCCGATTAACGTTGGACAGGAACCCTTGGTCTTCCGGCGTGGAGGTTTTTCACCCCCATTATCGTTACTCATGTCAGCATTCGCACTTCTGATACCTCCAGCATGCTTTACAACACACCTTCAACGGCTTACAGAACGCTCCCCTACCCAATACGATAAATCGCATTGCCGCAGCTTCGGTTTATAGCTTAGCCCCGTTACATCTTCCGCGCAGGCCGACTCGACTAGTGAGCTATTACGCTTTCTTTAAATGATGGCTGCTTCTAAGCCAACATCCTAGCTGTCTAAGCCTTCCCACATCGTTTCCCACTTAGCTATAATTTGGGACCTTAGCTGGCGGTCTGGGTTGTTTCCCTCTCCACGACGGACGTTAGCACCCGCCGTGTGTCTCCCGGATAGTACTTACTGGTATTCGGAGTTTGCAAAGGGTTGGTAAGTCGGGATGACCCCCTAGCCTTAACAGTGCTCTACCCCCAGTAGTATTCGTCCGAGGCGCTACCTAAATAGCTTTCGGGGAGAACCAGCTATCTCCGAGTTTGATTGGCCTTTCACCCCTAGCCACAAGTCATCCGCTAATTTTTCAACATTAGTCGGTTCGGTCCTCCAGTTGATGTTACTCAACCTTCAACCTGCCCATGGCTAGATCACTCGGTTTCGGGTCTATATCCAGAGACTGAACGCCCAGTTAAGACTCGGTTTCCCTACGGCTCCCCTAATTGGTTAACCTTGCCACTGAATATAAGTCGCTGACCCATTATACAAAAGGTACGCAGTCACCCCACAAAGGAGGCTCCTACTGCTTGTACGTACACGGTTTCAGGTTCTATTTCACTCCCCTCACAGGGGTTCTTTTCGCCTTTCCCTCACGGTACTGGTTCACTATCGGTCAGTCAGGAGTATTTAGCCTTGGAGGATGGTCCCCCCATGTTCAGACAGGATATCACGTGTCCCGCCTTACTCGATTTCACTGAATATACGCTAACGGCTACGGGGCTATCACCCTGTATCGCGGTCCTTTCCAGAACCTTCGCCTGACGCATATAAAGCTTAAGGGCTAATCCAATTTCGCTCGCCGCTACTTTCGGAATCTCGGTTGATTTCTTTTCCTCGGGGTACTTAGATGTTTCAGTTCTCCCGGTTCGCTTCATTAACCTATGTATTCAGTTAATGATAACTGCTTATGCAGTTGGGTTTCCCCATTCGGAAATCGTAGACTCAAGTGGCTCTTACTGCCTCATCTACGCTTATCGCAAGTTAGTACGTCCTTCATCGCCTCTGACTGCCAAGGCATCCACCGTGTACGCTTAGTCACTTAACCATACAACCCAAAAAAGTTTCGAGTTGATGAATCAAATCACCAAGGTTTGTCTGCATAACTCTTTGCTTTCACTTTGAAAAGTGAAGACAAAAAGGACATGTTGCAGACTCGATATTGCCGGACTCAATTTTGAACATTTACTTAAAAAGTAAATCCAAGAACACTTGAATGTGTTTTTGTTTGTCTTCTTAAAGAAGACAATTGAGAACTTTACAAACAATCTTCTATTTCATTGAAATAAAACATTGTTTTGTCAGCTTTCCAAATTGTTAAAGAGCAAAAGTACATTTAAGCACTTTCTAAAGATTTTCGGCGTCACTAATTCTAACCACGTACGTGTTACTGAAGTGGTTTGGAATTCGTTTCCAAAAATATTTAGAGAGTGGTGGGCGATACCGGGTTCGAACCAGTGACCCCCTGCTTGTAAGGCAGGTGCTCTCCCAACTGAGCTAATCGCCCACATTATTTGATTTCCTGTGGTAGGAAATGGTGGGTCGTACAGGATTCGAACCTGTGACCAATTGATTAAAAGTCAACTGCTCTACCAACTGAGCTAACGACCCGTGGTATCCCGTAGGGGAGTCGAACCCCTGTTACCGCCGTGAAAGGGCGGTGTCCTAGGCCTCTAGACGAACGGGACACTAAGATACTCTTTGCTTTTTCTAAACCGTATCAATCTGTGTGAACACTCATCGCAATAATCTTTCGTATTAAGGAGGTGATCCAGCGCCAGGTTCCCCTAGCGCTACCTTGTTACGACTTCACCCCAGTCATGAACCACAAAGTGGCAAGCGTCCTCCCGAAGGTTAAACTACCTGCTTCTTTTGCAGCCCACTCCCATGGTGTGACGGGCGGTGTGTACAAGGCCCGGGAACGTATTCACCGTGGCATTCTGATCCACGATTACTAGCGATTCCGACTTCATGGAGTCGAGTTGCAGACTCCAATCCGGACTACGACGCACTTTTTGGGATTCGCTCACTTTTGCAAGTTGGCCGCCCTCTGTATGCGCCATTGTAGCACGTGTGTAGCCCTACTCGTAAGGGCCATGATGACTTGACGTCGTCCCCACCTTCCTCCGGTTTATCACCGGCAGTCTCCCTGGAGTTCCCGACATTACTCGCTGGCAAACAAGGATAAGGGTTGCGCTCGTTGCGGGACTTAACCCAACATTTCACAACACGAGCTGACGACAGCCATGCAGCACCTGTCTCAGAGTTCCCGAAGGCACCAAAGCATCTCTGCTAAGTTCTCTGGATGTCAAGAGTAGGTAAGGTTCTTCGCGTTGCATCGAATTAAACCACATGCTCCACCGCTTGTGCGGGCCCCCGTCAATTCATTTGAGTTTTAATCTTGCGACCGTACTCCCCAGGCGGTCTACTTAACGCGTTAGCTCCGAAAGCCACGGCTCAAGGCCACAACCTCCAAGTAGACATCGTTTACGGCGTGGACTACCAGGGTATCTAATCCTGTTTGCTCCCCACGCTTTCGCATCTGAGTGTCAGTATCTGTCCAGGGGGCCGCCTTCGCCACCGGTATTCCTTCAGATCTCTACGCATTTCACCGCTACACCTGAAATTCTACCCCCCTCTACAGTACTCTAGCCTGCCAGTTTCAAATGCTATTCCGAGGTTAAGCCCCGGGCTTTCACATCTGACTTAACAGACCACCTGCATGCGCTTTACGCCCAGTAATTCCGATTAACGCTCGCACCCTCCGTATTACCGCGGCTGCTGGCACGGAGTTAGCCGGTGCTTCTTCTGCAGCTAACGTCAAACGAATGCGCTATTAACACATCCGCCTTCCTCACTGCTGAAAGTACTTTACAACCCGAAGGCCTTCTTCATACACGCGGCATGGCTGCATCAGGCTTGCGCCCATTGTGCAATATTCCCCACTGCTGCCTCCCGTAGGAGTCTGGACCGTGTCTCAGTTCCAGTGTGGCTGATCATCCTCTCAGACCAGCTAGGGATCGTCGCCTTGGTGAGCCCTTACCTCACCAACTAGCTAATCCCACCTGGGCATATCCTGACGCGAGAGGCCCGAAGGTCCCCCTCTTTAAGCCGAAGCTATTATGCGGTATTAGCCATCGTTTCCAATGGTTATCCCCCACATCAGGGCAATTTCCCAGGCATTACTCACCCGTCCGCCGCTCGCCGCCCATAATCGCCCCCGAAGGTTTGTTTATGTCGCTGCCGCTCGACTTGCATGTGTTAGGCCTGCCGCCAGCGTTCAATCTGAGCCATGATCAAACTCTTCAATTAAAAGTTTTTTCGGCTCAATGAATACTGATATTTCAACCGAAGTTGAAATGAATTGACTGTGCTAAGTCCGAAGACTTAATTGGTCACTCAGTTCATTGAAACCATTGTGCTTCCTAAGAAGCTATGATTATCATCAACGAGTGCCCACACAGATTGATAGGTTTAAATTGTTAAAGAGCTTCTAGCTGAACCAAGGGTTACATCCTTCGTTGCTAGGGGTGCGTATGATACGCTTTAATTTTTATGAGTCAACAACTTTTTAAAAGTTTTTTCTCATCACCTTTTCACTATTTGTGAATCACGTTGTTAATTGCTTACTCCGTGTCGGTGAGGCGGCATTATAGGGAGCTCACCATGAATGACAAGTGTTTTTTTGAAAAATAAAACTGTTCGATTAAAAAGGCATCAAATCACGTTTTATCGAATAAAATATCAACATTTGAGGGGGGTCACAGCATTTGGTTGGAAAAAAACCAAGCATATACGTAAGATTCATGTGTCTATTTTGTTAATTATGTACACGCCTCTTACATTTATCAGATAAGTAGCATTCAATATGAACTCTAAAAAATCTCTTTTGATTACTGTTGTTTTTGCATTGGTAGGTGCGTTTCTATTTAGTCAAATAGAAATACAACCTGCTGTTAGTTTCTTGATTGGTGTGATCGTCACCTTTTTTATTTGCAATTTTTTATTCAATACCAACAACGCACCTCAAACAAACACAACACTTGGTACAACAACTCTCTATGTGGGAAACCTACCTTATAAAGCAAACGAATCGAATGTCCGTGATTTATTTGCTGAGCATGGAGAAGTCTTCGCCGTACGATTGATGAAGGATAAACGCACAGGTAAACGTCGTGGATTTGGTTTTGTAGTGATGTCATCGGTTACTGCTGAGAACGCCATAACAAAATTAAATGAAGCCGACTATATGCAAAGAACCTTGAAGGTTCGCGTTGCTAATGACCCTAAACATCCGAATGAAGATATGTCTGAATAGGTTTAAAGCCCAATAAGGACAAACGTTCATTTAGCGCACCTTCTTCCCAAGCTGGTGCGCTACTGTAGATCTTATTGAGTAATTTGCTTGGAGGGTTATTATCAGGACTTCGCTCAGGGCAAAGCAGTGACTCAACCCTTCTTGCTATTGCTTCCCCTGAATCCACCAGCGTCACGCTATTCCCAAAAACCGATTGAATTTCATTTTTAATCAATGGGAAGTGAGTACACCCCAGTACTGCTACATCAATCTTTCCAATAAGTGGCAGTAGTACTGATCGCAGCTCTTGCTGGTTAACTTCTTTTCCTCGTAGCTTTTCTTCAGCCATATCAACAAGCCTTGTGGAACCGAGTAGCTCAACTTTCTTATCTTGAGAAAAATGGCGGATCAATTCATGAGTATATTGCCTAGTCACTGTCGCAGGTGTCGCAATTAGGCCTACGGCAAGATTTGCAAGTAAAGAAGCCGGTTTTATTGCAGGAACAACCCCGACAATAGGCATTGTTAATTTAGCCCTTAATCGAGGCAAAACAATCGTACTCGCCGTATTGCAAGCAATCACGACCAAATCGATTCTTTCTTTGTGCACCAACTCCGTGACAAACCGTTCCACTCTTTCAAGTAAAATATCTTGTGTCAGCTCTCCATATGGATAAGCCGCATTATCGAAAAAATAGACAACATCTAATTGGGGTAAGCGTTCTTGAATCTGCTGGTAAACAGATAGCCCCCCGACTCCAGAGTCAAAAATCAGAATTTTGTGTCGATTGGTATTAGTCACAGTTTATAGGCTCAATCATTAAATCCGCGTTGATCATACTCTCTCTTTTCCCTATCGCAATGGTCAAGCTGATATAAAAAAACCGCCCAAAGGCGGTTTACTTAGTTAAAACTTATACTCTGCGCTAGCAAAAACATTTCGGCCATCAGCCATGTAGTAATAACTACCAGAACCTAAGCCTGTCACATATGACTCGTTAAAAGCATTGCTGACTTTTACACCCATACTAAAATGGTCTGTAAAGTGGTAACGTGTCGCCAGATCAACAGTGGTATATGAACCCATCTTATCGTTATTATTATCTCTGCGGTCACCCACATAATTAGCAACCATCGATAGGTCAAATTTAGCGATGTTGTAGCTCACCAGCCAACTAAAGTTCTGCTTACCACGACGTGCCAACTGCTCATGCGTTTCTTTATTAATTGGATCTTTCCATTCTGCCGATAATTTATGCTCTATTGACCATGTATCAAAAATAGCTGAGACTTCCAAACCTTTTATTCGAGCTTTATTCACGTTAGCAGGGATCCAAGCGCCACCAGCCCCAACTGGAGCCCATTCAATTAGGTTGTCAATGTCTGTTTTATAAACGGAAACTTCCCAATCAATCCAGTCTGAATAACCACGTAACCCTAGCTCATTGGAGATCGATTCTTCCGGTTTTAGTTCCGGATTACCCTGACCAGGCCAGTACAAGTCGTTAAATGTTGGTGCTTTAAACCCAGTACCTGAATTTGCCACAACCTGAAGGCTATCCATTAACTGATATCCCAGCCCAACATTCCAAGTAGAATGTCCGCCAAATGAACTGTCATCATCATGCCGAACACTTGCCTCAGCGGTAAATTCATTAACACTGATTAGTGAAGTAAGGAAACCTGCTTTGTTATCCTTACTGGTATCGTCGTAATCCGTAGTACTGGTACCACCACGATGCGCTTTAACTTTTGTGTAATCCAATCCAATATTCACAGCAACTTCATCAACTGGGGTCAGTGTATTCAGCCAAACAACATTGTTACGACGAGTAAACAGCGCACTTTTTCCTGAGGAGCCATTTGCATCGCCATCCCACGCTTCGTTGTGCGCAGTAGATACCGTCAATTTCGAATTATAATTGTCGACTTGAAAATTCACTCCACCGATTAGACTGTAAAAGTCGTTATTACTCTCTTGCTTTGGACCACCATACTGACTGGCATATTCATTGTCTGATTCCTGCTTATAAGCACTCCCTTCCAAACGCCACTGGTCATTGAACTGATGGTTTACGCTACCAAAAAAGCTCGTTGAATCATAACCGTGCTTATCTTCACTTGGTGCAAGTTGATACACACGGTGACCATCACTCTTTTCCTTCGCAGCAATAAACGAACCATGTGTTTGTTCATTAAGTTGGCCAGAAGAGTGCCAACCTAACAGCTTATGGTTGTTATCACCGTAGCCTATCGTCGCTTTATGCAAAGATTTTCCTTTACCTGCAGTCGTAATACTAATCACACCACCCAGAGCATCAGAACCATAGATAGCCGCTCTTGGCCCTCGGATCACTTCGATTTTTTCAATTGCAAAAGCAGGGATTAACCCAATAGATGCACCACCAGAAGTAGCAGAATTAATTTTAACACCATCAACCAGTACTAAAGTATGCTGCGTTGAGGTGCCACGTATGTATATAGACGTATCCTGAGCTTTACCTCCCAAAGAGTTGATCTCGACACCGGGTAAGGTTCGAAGCACTTCAAGGGCACTATCAGCTTGCATGCTTTCTATGTCTTGGCGGGTTATAATGCTTACAGATGCTAAAACAGCAGACTGGGGCTGTTCAAAACGGTTCGCAGTAACGACTACCGTCTCATTTATTGAAGAAGATTGACTATTTGCCGCATGTACATGCGCCGCAGTTGACACCACTGCCACTGCAATAAGAGATTTTTTCATGACTTTACTTGGTCCTAAATCGCGTAAAAAAGCTGAGCAGGATCTATGTGTCCTTTTATGTGCTCAGTTGTTGGCAGGTATTCGGACTTAAGAGCTGTTATCCTACTTACTCGACTTCCCACAAAAAGCAGTGTCATCAAATGAGCTTTCGTTCTCTATTACCGCTGCGCGTCAGTTCTGGAGTTACACCAGATTCCCTTTTAAGTGCAAACGAGATTTTCTCGTTTGCACACCAACTCAATTGGATAGTAAGAACCAAATTAAAGATTGTCTAATAAAGTCTATTAGACTTTACTTTTTTATTGATAAAACGAATTAGATTAGGACAAAACTGGACATAAGCTTTGTATTGAATAAAATCTGCGCTCTGAAATCACGCACACCATAAAAAGGTAATGTAATGGCGACTCTTGATGTCAACCCTAACCGCTACTCTGAACAGTTAGCCGAAAAAGTATCACGTCTAAATGAGATGTTTACTCCGTATAACGTACCCGAGTTAGAAGTATTCGAGTCTCCAAATCAGTTTTATCGTATGCGCGCAGAGTTTCGTGTATGGCACGAAGGCGACGATCTTTACTACATCATGTTCAACCAAGAAACTCGTGAAAAATATCGAGTTGACCAATTCCCAGCAGCAAGCGAATTGATCAACGAGCTTATGCCATGCCTTGTCGAAGAACTAAAGAAAGAAGATGTCTTACGTCGCAAGCTTTTCCAAGTCGACTTTCTCTCAACTCTGAGCGGCGAAATCCTTATTTCGCTACTGTATCACCGTCAATTAGAACAAGACTGGATTGATCAGGCTAAAGCGTTAAAAGAAACGCTGACGAAAGAAGGTTATAACATCAACCTGATTGGTCGTGCCCGAAAAATGAAGATCGTGCTAGACCGCGATTACGTCGTAGAAAAACTGCATGTAAATGGTCAGCCATATATCTATCAACAGGTAGAAAACAGCTTTACGCAACCCAATGGTCAGGTTGCTCAGAAAATGCTGGAATGGGCTGTAGATTGCACTCAAGGCAGCAAAGGCGACCTTCTTGAATTGTACTGTGGTAACGGCAACTTCTCTTTAGCGCTAGCACAGAACTTTGAGCGAGTATTGGCAACTGAACTGGCTAAACCATCGGTTGACTCAGCACAATACAACATCGCCGCAAACAAAATCGACAACGTACAAATCATTCGTATGTCTGCAGAAGAATTTACTCAAGCAATGGAAGGCAAGCGAGAATTCCGTCGCCTAAAAGACAACGGTATCGATCTAAAAAGCTACAACTGCAACACTATTTTTGTCGATCCACCTCGTGCGGGCATGGATGAAGATACTTGCAAAATGGTCCAAGGTTACGAACGTATCATGTACATTTCATGCAACCCTGAAACGTTAAAAGAAAACTTAGATATTTTGTGTGAAACACATAAAATCACACGTTTTGCGCTATTTGATCAGTTCCCATACACCCACCATATGGAAGCTGGTGTGTTCTTAGAACGAAAATAGTTTGCATAAAAAAACGAGCCAACGGCTCGTTTTTTTATTTTTTATCCTTGGGTGAAAGAAAACCAAGTTTCTTGCCTACCCACAGCACTAACACCAATAAAATAATTAGCGAAAAGAAATTTGACCCGGATTCAGGGTACTGAGCTTTAATGAAAGCCGAATGCCCAAACGCGCCAACAAAAAAACACGCCAAACCAACTAAAGGTACATCCTCAGCAATAGGATGACGTAAGTATTCCTGATACAGCGCCTGCAGAGTTAACACTAAAGCAATTAGAGGGAAAATTGAAAATGAGACTTCATTCATCGTAAGCCACGAAAGAATGGCATCTGCACACATCCCTGCAATGAGCGCAAGAACTAACGTTTTTCTCTCCGAACCTGGATTGGACTTGTCATTTTGCGTCGACATTTTTTTCATCCTTTACTAGATTGTGTTCACGTTCTTTCCGATACCAATGTGCACCTTTGGCAATCATTCGTAACTGCCGTATCAAACGAATTGCCAGTTCTTCTCGTTCTTGACGATTAAGATCTAACGCCTCTGCACCGGAAGAAAATACCAAAGTAACCGAAGCTTGTGCTTGAGTTTCTGCTTCACTGCGATGCATCCCCATCACAACAAGGTACTCCGCTAATTCAGCGGAGAAGTGCTGAATTTCTCTGGCAACAGCGGCGCGGAATTCAGCAGAAGTGCCGGAACGTTCACGAAGCAACAAGCGAAATACGTTTGGACTATTAGAGATAAACTCCATGAAAGTTTCAACCGATGTGCGAATCACACTGCCTTCTTTCACAATCCGTTGGCGAGCTTGGCGCATAAGTTGACGCAGCAGTAAACCACCTTCATCAACCATAGTTAAACCCAATTCGTCCATATCTTTAAAGTGACGATAAAATGAAGTCGGTGCAATTCCGGCTTCTCGAGCAACCTCTCGAAGACTTAAATTCGAGAAACTTCTCTCGGCGCTCAATTGACTAAATGCCGCGTCAATAAGCGAACGACGAGTCTTTTCTTTTTGCTGGGCGCGGATTCCTGTGGATTTCATAGGGAATCATTTCTCGATTAAGGAAACTATGGACCATACTATAACCTGATTATGCACATTGTCTAAGTAACAAAATAAGTTGCCTAATTCGAAAAGGGCCTTATCTGCCAACTAAGACAACTGGCTGTTATTTACCATCAAAACATGATGTTAAACGAACAACTAAGATAATGCTTTTCCAGAATCATTATCCATCGTAGCAGGTGATGTAACAGATTAAATAACCGAGAACGCGTGATCCTCGCCACTGTGCTACGTCTGTTACGTTTTCATACTTTTCAAGTGAGTTAATATAAAGAAACAATAATGTAAACAGCAAGAAAGGATTTCCAATGACACCCAACAACCATTTTGACGTAATTGTCATCGGCAGTGGCCCTGGAGGCGAAGGTGCCGCTATGGGTCTAGCTAAAGCAGGAAAGAACGTTGCCATAATTGAAAAAGAAAATAGCGTTGGTGGCGGGTGCACACACTGGGGAACAATACCTTCCAAAGCGCTACGTCATGCTGTTAGCCGCTTTATTGAATTCAATAATAATCCCCTATTTTGTAAAAATCGTTCCAGTCTGCACGCTTCCTTTTCCGATATTCTCGGCCATGCAAAAAGTGTTATCGATAAACAGACTCGCCTAAGACAAGGTTTTTATGATCGTAACGACTGTAGTCTAATATTTGGCTCTGCGAAGTTTGTTGATGCAAACACCATTGCAGTTCAAGACATCGAAGGCGGTATTGAACACTATTCTGCAGACAAATTTGTCATCGCAACAGGCTCACGCCCATACCGGCCTAAAGATGTTGATTTCAATCACCCTCGAGTTTACGACAGTGATTCCATTCTTAGCCTTAACCACGACCCACGCCATATCATCATCTATGGCGCAGGCGTTATTGGATGCGAATATGCCTCTATTTTTCGCGGTTTAGGGGTTAAAACAGACCTAATCAACACTAGAGATAGACTACTTTCTTTCTTGGATAACGAAATATCAGATGCACTTTCTTACCACTTCTGGAATAGCGGCATCATTATCCGTAATGATGAAACCTATGAATCAGTGGAAGCCAAAGATGACGGTGTGATCTTGAACTTAAAATCCGGCAAGAAAATGAAAGCAGACTGCCTTTTGTTCGCTAATGGTCGCACTGGTAACACAGATCAGTTAAATCTATCGGCGGTTGGAATTGAAGCCGACGCTAGAGGTCAATTGCACGTAAATCAGAACTATCAAACTGGGGCAGAACACATTTATGCCGTCGGCGATGTGATTGGTTATCCGAGTCTGGCAAGTGCAGCTTATGATCAAGGGCGATTCGTTGCTCAGGCTATTGCCTTTGGCCAAGCATCAAGCCAACTCATTGAAGATATACCCACTGGTATTTACACTATTCCTGAAATTAGTTCCGTTGGCAAAACTGAACAAGAATTAACAGCCGCAAAGATCCCTTATGAAGTAGGTCGTTCATCATTTAAACATCTCGCTCGAGCTCAGATTGCAGGTAAAGATGTCGGTAGCCTAAAAATCCTATTTCATAGAGATACTAAACAGATTTTGGGCATCCACTGTTTTGGTGAGCGTGCGGCAGAAATCATCCATATCGGCCAAGCAATCATGGAACAAAAAGGCAAAGCCAATACCATCGAATATTTCGTTAACACAACGTTCAACTATCCAACGATGGCAGAAGCTTATCGTGTTGCAGCTCTCAATGGTCTAAACCGCTTGTTTTAACCATATTTCTAATTACAGCCCTCGCCTAACTAAGTAGTGAAACGGGGGCTTATTTTTCTTATATCAAAAAACGTTGCCGACGCCATTGAAGCGTCATTACCACTCCAAGAGTTAAACCTCGCAAAGCCATAAAGCTTAGCATGGCAAACCACAGACCATGATTACCCCATGACAATGTTGCACCAAAAGCAATAAAGAAAGCCAAAGCCGCAACAAACATACTATTACGCATCTCCTTTCCCTTCGTCGCACCAATAAACACACCATCCAAAAGGAAACACCACATACTGATTAAAGGCATCGCTACCAACCAAGGAAGGAAGATCATTGCTCGTTGATGCACAACAGGTATATCCGTAATCAACCCAACTAAATGATCTCCCATAAAGCCAAATAAACAGGTTAAACAAAGGCAAATCACTAAACTCCAAAATGCAGTGCCAATCATTGCCTCTTTCAATTTCTCAGCGCTTTTCGCACCAATGGCTTTCCCCACCATTGCCTCCATAGCATAGGCAAACCCATCCATACCGTAGGAGATGAACATCAGGAAACTCATTAACACGGCATTGGCGGCAACAGTTTGGTCACCCATCGCCGCTCCCCTAAATGTCATGAAACTAAAAACCAACTGCAAACAAAGAGTACGAAGAAAAATGTCTCGGTTTAACTTGATAAAACGCCCTAGCCCATGACTGACCTGCTGCCACAAAGCGCTAGGCATTGGCAGGTGTTTTTTTCGCCAATAGCGAATCACACAACACAGAGCAAACACAGTCCCTACGTAATCAGAGATCACAGAAGCAAGAGCAGCCCCTTCTACTTTCCAATCCCAAGCCACCACAAACAAAAAATCTAAGCAAATATTGACGACGTTAGTGATAATGACCATCCACATAGGCGCTTTCGCATTTTGGGTTCCCAATAACCAGCCGAGTAATACATAGTTAGCTAACGCGGCTGGTGCGCTCCATGCACGAACAGTGAAATACTCGAAACCATAATGTTTGACTTCATCACTGGCTTGGCTCCAATCAAAAATGACTTGAGCAACCAAACGATGAATAAGCAAAAAACCTACAGCTAGCACCAGAGACATCAACAAACCTTGCACCAGAACACGAACCAATTGGTGGGCATCATCTCCCCCCACAGCTTGAGCGGTGAGTCCCGTAGTCGACATACGCAGAAAGCCTAACAACCATAAGGTAACACTGATCATGGTGCTACCCAGAGCTACTCCGCCCAAATACCAGGCATGCTCTAAATGACCAATAACGGCAGCATCGATTAATCCCAATAAAGGAACAGTAATATTGGATAACACCATAGGGATCGCAAGCCAGAAAACTTGCTTATGCATGGTTCGGTTCGCTAATGTTTGAAGAATAAATTGCACACTTTGCCCTCTTATTTGTTAAGCAAAGTGTATCGAAGTAATAAGAATTACACTATGAATGTCGTTACCAACGCAAAGTGGTAACGATAGGCGTTAATCGGTACTTATAATGAGACAACTTACTAAGCCATCGTTGCCACAGCTTCCATCGAGGGCAATAACGATCAAATGGAGAAAGAACTGCGACGCTCGTCAACCAAGGCAAACAGTTAAGCATGGCATCTTTGGCACTCGCAAAACCATGCTGATACTCGCCAGAGCCCATCCTTTGGCCAAGATAAGAGGCACTCTTATCCCCTGCCAACACAACACAAGCAACGGCACTCGAAAAATGCAGACCTAACGCATGAACAAAATCGGCTACCTGTGACGCATTACAGTCGAGTAAAGCATGCTCACATACGATCATTACTGGGGCATATTCTGGAACAGGAAGAGAATCAAACCAATTTAGCTGAGTCACACTACCACAGACATTATGATATCGCTCACTAGCGTGGAAAAGTTTCTGACGCCACAACAATGTTTCACTAACATCTAACTCAATCCAATGACAACGGCCATTATCAATACGATAAAAACGAGTATCTAAACCAGCACCGACATTGACTATCCAGCCATCTGGATGAGCCTCTAGGAAACAACGAACTTGTTGGTCACAGAGTTGTGTAAGCGTAGCATGAAGTAATTGCTTTTGATTAATATCGCCAGCTAAGCATTCAGGAGCAAGCTGACAACGCAAACATGCTGTCGCAGCAATGGGATCATAAATCAGTCCATTATCCGCCAAGCTCTCTCTACTGCGTAACCACAAAGGTTGGACGAGATTAGTTGGGATCTGATAACGTTTGAGGGATGAATTGAAATCAGTAGACATTATCATCTTCCTTATGAAATCACAGAAAGATGATAATGAATATCAATTAGATTGGCAAGTTAATGAGAATAGATCTCAGATAAAAATCACATCCAATCCGTATTACGGATAATACCGACAGCAATACCTTCGATGGTAAGTTGCTGACAGGTAAGATCGACTTCGATAGGTGAAAAATCGTCATTTTCTGCATGCAGTAATACAGTGGAACCATTACGTTCTAGCCGCTTAACTGTCACGTCATCCTCAACACGAGCAACGACCACCTGACCATTACGCACATCTTGTGTTTTGTGTACTGCCAACAGATCACCATCCATGATCCCAATATTTTTCATACTTTCACCATGAACGCGCAATAAAAAGTCGGCGTTTGGTCTAAACATATTAGGATCAACTTGGTAATGGGCTTCTACATGTTCCTGGGCCAGAATAGGTTCACCAGCAGCCACTTGGCCAATCAAAGGTAAACCAGAACTATCTGACGAATCATTGGCAGAAGACTCTAGAAGAATTCGGATGCCGCGAGACGCTCCGGGAACAATTTCAATGGCTTGCTTTCTTGCCAAAGCTTTTAAATGTTCTTCAGCAGCATTCGCTGAACGGAACCCCAGCTCACGAGCGATTTCCGCACGTGTTGGTGGCATTCCTGTTTCATCGATTTTGCTTTTGATCAGGTCAAAAACTTCTTGTTGGCGTGGCGTTAACGGCTTCATAATTCACCTGTCTGTTTATACAGTTGCCTGTGAGTATATCCAGTATTTGGCGAAATGAAAAGCCAATTGGTTACTTTTTAATTGATCGGCTTAAAAGAACACAATATCAATCCAAATGTATCCGGCGATCAGCATGGCAATAAACACCGCTGCCGATCCCATATCTTTTGCTCGACCAGCAAGCTCACTGTATTCACTACTGATTCGATCGACAACTGCTTCGATAGCACTATTCAGTAGCTCAACTAACATCACGAGCAAAATTGAACAAATCAATAGAATGCGTTCAATGTGCGTCACATCTAACCAACAAGCTAATGGAATCAAAATACACGCAAGAATCACTTCTTCACGAAATGCAGCCTCATTTTTAAATGCAGCCATCACACCTTGATAAGAATATTTTCCTGCCTTGATTATTCGCTTTAATCCTTGGGGATTTTTTTTGTACACAGATGACTCCATAAAACGCAAAACAATAACAACATTTCACTACATGTTGACTTAGATATTCGCCAATTAAGTTAACAGGTTTGACCAGTTCTGCTATTCTTGCACCACAAAAACCGTCAAATTCGCGCATATTATGATGTACCCTGCTACATAAGCAAGGCTCTGATATGCATAAAGAATAATAGCAATTTCTTGAGGCTCAGAACTTTATGTCTTCTGGACACACCTTAACTCGTTCACTATTAGCATTTCCGTTAAAAGCACTGGTGAAAGGCTCCGTTATACCATCGAAACCTATCGATGACTTGGGTATCAATACTATCAAACCCATCGTCTATGCCCTACCATTTCGTTCTAACGTTGATCTGCTAACCTTGCAACGATATGCGTTGTCGCTCGGTTTACCTGACCCACTAGAACCTCTTGAAATCAATGGCCATACTTTCAGACGTTATGTCTATATTTCCTCTCGACCAGGTGTATTCAAAAAACATAGTCATATTCCAAGTAATTCGATCCAACAGTTCTCTGCGCTGCTAAAAGAGCATCAAAACGACAGTGAGTTGGATGTGCAAGTCTTACCAATCACGGTACTGTGGGGACGAAAACCTGGCAAAGAAGGACAACACAAGCCGTATCTGCAAGCATATAACGTTTTGCAAAAAGGCTATGTTGTGATGAGTTCAGGTCGTGACTGCCTAGTCAGATTTAGTCCTGTCGTATCGATGCGTTCCATGGCCGACACCCATGGTACTGACACAGCTATCGCCCATAAATTGGCCCGCGTTGCCAGAATCCATTTCTCACGGCAAAAACTGGCGGCCTCTGGTCCTAACTTGCCAGAGAGATACCGCTTGTTTGAACGCTTGATGAACTCACCTGCGATCGTCAAAGCGATTGAAGATGAAGCAAAAAGTAAAAATATCTCCTTAGATAAAGCCCGTGCAGAAGCATTAAAGATTCTTGATGAAATAGCGGCTAACTTCTCCTACTCATTAGTAAAAAAAGGCGACAAATTATTAGGTTGGCTTTGGAACCGTATTTACCAAGGTCTAAACATTAATAATGCAGCCTCCGTGAGACGACTTGCTCAAGATGGGCATGAAATTGTTTATGTCCCTTGCCATCGTAGTCATATGGACTATTTGCTGCTTTCCTATGTTCTTTTCCATGAAGGCATGGTTCCACCACATATTGCAGCGGGGATTAACCTTAACTTTTTCCCTGCAGGCCCTCTATTTCGCCGTGGCGGTGCGTTCTTTATTCGTCGCAGCTTTAAAGGCAATAAACTCTACTCTTCAATTTTCCGTGAGTACTTGGCCGAGCTTTTTGCTAAAGGCTATTCGGTAGAATACTTCAGTGAGGGAGGACGCTCTCGCACAGGTCGTCTACTTCCAGCGAAAACAGGTATGTTGGCTATGACGATTCAAGCGATGTTGCGTGGCTTGAATCGCCCAGTCACCCTAGTCCCAGTGTATATCGGGTATGAGCATGTGATGGAAGTCGGTAGCTATGCCAAAGAGCTGAAAGGCAGTCATAAAGAGAAAGAAAACGCAGGCTTGGTTATTCGTACCATTCGTAAATTACGTAATTTTGGCCAAGGCTATGTGAATTTTGGCGAACCTATTACGCTTAATCATTTCTTAAACGAAAAGTGTCCTGATTGGGCGCAAGAGATTGACCCACTGGGTACCAGTAAACCACAGTGGATGACACCTGTAGTTAACGAACTCGCAGACAAAATGATGACTCACATCAACAGTGCTGCTGCCGCGAATGCAATGACACTCTGTGCCGCCGCCTTACTAGCCTCTCGCCAACGCGCATTGTCACGGGATAATTTAATCAAGCAGATCGAATGTTATCTTGAGTTATTACGTCAGGTGCCCTACTCATCAACATGCACTATTGCCCAAGGCAGTGCTGCTGAGTTAGTTGAGCATGCCTTGTCGCTTAATAAATTTGTCGTCGAAACAGACAACATCGGAGATATCATCTCATTAGATCGTAAACAATCGATTCTAATGACTTACTACCGTAACAACATTATTCATTTACTGGCATTGCCTTCGCTTATTGCCCAAGTTGTCATTCGTTATCAATCTATACCAAAACAATCCGTTATTGATACCGTGCAACGAATCTACCCGTTTTTAAAACAAGAACTGTTTATTGCCCACGACAGTACCGCGATTCCAGGTTTGGTTGAAAATTATCTTCTTGAACTTGAGCGACAAAACCTAATCACGATTGAGGCAGAAAGCGTCAATCTCAATCAAAGTCATACTCAAGTCTTGATGCTACTTGGCCGTACTATTTCAGAAACACTGCAGCGCTATGCGATTACGTTGAACTTACTTGCAAGTTATCCAGAGTTGAGTAAAACCAATTTGGAAAGCCATAGCCAAGAAGTTGCTCAGCGATTAGGACGATTGCATGGTATTAACGCCCCTGAGTTCTTTGATAAGGGTGTGTTCTCTGCTTTATTTGTAACGCTAAAACAACAAGGTTATATCGATTCTGATGGTAACTGTCAGTTAGAGCACAGCAAAAAATTTGCTGATGAACTCAATCAACTGCTTTCCCCCGAAGTGCAATTAACGATTCAAGAAAGCATTTACCAAGTAGAGCTTAACTGATTAATTAAAAGAAAAAAAAGGCATCTCAATTGAGATGCCTTGTTCTTTAGATTGCTAAATTCAATACAAAAATGAGATCAATAAACCCACTGCTATCGCCATGCCCACATAATTGTTATTGAGGAAAGCGGTGAAACAGAGTTCTCTGTTACGATGACGAATCAAGTGTTGCTGATAGACAAATAAGCCTCCAGCCACCAATAGAATCCAGTAATAGATAACCCCCAATTGCAACTCCCTACCGAGCATAATCAGCATCACTAAAGTGATCAATTGCAGCACCCCAATAATCAGTTTGTCGAATCGACCAAACAGAATCGCGGTTGATTTGATACCTATTTTCAAATCATCATCTCGGTCCACCATTGCGTACTGTGTGTCATAAGCAATCGTCCAAAGTACATTAATAGCAAACACAAACCATGCAAGCGTAGGCAGTTCACCAGATTGTGCAGCAAATGCCATCGGGATTGACCAACTAAACGCAAGACCCAAAAACAGTTGAGGTAAGTTAGTGTAACGCTTCATAAAAGGATAAATAAACGCAAGAACAATACCAAAAAACGACAACTGAATCGTTAGTGAGTTCATGGTTAGAACGAGAAGAAAAGAGAGTAAAGAGAGCCCCAGAAATAGCGCTATCGCCTCTTTTGAACTGACCACTCCAGAAGGTAAAGGACGATTGCGAGTGCGCTTAACAAAACCATCCACTTTTCTATCGGCAAAATCATTAATCACACACCCAGCAGAGCGCATTGAAAAAACACCAATAATAAATACCACCAATACTTTCCAATCTGGAATTCCTTTTGCCGCCAGAATCAAAGCCCAGATTGTTGGCCACAATAACAACAAAGAACCTATTGGGCGATCCATACGCATTAACTGCCAATATGCGCGAGCCTTAACCAAGGACATCAGATTCTCTCCTTTGAATACACTGGGGATTTCGGCAAAAACAGTTCTGCCACCAACATAGGTTTATGATTCATCCATAACCGGGAGCGTCGAGCTAACAAACGGCCGTGTGGGGTCTTCACCCACCCAACTTGTAGCGCGTCACGATAGACATTATCAGCACTGAAAACAGTAAGTCCAAGTGGCCTATCACCTTGCTTAGAGAGATCATGCTGTGGATCACGAATTGTGCTTTCGGGAATCAAAGTTCGCCCGATCACCCAAGGTGTATTATCGCCTTGCAAAACCACCTCCCTTAACCAACAATTTTCTGGTAACAACAGTGATTGTTCATCATCCGATAAACAATCTTGTGCAATAGGTTGATTATTTAACACATTCACTTTAAGTTGTTGGCAATGCTGAGCTAACAGGCGCGATAAAGAACCTTGTTCCAAGACAGTTTGCACGTGTATACCCTCCGGAAAAGAAAAACCTTTAGGTTCTTCCCAGAGTATCGAGCGTATTGCAGATAGATAGAGCGAAGTTGACTGATTCATACTAATATTTCTATATGACGGATAACCCGCCATATGGCAAAGTTCAATAGTGCCGAAGCACTGCTACACTTTGTCTATTTTAATGGATTAATAACCCTTATTGTAACAAGACTCGAGCCTTTCGAATATCGCCAACCGACTAAAGAAAAGACGACAATTATGTTAAAACGTTTGCTAACTGGAAGTTTACTCGCCATCACTCTGGTTGTTCCTTTTACCTCGATGGCAGAACAAGAATCATCGACCCCTAAGTTAGCCTACTTCACTTTAGAGCCTGATCTTACGACTAACTTTTATACCAAGGGCAAAAAGCTTGGCTATATCCAAGTAAGAATCGACATCATGGTCGCTAGTGATGCGGACCTCCCGATAGTAGAAAGGCATCAACCACTCATTCGAGATGCCGTAGTGGAGTTACTAGGCGAACAAAGTGAAGACAAAATTAAATCACTAGCGGGTCGTGAAGACTTACGTAAAACACTAGTGGAAAAACTCAATAATATTCTACTCCCAGAAACGGGTAGAAGAGTTATCGCCGATCTGCTGTTCACTAAATACATGTACCAATAAATCCAGTCTCCCCTCTAATACTCTTTTGCATTAGAGGGGGTCTTCATCCGCCATGCATCACCTAACCCAAGGACAATACCAGCGACTAAACCGGCTAAATGAGCGGTGTTGGCGATTGCCATAAATGGCTGAACAAACCCTAAAACTAACCAAATCAGCATAAAAACAATCACCGAGTTAGGTAAATTTAAGCCACGATTAGGCGCTTTCCAGTTCATCATCCAGATGTATCCTAGTAACGCATATACAACACCTGATAAACCACCAAAATTAGCACCATCAACCCAATACTGTGCGGCACCTGATACTGCGGCAGACACGACAAAAACTTTTGCAAGACTCAGGCTGCCAATCCGTTTTTCAATGTTCCCACCAAGATCCCACCACCAAAGTAAGTTAAATGCGATATGCATTACCGAAAAATGCAACAATGCATGACTCACCCAGCGCCACAATTGCCACTGTTGATCTTCATACGCGGGAAAATGAAGTTGCTGAAAAATAACTCGTCCCAAGCCAAACTGCTGCAAGAGAAAAATAGCAATTGCAACGATCATAATAAGCAAGGTAAGTGGCCCTGCTCGGTTTTTTATCATACCTATTAAACTAGGAGACCGATAAGAAAATTGGGGAGCTTGATCGTGAGTGATCGTCCACGACGCTTCCTGATATTTAGGATCATCAGGGTGATGCAAAAAATGCTGCAATTCGGAAACGACATCATCCTGAACGGTATCATCCATTAACCATAACGAAAACTGATCGGCTCCTTCAGAAAATAATTGAATCTTAATATCGCGCGTCGCCATATAGTCAATAAAGGCTTGCGCCATACGAGGATTATTTAGAGTGATCAGTTTTATCATAGTGACTACATGCTCTTTTCTACGGGTAAGTTTGCTCGGTGCCAAGCTTCAAACCCACCATCAACACTATAAACGTGCTCAAATCCTTGATTAACAAGATATTGAGCTGCGCCTTGGCTACTGTTTCCATGATAACACATGACCAAAACCGGTTGGTCAAACTCAATACCTTCCATGAAAGCATGTAATGTTTCATTGGTTAAGTGAAATGCTGTCTTAGCATGCGCAACTTGATAAGACTGAGGATCGCGAATATCGACAAGAACCGCACCATTACTCTCAATTAAGCTTTGTGCATTCTCTACATCAATATGTTTAAACTGGTCCATGAGCTGACTCTCAATATTAGAATTTTGATGGGACACATTGTAACCTATCCAATCATCAACAAGTACACTGGCATAGTAAGGTTATCCTCACTCTAAAACTTTAGTCTAAATTGTGGATAAATCTGTGGATTGCGTTGATAAGGTGTCTAATTGAATTTCGATCCACAACATCTTGTAATGATCCTTATTTTGTTGTGTGTAAAACAAAAAATATCCCCAAATAAAAATCACCGTTAACCCCTTTATTTACCCTGTTTGATGACAGTTCACAAATAATTTTGTCACAGACTTATCCACAGACTTAACGCGAATTTTTGATCTCATTTTGTGATCGGAAAATAAAAAAGGCTGAGATCAACGATCTCAGCCTTTTAAACATGTTGAGCTTGTCAGTAGAAACTAAAACTCACCAACAGCTTCTTTCAATTTCTTCATAGCGTTCTTTTCAAGCTGGCGAATACGCTCAGCGGAAACACCATAGGCATCAGCCAAATCTTGTAATGTTGCTTTTTGGTCGTCTAACCAACGTGAACGTACGATATGCTGACTACGTTCATCTAGAGTAGCAAGAGCAGCGGTTAAACGTTGTGTTGTATGATCTTCCCAGTTTTGTGCTTCGATATTGTCAGCAAGATCAGAATTCTTATCTTCTAAATACAACACTGGTGCCGTGTAAGACGAACTCTCATCATCATCAGCAGACATCTCAAACGTCGCGTCTTGAGCAGCTAATCGAGATTCCATCTCACGAACTTCCGAAGGTTCAACACCAAGTTCTTTTGCTACCGTTTCGACTTCACCATTATTGAACCAACCTAAACGTTTTTTCGATTTACGTAGGTTGAAGAACAATTTACGTTGAGCTTTAGTGGTCGCAATTTTCACAATACGCCAGTTACGCAAAACGTATTCGTGAATTTCAGCTTTAATCCAGTGCACAGCAAACGAAACTAGCCTTACCCCAACTTCAGGGTTAAACCGTTTTACTGCTTTCATAAGGCCGATGTTACCTTCCTGAACCAAATCTGCCATAGGTAAACCATAACCAGAGTAACCTCGAGCCACATGAACAACGAATCGAAGGTGAGAAAGGATTAAGCCTTTCGCTGCCTCAATATCACCTTTGTAATGTAACCGCTCTGCCAGCGACCGCTCTTCCTCTGCCGTTAGCATTGGGTAGCTATTCACTGAACGAATATAGCTATCTAAGCTATCTTGCGTTACTAGAGCCATTGGATACGTTGGGTTAGTCATTCAATTCCTCATCAATTTCTGATCTGGAGCTACTATAAACCAGTTATGCTGAACTCAAAATGAATAGAGTTCAAGCTCAATCGGTTATTATGCATAAACAATTATAATAAACAAGTCAACACTTGTTAACATATTGTCTGCACTTCCACTACTAAGACTCAAAATGCTTAAACTGGTTCAATCTCTTTTAAATGGCGATTCGCTGACACTTTTGCGGCGACACAGCCAATCAAAGTGCCTAACATTAATAGCAACAACGACTCGTCCCAACCCAATCCAAGTAAACGAAAATGGCTATCGTAGAGTCGGGCTAAATCTTCAACAGCACTATTCAAGAGTAATGTAATAATCGCTGTCATAAACCAAGCAACAATAGAACCTAAAAAGCCAAACCACATCCCTGAATAAACGTAAGGACGCAAGATAAAGCTATCTGTCGCTCCAATAAGCTTCATGGTTTGAATTTCATTTTTATTCGATTGGACATTAAATCTTAGGGTATTACCTACGATCAAAAACACCGATGCTAGCATTAGAACAGAAAGGCTAAGCACCAAAATGCTCGCAAGATTTCGAATCGCATCTAACCGTGATAGCCAATCTTCATCAAGTCTAACGTCGGTGACATTTTCCTGCTTTTGGATATCAGTCGCGATCGCTTTAATTTGTTGTTTCTGCTCCACCTTTGGAGTAATTAACAGCACCGCTGGCAATACATCTGCATCAAGCAAACTGATGGCTTGCTCGAAGCCAGCATTTGAACTGAGATCCTTAAGACCTTGTTCTGAAGAGATATACTCAACTTTAGCTACATCATCACGCCGCTCTAAATCATCTTTTAGCAGCATGATCCGCGCTTCAGGAGTACCTTCAGCTAAATAGACACTGATTTGCGAAGAACTTGCCACTTGATGAGAAACCGACGCGATATTTTTACTAATAAGATAAAAACAACTCGGCAACGTTAGGGCCATTGAAATCACAGCCAATGTCAGTAAATTGCCTAAAGGTCGCTGCCACAACTGATGAAACGACGCTTTCGCCTGTTTTATCTGAACTTTAAAGTAACCATCCGTTTTCATCCGCTTACCTGGATTAGACTTAGGTCCTTTTCTTGATTTCAACTTATTGGCCATAATCTTGCACCTCACTCAAAAAGCCTTGGTTTAACTCAAGGTGTCGATATTGAGGACGAGTGTTAACCAAATTAATGTTATGCGTAGCGAGGAGAATGGTGACTCCTGCACGATTGAATTCTTCAAATAACCGCAAAATACGATTAGATAATTCTGAGTCAAGGTTTCCGGTTGGCTCATCAGCCAATAGCAACGTGGGTCGGTTTACGACAGCACGAGCAATACCAACTCGTTGCTGCTCACCACCCGACAGCTGGCTAGGGAGGCAACGGGCTTTATCGAGTAAACCCGTTTTATCCAAGGCCGCAGAAACTCGTCGCTTAATCTCAGCTTCACTAGCTGATTCAATTCGCATAGGGAGAGCAACGTTTTCAAAAACCGTGCGATCCATAAGCAAGCGATGATCTTGAAAAACAATGCCAATATTTCGCCGTAAAAAAGGAATATCCCGGTTAGGAATACGAGTGATATCGTGATTATTGAAGCTAATTTTGCCATCGGTTGGACGTTCAATCGCACAGATCAGTTTTAACAACGTACTTTTCCCTGCACCAGAGTGTCCTCCTAAAAAGGCCATCTCTCCCCGGCGTAAGTGGAAATCTACTTTTTGCAGAGCTTGCCGCCCACCCCTATAGGCTTTACTCACTTGCTGAAATCTAATCACACATTATTCCTCATAGGCCCGCGTCAGGAATTCCTATTTAATTATTCGTCTCGGCTAAATAGCGCATCGATAAATTGCTGAGTTTCAAAAGGTCGTAGATCGTCTATCCCTTCACCGACACCAATGTAACGAATTGGAATCTGGAACTGATCTGCCAACGCAAAAATAACCCCGCCCTTAGCAGTACCATCCAATTTCGTCAGAGTAATCCCCGTGAGTGGTGCAGCTTCAGTAAATAACTTGGCTTGGCTAATCGCATTTTGACCAGTACCGGCATCTAACGTCAGCATGATCTCATGGGGAGCGCTATCGTCGATTTTCTTCATGACGCGCACAATCTTACGCAACTCTTCCATTAGGTTGCTCTTGTTTTGCAAACGACCTGCAGTATCAGCAATCACCACATCGTAACCACGTGCTTTTGCCGCTTCGATAGCATCGTAAATGACAGAGGCACTATCTGCACCTGTATGTTGCGCGATAACAGGAACGTTGTTACGTTGACCCCAAACTTGCAACTGTTCCACCGCAGCAGCGCGGAAAGTATCGCCTGCCGCTAACATCACTTTCTTACCATCCGCTTGGAACTGCTTAGCAAGCTTACCGATGGTGGTCGTTTTACCTACACCATTTACACCTACCATCAAAATGACATAAGGAGTTTTGGCTTGGTCGATAACCAGAGGCTGTTCAACCTTAGCAAGAATTTCAGCCATCTCTTCTTTAAGCAGGCCATATAAAGCTTCACCGTCACGCAACTCTTGGCGCGATGCTTTCTCTGTCAGGCTATTAATGATTTTGGTTGTGGTATCCATGCCCACGTCAGCAATCAATAACTGCTCTTCCAATTCTTCAAAGAGATCGTCATCAATTTTTTTACCTTTAAATAGGCCAAAGAAGCCAGCTCCAATATTGGCTTTGGTACGGCTCAAACTGCGTTTTAAGCGCGCAAAAAAGCTCTCCGTCGGCTTTTCTTGTTCTTTAAGTTGAACTTGAGGCTCTTCAATTTCTTCATTTTTCTCTAAAGATTCGTCACTTAACGCATCTCCAGATTCAGACAATGCTTCAGAAACCTCCGTTAATGGCTCCTCCGCAAGAGACTCCTCAATAGCTTGTGGTGCGTTTTCTTCTACTTCAGTCGACTGAGGTTGTTGCGATTCTTCATCACCAAAGCCGAGCCACGACAGTAAGCCACGCTTCTTTTTTTCGGTCATCAGGGAATATCCTAGATTTGCTTAACTAACTATGACTCTTTTCCTAGAGAATTATCCCCTAAAGAAAAGAAATAATGACAAAGCAGTGAAAACTTTTACGTTCACTTGGTACACTTTGCCATAATTTTTAATTCATTTGCCCATTACCAGCCAAATTACTGGCAGGGTGGCTATAGTAACACTTAATTAGCGGTCAAAAAATCTATGGCAAGACGTCCTCAACAAAAACCGGTAGCGAAAGCGGCAACAACCGGTCAAGTTAGAATAATCAGTGGGTTATGGCGAGGTCGAAAACTTCCCGTACACGATGCTCAAGGCCTACGTCCTACAACTGATCGAGTTAAAGAAACTTTATTTAATTGGTTAGCAATGGAAATACCAGCAGCGCGCTGTCTGGATGTTTTTGCAGGTTCTGGCGGTTTGGGATTTGAATCTGCTTCTCGCCAAGCAAAGCATGTCACAATGTTGGAAATGAACCCTCAAGCTTATCAGCAGCTAAAGAAAAATGTGGCAGCACTGAAAGCAGACAATATTGAGGTTCACAATACTGACGCATTACAATTTTTAGCGAAATCTGGCGAACCCTACGATATCGTATTTATTGACCCACCATTTCGCCAAGGATTATTAGACACCACCATTGAACATTTAGAAAAAAATGGTTGGCTAAGCGAAAATGCGTTTATCTATATTGAATGCGAAAAAGAACTGCCCTTACCAAACTTACCAAGTCATTGGGAATTACACCGTGAAAAAGTGGCAGGACAAGTGTGTTATCGACTGTTCGCAAGGAGCCAAGCATGAAAGCACTCATAGTCGCAGCCAAAATATGTATCGGATTAGTTTGGTTAGTGTTACTGCTAAATATCGCCATGCCCTTTCCTGGGAAAGCGGCAATTGCTTTGTATATCATGACCGTTTTTCTCTTCATGATGCACGGTCTACAAATGCTGATATTCATCGGCGCTTTTGGCGATAAGGTGACAACATCTCGCTGGGAAAAGTGGTCAATCTTATTGTTTGGCATCTTTGCTTTACTCGACATTCGTCGTAAACACATGATGTAAAAAAACCGCCGAATGGCGGTTTTTTAATGCAGCGATCATCAACTACATTCCCAGATAAGCTTTAACACCATCTAAAAACATCTGCGTGGAGATCATAACCAATAGTAACCCCATTAAACGTTCAACCGCTTTAAGTCCTCGTTCACCCAATATTTTATGGAAAAAGCGATAGAACATTAAAACCCCTGAAGTACCAACCCAAGCTAATAACACCGCCAACGAGAGCTCAAACATTCGCGTTGGATATTGACTCGATAACAGGAGTAATGCGGCAATAACAGAAGGACCGGCTATCATAGGAATCGCCATCGGTACAATAAAAGGTTCTTCCCCTGCCGCTAAACCAGTGATGCTACCAGCACTCGGAAATATCATTTTTATTGCGATAATAAATAAAATCACACCACCAGAAATGCTGAGAGTCTCTGGCTGAACATGTAAGAAACTTAGAATCGATTTCCCTGCAAAAAGGAACAACATCAAAATCACCAAAGCTGCCAGCAGTTCCCTAATGAGAATGGCGCGTTGGCGTTTTTTATCAAAGTGCTTAAGAATTGAAAGAACCACTGGCAAATTACCTAGTGGATCCATAATTAAAAACAGCATAGTTGCCGCTGATATAACTTCCATAATGCCTCAATACTGCATACAGTTTGACGCAGTATAGCAATGGAATATGAAGAATTCGATCTGGTCGCTTACGCTCAGTTAATGCTGGCAGATTTTCTCTTTATTAAGCGACCATATCCCCTCTTCAACTAGCACCTTGTTGTGCTCTTGAAGAAAGGTAAACAAGGCATCAACGGAAAGATTTTGTAATCGACAGGTATGAAACACCACGTCATCACCGAACTCTTGGCTAATCCATTCACGAAGCTGTGCTTCATTCATAGGATTTACATCCAGCTGATTCAATACCTTATGGGCATGTACATTTCTGGTCATCATATTTCCTCATCGAGAGACTCTTACTGAGTCCCGCCATCTAGTTGCTAAAGCCACTTACTTGTCTAACAACAAGTCGCCTGAGGGTAAATTACGTAAAATCGCAACAACTTACCTTGATGTAACTCAGTTAACGATGAGAACCGCTTGAACAACAAAGCACTGGGCCAAGAAATAAAATCCGGAAATAAGATATACCGCTCCTTTAATTTCTTGTCGTCGCTCATGAATCGCAACCGTAAGCCAAGAAATAATAAAAGCAATCGAACCTAAGAAACCAAATAAAGACGTTGTTGTGCCGATTTTTAACCAAGCTTCTCCAGCAGCCCAAGCCATTTGCAACAGAACAAGTCCCATGACCATCACTGGAAAGATAAGCTTATCAAGCTGAGGGAGTAATAGAAAAAACGCCACAATACCGGTAGCGATCAACAATGCAGGCATCCACCAAACAATCGTACCGGAGAGCTGTAACCAAAATGCTTTGCTCACCATTAATTGAGCGACCAAAAATGAACAGAAACTGACTTTTGAATAAGGACGAAAACAGTGCAGCCAATCAGCCACAATTGACACTATCAAACTAGCAAATATCCATTGCCCAGACGCAGAGACGGTAGAAGAGTGTGTTATTAATAACAAACACAGCAATCCCAACGCAACAACCTTAAATATAAGACTTTGTTTTTTATCATTTTTTTTAAATGAGTAGATACTTACATATCCAGCTAATGCAACAGAAATCCAGCTCCACATGCCCATTGCCTCTTCACTTCGATGTCGCCAGTGTAGAGATGCAACCGCGTAAGTCCAGCAAAGAAGAGAAAAACTTCGATCTCAGTAGCTAAGCTTTCCGCCCTTACCTATCGCACTTTATCCATAAGAATGGCTTACCACTTAGTAAACATACACAAAAAGCAATCAGAACAAGAAAAAATAGCGAAAAACGAATAAATATTAATTTATAATGTTAATCTTTGCCTTTTAAGCGCCAAAAACAAAATAAAAAAAGAAAACAATTTAATAAAAAACCAACTTAAAACAATAAGTTAAACAAAATAATAATCAAGCAAACGTTTACTTGGATGCACATATAAAAAATAAAGACTAAAAAGATAAAAAAACAACATAACTGCACAAACCCAACATATAGATGATAATTAATATCATTTGTTGAGATTGTAACCTCAAAAAGTCATCATTTTCTACATTACCAACCTAGTTAGGGAAGCAAGCTTTAAAAAGGCAATCATTAAGATTAAAACAATAATTAAGCAATATATTTTATTATTTAAAATCATAAAGTTAAAAACAAAAACCATTCCTAAAAAAGAAAGTGAACAAATTAAGAACAGAGCAAAAATAGCAGTAAACTTGTCGCATGAGTCGCATTTTTAGCATGTTACTGTAGTTATTTTTACCTAATTTTTACCTGATGACTTGATCAAATGAATAAAGTAATGCTATTCTTCTATTCATATTATGAACAGTAAAAAGGAGCGGTGTTATGATTTCTTCATCTCAAAAACAGGGATTAGTCATGATTGCAGTGATCATTGGCCTAATGACACTGCCAATGATGTACTGATCATCTGTTTTCAAAATAAAAAGGACGCTGAGCGTCCTTTTTTATTTCCTGTTCATTATTGCGTTTTTTAAATCAAATGCATGACTTACCAACGAACATGCTGGTTCAATATATCCCAATGCAAGTAATAGAAAGCTAAAGCAATCAACGTCATAATCGTCATCAAAGAAACCGCAATGCGCCAAACAAACCGCCCACTTCTCGGTGTTAATTCTTTTTCACATTCCTTATAAGCCACGAGAAACCGATCTGGACTCGTCAAATGAAAATCCTGATTCTCATCCAGCTCTCTCTCCACTTGTGCGATGAGATGAAGTTGGTTACTAATTCGATTAGGTAAACGCTCCTGACAACTATCAACTAGCTGCTCTAACCCTTCCCCTTGAGCGTGATATTGCTTACGCAACAAGGTCTCAAGCTTATGTATTCGTCGAACGATGTGTTCAATATCAGACATATATCCTCCTCTCGACCCCACCTATATACGCATTAAGCCGCGTAAAAGTATCAGAAAGAGAGTTCCATTCTCTCTATTCGAAGTGTAGATAAGATTTTAGAAGTTGGGATGTGACATAAGACCCAAAGATGAAGTGTATTTAAAATATGAACAAAAGAAGCCGACCTATGAACGATCGGCTTATGTTCTTTATGGCAATAGCCAGCGTGTTTTGCTCGAGCGGGAAAAGAGCCAACTCACCGCTAATGCACCTGCACCACTTAGTAGAATCCACAGAGGAATCACCCACGCTGGGTGACCTTGGTGCCAACCATAAGCCTTCATTGGCCACAGAAAGATCGGATGCAGCAGATAAATACCCAAACTGTGCTGACTGATGAAACTCACCCACCGCTGAGCGCCCTCAGATAACTTAGGTGCAAGAGCACGCCCCACCATGAAGATCATACTTGCCGCAAGCACAACATTAAGTGTTTTATAAGATAGCCATCGCCCAACAGAATAGTGCCCTTTCACGGCACTCAAATCGACAACACTATGAATGGTCAGATAAATCGAAGCACAACCCAATAGAATCGAAATAGCAACAGTGAAGCGAGTAATCGTGACCTTTTTGAACAACAGGTATCCCAAAGGTAAATAACCTGTATAAAGCCAGATTTGTGAACTCCATGGACCATCAATATGCAGTAAGAACAGAGTCGTTGTCAGCAGCCATAGACCAACAAAGAGTGACCATACTTTTTGTTCTTGATTCTCATCCATTTTATTATTGAGCCATTGCAAGAATGGGATAACGAAATAGAGCGGGATAAAGTAATAGAAGAAACCTAAGTGATAATAGGTAGCATGATGAGGACTATTGCTTAACGTTTCCATTGCAGTGTCTTGATGAAAGCCTTGAGCATCCAAGCCAGATAACAAAGCGTAGAACAGTGACCAGACAATAAATGGCACAACCACTTTTCCCAGCCGACGCTGAACATAATGACCGAATTCAAACGGCCGACGATCGCTCAGTAACAATGCACCAGAAATAAGAATAAAAACGGGAACCGCCCAACGAGTTGCACCGTTTACCGAGACAGCAGTTAACCAATGACTGTCTGGAATAACGCCCATTTGGTCTCGATAAGGCGCAAGTACATGAATTGCGATAACAGCCACTGCCGCCACACAACGCAACAAATCAAAAAACAGCACGCGGCTTTCTTTTTCCATTCTCATATCTCTAATACTCATCATGCCACTACTATAGTGTCCACCCTAGTTTGCTGTGTAAGACGGACGTCAGTGGCAAGTTAACAATCCTTGTTCATAGTTACAGCCTATCAGATTAATAAATAAACTCTATTTTTCTTTCTCCATGTGTCGCCGTATTCTGAATCTAACGAAAACATTCCCCATCATATTATTTAGTGAGGTGAGCATATGAACATGAACTTAATCGGTTTAGATAAACAACAGAGTCAGCAACTAGCACAATCACTGAATCACCTATTGGCGAACTACCAAGTGTTTTATATGAACACACGGGGCTATCATTGGAATATCAAAGGCAAAGAATTCTTCGAGTTGCACGCTAAGTTTGAAGAGATCTACACCGATCTTCAGACAAAAATAGATGAGATAGCAGAACGTATCTTAACCATCGGAGCTCAGCCCCTACATAGCTTTAGCAGCTATTTAGAAAGCGCTGAAATTCAAGAGCATACCAATGTCACCGATGGGCAAAACACAATGCAAGGGTTAGTCGAGGGATTTAGTCATCTAATTAGCCACCAGCGTAAAGTGTTAGAACTGGCCACTGAAGCTGATGATGAAGGGACAGCTTCGCAAATGAGCGATTACATTCGCGAGCAAGAAAAACTCATTTGGATGTTGAACGCTTGGCTGCAATGATATACCCAAATGATCTTCCAAAGACAACAAAAGCCCAGAGATGGGCTTTTGTTTTTTGTATTAATACACTAAATGAGACGATGTATGTCTTGGCTCCAACGTAATGCTTCGGTTAGTTCATAAGTGACCGTATCGACTTTCACCCCCATGCGCATGCACAAAGTCGACAACTGCTGCCAATCACCTTGCTCATAACATTCTTCAATATCAAGCAATGCCCCGATTTTACCAGAGCGGTTAATCAGCGAATCCTTAATATCTTCAGTTAATGGTAATTCAGTAATCAGTTCATCTAGAGGAGCATCAAGTAATGCATCCAACACCGAGAACAAACCAATCAAAAAAGCATGATCTTGGTGCTGTTGGAAAGGTCGATAACGTGACATCAAGTAGCAAAATTGCGCACGTTGCAAAGCCAAACTATACAGCTCTTTCGGCTTATGAATCGAAATATAGGAAGCCACAGCAAGCGACACGAAAATACGTAACCTATCCTGCCCTAAATACACTAATGCTTGTCTAAAAGAGGAAATCGGCACAGCAAGCCGATCGGACATTGAATTCACAAATCGCAGCAGCTTATAAGACAAAGCGACATCTTGAGAGACAATCTCTTCAATACGTTTGAAATTTACGTCATCACGACACACTTCTTTGAAAAGACGCATCGTAATCACCTGCTCGGGGCTGATATCTCGTTGCGATATCATCTCCGGCTTACTAAAGAAGTACCCTTGGAAGAATTTAAATCCTGCGCTTCTAGCCTGTTCAAATTCTTCTTTGGTTTCAACTCGCTCCGCTAGGAATTTACGCTTACTGCCGTTCGCAAGACGCTTACGCACAAATTCGCAAGCTTTATCCATCCCCATTAAGCGTATGTCCAATTTTACAATGTGGACAAAAGGAAGAAACCGCTCCCACTCAGCAGAATAAATAAAGTCGTCTAGAGCAAGCAAATACCCTTTTAGGTACAACTCTCGCATTGCCTCCCAAAGTTCATCTGTGGGTTTGCATGTTTCTAAAACTTCAATAACGACCTGATCTTTGGGAAGTGTAAGAGGAAGGCGGCGAATCAAACTATTGTAAGGGAAATTAATAAAACAGCGGGAACGACCAATCGCAGGGTTACGGCCTATCGAGAGAAAATTCTCTGCTATCAGTCGGTAGGTTGCTCTATCTGAGTCAACATGTTCTGGAAAAGCATTTGTTTCACCATCCCGAAAAAGAAGCTCATACCCTAAAGTATGCCTCTTGGCATTCAATATTGGTTGGCGTGCAACATACGTTGTATACATGTAACCTCAAATAACTTTGATGAATGTTCGCGGAAAACAAAACGGAGACGAAAAGACAATGTTGGACAACTATTGACTAAGCCCTATAGTAACGGTTGAAGCTCATACCTCCAAGGGGGTAACAAGAAACTTTTACATAATTTGAGACAGATTAATATTTACTCGGCATGAAAAGTGTTTTCGAATTGACATGTCAATTGCATTTATCTTCCAGTTGCTTATGCTTGAACCCTCAGCGGTATTTATTTAGGTTCAGCTATGTCCACTACCCAAACACTCTATTCATTCACTCAAGAAGACCAATTTTTAGCTCGTATGAATAGCGAGGTAGCGGATCTTTGGCAACAAAGAAATGAGGGGTTCTACCGCGCCTTCGACAAAAAGAAAGTCTACTGGTGTAGCCTTACTAACCCAAATCATACTAAAGCAATTGTGATGGTAAACGGCCGAATTGAATCCACTTGGAAATACCAAGAGTTATTCTTCGACCTCTACCAAAATGGCTATGATATTTATTCCTTTGATCATCGTGGTCAAGGCCTCTCACAGCGTTTAATTGATAACATTGAAATGGGCCATGTTGGTGAGTTCAATGATTACATCACAGATTTAATAGCACTATTGGAACTGTTTGATTTAGAGAAATATCAACAACGTTTTTTACTTGGTCACTCCATGGGGGGCGCTATTGCAACCCGTTATGTGCAAATGACCCCTCAGCATCCATTCCACGCATTAGCCGTTACCGCACCAATGTTTGGCGTGAACATGCCTTGGCAATTAAGACCGATAGCCATACCACTCACTCAAGTTATGACGGCAACGTCTTCCACTCCCAAATACGCACCGGGATTTGCAGGATATTACGCTAAGCCTTTTGACATCAACCCACTGACCCATAGTGAAGTTCGCTATCAGTGGTTCAGAAAGCTATATGAAGAACGTCCTGAGTTGAAATTAGGCGGCCCTAGTACCCGCTGGGTATGGCAAGGTTTAATGGCTGCCAAGCAGTGCTTACAACTGACAAGGCAGGTCAAATTACCGACACTTGTTGTACAAGCCGAAGCCGATACGATTGTTGACAACAAAGCTCAGACTCGGTTCATCACCAAACTAGCGAAAACTAACACTCAATGCCACATTGAATTGATTCATGGTGCAAAACACGAACTGATGTTCGAAAGCGATCAATATCGCAATCAAGTACTCACTAGCATTCTCGATTTTTTCCAACAGGTAACCAGCAAATAATAGAGGAAATGGAGTCTCATTGATTTTGCCCTCTTTTCTTGATGGATTTTGCAGTACACTGTTGCGTGTCTTCATCTGCCGTTAGCAATGACATTAACCAAGAGGGTTATATGACCACTGAAAGTAAACCGACACCGTACAAAATTGTTGCCTCTGATCTCGACGGCACCTTACTCGCACCAAATCACCAACTAAGCTCTCAAACAAAACGTACACTCAAAACCCTCCACGATAAAGGCTTTACTTTTGTTTTTGCAACCGGTCGCCACCACGTGGACGTGGCAGGAATTCGTGAGATTGCAGGTATTCCTGCTTACATGATTACAGCGAATGGCGCTCGCGTGCACAATCAGCAAGATGAATTGATGTTTAGCAAGGATGTACCTGAAGAACTAGTACAAGAGATCGTTGATGTTCTGAAAGATGACCCAACCATCTTTGTTCATATCTATCGCCATAACGAATGGTATTTAAGTGGTGAAGACACCGAATCAGCTAAATATCATAACCAATCAGGTTTTACCTTTACCTCTTTCAACACCAACCAAGCGCCAAAAGATGGTGTGGCAAAAGTATTTTTCACTAGCCGTTTTCAAGACCACGAACACTTAGCCGAGTACGAAACAAAATTACGTGAACGTTTCCAAGATAAATTAAGTATCGCATTCTCGTCACCATGGTGTTTAGAAGTAATGGGACCTGATGTATCAAAAGGCGATGCATTGAAAGCAGTCGCTGAATCAATGGGATTAAGTTTAGAAAACTGCATTGCTTTTGGCGATGGCATGAACGACCAAGAAATGCTAACCATGGCGGGCAAAGGACTGGTGATGGGAACAGCTCATCCCAAAGTTCTGCAAGTCTTACCGACCATTGAACGTATTGGTAGCAGTGCAGATGATGCTGTGGCTCACTATTTGGAAAACAACCTTCTCTAAATTCAATAACAGGGGACACACCTCTTGTTCCCTGTTATTAACATCACTGTAGCAGCGCACTTATCCCGCCTATTCTCTGTCCGGTGTTTGTCAATAGAAACACCAGCCCGTTGTCGACTTATTAAGCTATGTCATAATAGCAATACTACCGATTGCGATGAGGAAAGAGATAACATGAAATTGTTGAAGACTGCAGCCTTAGGGTTGGGCTGTATCACATTGGCCGCTTGTACTTCTGTGTCTCAAACTCCAAAACAATCCGAAGTTGCCAGCTTAAATAACCCCGAATCCATTAAGCCACAATTATTCATGCTACGTGGCGATATCACTATTGGCACTCAAACTCAAACACTAACGCCATGTGGTAGTCAGCAGCAATTTGAGTTACAGATTCCCGCAGAAATAAGAACCTCCGCAGAACAAATAGCGACAGCACCTTATGAGCCCATGTATGGCGAAGTGATGGGGTATCTCGTAGCCCCTAGCCAAACAGGTTACAACGGGGATTACGCCGGTAAATTTATCGTTACCCAAATCAACACCCTTAATGGCAAAGAAAAAGACCGATGTCACCTCTATCCAATGCCAACTAGAGCGTTTGGCACTAAACCAACAGCATGGTCTGCACAGTTTACCGACCAAGGCGTAGTATTTGCTCCCTCTGTAGGGGCGCAACACACCTTAGCCATTAAAGGCGGTCAGCTCTCAGGCGCAAAGAGGGTCTATCAACTAAACGGTGGTAAAGTCACGCTGCAAGCAACCTCTTGCGTCAACAACACGGCTAGTGCACTCTATGGCTGGCAAGCAAACATGACTGTAGGTACTCAACAGTACCAAGGTTGCGCTGTACTGGGTAATACAGATACCAGCCAAAATTGGAGCGGCATTTATTACGCAACCTCAACGACTGACGCTGGTTTTAGTGTCAGTATGCAGCTTGGACAAGACCACACCGCGATTACTCGTTATAGCTATACCAATGGCGATCCAGATGTCATCGAAAAAGGGTTCTGGCAGCCCCTTAATACGGATCAAATTCAAGTGGTCATGACACGCCATCAGCAACAATACCTCGTGACTCAACGTATTTTTACTCGCAATGGAGAGCAACTTACCGCGACTCAAGAAAAGGTAGGTTCGACGATTTATCCTATTGCCTCTGGTGGATTAGTTTTATTTAAAGATTTTCACGAATCAGCCCCGCATCACCAGGCTAAACACCCCAATGGAAAACAGTTCAACTCAACAGATAAATATGACGAGCAAGTAGATCAAGCGGTACGTGGTTATTTAGCCCAACACCACCAGTCATCTGAAGGCAGTCACTATCGATGGTTAACGTATGATCTCAATGGTGATGATAATCCGGAATTATTAGTGCAAATGGATTGGTGCCATAGAGAGGACTGCACCCTGCTTATTTTCAAAAATGAGCAACACCAATGGCAATTTAATAGCCGCTTAAAATCCGTAACCCCATTCTACTTGGATACATTATCGACAAATGGTTGGCATGATCTCATTATTGCCAAGCAAAAACCAACGACTGCAGATAAACTGCACCGTTTACACTACGTCGATGGACACTATTCCGAGCTGGGAGAAAAAATGGACCAACGCCCAACACAAAACTCAACCGTACTCTTTGCTGATGGCATCTCGCCGGCACAACAAGGCGTAGCCCTGTAATGGCGTTGCCCTGCCCCCGCTGCGGTTTAGTGCATCAATGTATTTGCTCGCAGATCCCCAATTTGAGCGACAGTCATCTGTTGCTCTCATTACTTATGCACCCTGAAGAAATAAAGCGCGATACCAACACAGGCCGTTGGCTTAAGGAAGCATTACCAAATTGTGAAACGTATATTTGGCAAAGAACACAGGCCAATCAAGACCTATTAGATCGTATCAATCAAAAGAATAGAACGTCGTTTCTTGTGTTCCCTGCTGAGGACAGCCTAACCGATACTCAAGCAATTGAACAATGTGAAGCACAGGGGACAACACCTCACTTTATTATTCTTGATGGGACATGGCAGGAAGCGCGCAAGATGCGCCGTAAAAGTGCATGGCTAGATAAGTTGCCGACCGTCACTTTATCCACCTCGAATATAACATCTCAATACCAACTACGTCGTAACCAAGAAAGCGGACACCTATGTACCTTAGAGGTGGCTAACGTTCTACTGTCGTCTCTGGGTGAGCAAACCCTTGCCAATCAATTGGAACAGTTCTTTCTCAACTACATGAAGGTATATCAAGCCGACAAAAGTGGTCATATTTGGCAAAAGAAGCAATAGAACAGAAACCCCGATCATCAAATAAGACGAGCCGGCTCGGCAAGATAAAACCCTTGTAGGTAATCGACGCCAATATCTTCACAGATTTGACACACCTGTTGATTATGCACAAATTCAGCCACAGTTTTTGCATCCAAAACATGACATAATTTCACCAACTGCTCCGTAATCTTGCGCTGCTTATCATCTGTATCTAGCTGTTTAATCAAACTACCATCAAGTTTAATAATTTGAGGCTCTAGCTTAACGATTTCATCGATATTGGAATAACCCGAACCAAAATCATCAACAATAATCTTAGCCCCGAGCCCTCGAAAATGGTTACACACTTCAGCCATGCGCCCATAATCCTTAATCTGTTCCGACTCCAGCACCTCTAAACCAATGCGAGATGGGTTATTTAACCGCTTAATCATCTCCTCAATGAGCACTAACGTACTATCACTGATTAAGTCTTGTGGTGACAGGTTAATAGAAAAGGAGTCGTCTCGATCTTGCATATACTCGCCAATACGAGTAATCAATTGATGACTTAAACGCGTGTAAAGGTGGGTTCCAGCAATAACCGGGAGAAAACGCCCTGGAAGAATAACCTTTCCTTTATCTTCCAAGCGCACAAGACATTCTTGTGAAATTTGCTCTCGAGTATGCGCTGCGAAAATCGGTTGGCTATACACCAGAACATTATTGTCCATTACCGCTCTACTCACGCAAGAAAGCCACTTTAGCTGCTCTTTGCGTACTCTATCTTGTCCGAGTAGCGTCTTAGCATTACAAAAATGTTCGTTATTCTTATAAGCATAACGTCGCGCTTCGATCGAACGTAACAGTAACTCGTCCCCCTCTTGCGTAGGAAAGTCACGCCGACTAACTAACCCCGCGCACATAGAAACTGATAGATAATCAAGCTCAGGCAAACCATAAGGTTCAAAATTGACGTGCTCTAGCTCATCAACAAATTCACCAAATAATTTATGAATTTTACGCTCTTTAAAATTGGATGAAAAAATAGCGGCCCACTCTCCGACCCCAATAGCGTAAAGGTGACAATTAGCGCTAATGTGCTGATTAATATGCAGTTGAAAATGAACGCTCAAGTCAACCAAAAGCTTATCTCCAACTTTATAACCATACTTTTCATTAATTTGGCTAAAGTTGGTGACTTTTATCGTCAGCAGGTGCTCATCTAACTGAATACTGTGGAGGTGCTCCTGTAATACCGATCGATTTGGCAAGCCTGTGCGCGCATCAATACGATAACTTGCAGTAAGTAACGAGGCTTGGCGTTGCACCTTCTGCTCAAGATTACGATTCAGTAAATCCACATCATCAAAAGCATTACGAATTAAACTAAACAATGGTGCGGTAACGCCTTTGTTTGCAACATAACGAGCCGGCTCTTGCTGCACCTCAAACTCACCTTCTCGAATCGCAACATAACTCATACTATGGTGCATGACACGTTGCTTACTGCCGTCATGCCAAAACTCCCCCATACAGTAACAGCCACAAATATCACTTACCTCCTGCAAAGGAAGAAGCTCCTGATTGTGTTCCATGAACTGTAAACGGGTAACACAGTTGTAGACAAAAATTTTATCCGGCTTTTGCTCTCGTAAATAATGCGCCCCACTGCGCACCTGCTCGAGCGTCAAAGAGGGGTGATCGAAACAAAAACGAACTTCATCACCAATCATTAGCGGAGCATTAAACTCGATGGCACCATCGATAAACCGTTGCGGGATATAGACCTCTTGGTCTTCTTTCCCTTCTTTTACCAAAGGAAAACTCTTCACCAACTGGCAATCGAGGCTTTCACCATGACTTAAATAATGGCGATACACATCGTCAATCGGTTTATTATCCAATCCATATACGTAAGAGTTATTCGCTTTGGTTACTCTAAAAGCGCGGCCAATAGGATTCCACTGCTTATATCCTCCCACACGACATAGCAATTGCTCAGCATGCACTGCGACAGCCACCATCGCATTTTCATAGCATTGCTTACCACAAATTACCCATTGCCCCTGATCCGTCGGTACGGAAGTGCCGCCGGAAATCGGAACTGAATGAGGGTGCTGATCGAAAACAGAGAAACGTTCACTTCCCCCCACATTCATTCGGTCTGCAAAACAGAAAATCAATTGGCTTGAGGAAGATAAATCTAAATGATTCATCATTTGATAGCCGTCATCTACCTCGTCATTACCATATTCAACAAGGGCACTGGTTAACTTGGCATTATCAAACTGACTGATGGCAACTAAGGTCTGATTATCAAAAATATCGCCATGACGAATCACTTGCGTCGTACTCATTCCAATCAAATGAGCCTGAGGAATGGCACTTAACAGCAATTCGGCTATTTCTTGAACCTGAGAGCGGGATTGAGCAGAAAAAAGCTGAATAAGAACCTGCCCAGATGGAATATCTGGATAATTCGCTAAGATATTTTTCAACTCTTTATGAGCTGAGTCTGGCTGTAAAACAAATGAGGAGGTGTACATCCTGTTCAAAGACCCCAGCAATGCAGTAATTCATATCAACATTGCTCATTAGTATAGTTAACTCATTACATTATGGTTTTAATAAGTTTATCAATTGTCCCAAGTGATGGACTTCAACGTGCGGTAGCGTATGTAATCGATTGCTTTGCATAGCAGTAATGCCTCGGTCATTAAACCAACAAGCTTGGAACCCATTATTGATTGCACCGAACACATCCGTAACAGGATGATCTCCAACGTGCAAAATAGAACAAGGTGGTAAACCTAAATAAAGTGACGCTTTATTGAATAAATCCGCATCTGGTTTTGAGCGACCATCTGGGCCTGCACAAAATACCTGCTGAAAATAGTGTTTAAGACCGATTTTCTCGGCGTTCACGTTGCCATTCGTTATAGCAACTAACGGGATCTTTTGGGACAAAAGAGATAGCACACGATGCGTTTCTTGTGGGACGTCGACCAAATTACGCAAGTAATTCACTTCAACCATAGCATCGCTCGCTGCCGCATCAGCTGCAGATTCACTATACCCAAAATCAATAAGCCCTTGTTTGATCTGAGTAAAACGCCACAAAGAAACATCATGACGTAAATCACCATTTTGGTACAGCAGCTTCATCTTTAATTCATACCACTGCCGTGCATCATACTTCGCAGTGACCGGATGGTTCTTATGTAACCAAAGCGTAATTTGTTCATCTAAATGCCGAATGACCGGACGGTTATCGTAAAGCGTGTCATCTAAATCAAATGTCATCGCTTGAATCGGTAACAGGTTTCGGTATACCAGCATTAGGACTCCTTAGGTTTTTTGTGGGCACGCGGATGAGCTTGGTCGTAGGCTTGTGCTAAATGTTGAAAATCGAGGTGAGTATAAATCTGCGTCGTAGAGATATTTTCATGCCCCAATAACTCTTGCACGGCACGCAAGTTATTGCTCGATTCAAGCATGTGGGTCGCAAACGAATGGCGCAATTTATGTGGGCTAATATGGCTGGCTACCGCTTGTTTTTGCCCCCACTCCGACATGCGCTTTTGCACATTGCGATGCGAGATTCTTGCGCCCAATTTCGAGACAAACAGAGCTGGTTCATCATTCTTAGCAAAATCAGAGCGAAACTTCATCCACTTGGCAACCCACTCTTTGGCTTGCCCAGAAAAAGGGGCAACACGTTCTTTATCACCTTTACCAATGACACGGATCTCTTCAGCGCCAAAATTCACATCACGAACATCAATGGCGACCAGTTCGGCCAAACGCAATCCAGCACCATACATCAGCTCCATCATGGCTCGGTCACGAATAGCAAGAGGATCATTATCATCCACTTCCAGTAGCTGGGAGATTTCATCGACATCAAGATTTTTCGGTAAAGGACGTTTCTTACGTGGCGCAGAAACACCTTTTGCAGGATTAGCGGATAATTCACCACGTAGAATCAAGAAATCAAAGAAACTACGCAACGATGAGAGGCGCGTTGCCAAACTACTGGCTTTCATCCCATCACGCATGCCTTTACTGGCTAATTGGCGAACCCATGCCGCATCCACCTGCTGCCACTGACGCAACCCCATTTGGCATAAATGCTCCCCCATTGTCTCTAATTGTTGCTTGTAGTTACGTTGAGTATGAAGGCTTAAACCTTTTTCGCTGCGCAGAAACTCATAAAAACGGTTTAGAGGAGCCTGTAAACTACTAGGCAGAGGGTTGACTGATTCGTTCTTCATCGGAGTTATGCCATGGTAAAGTGTCAATCACGTGTGATAAAACAAGCGCTAAATGACGTAAAAAGAGCGTATCCATACAGGGTTGGTAATGACCACCATCATCACTAGCAAAGGCAAGAATACCAAGCGGGTTTTGTTTTGCTAAGGGCAAGATCACATAAGAACCAAGCTCTGGAGCCCTGTCGTCATCGCCAAATAACAACTGACGGTCCGCTTTTCGTAAGCGTCCAAGATAAGTATCTTTCCCATTAAAGTGATTGATAGCAAAACGCTGCCAGTGCTCTCGGCTGATAGCGTAACGGCTATCAACAGGCTCCAATAAGCGGATAAATACCGTTAACCCCAACTGGCGAGCCATTTGTCGCACTGCCGCGAACACATCAACTAAAGAGTCACAGTGCAACACCTTATCCTGCAACTCCATAAACTCATGAAAAGTTTTATCATTACTTGCCGCCAAAGACATCAAGGTGGTGATCTCTTCTTCTAGCTCTTCAATTCTCTGTCTTTGTCTCGCCAACTGAATATGCACAAGAGACACAGACCCCATCTGTTGATGAGGTAGTGACAAACGATCGACTAGCTCCGGGCGCTCGACAAAAAAGTCAGGGTGATCACGTAAATAATCTTCAACAATTTGCGCCGTTAACGCATCTGCTTCAGGGTGTGACAAAACAGTTCCTCATTAACAAGAAAGTTGGCCATCGAATACATGGACAGCAGGTCCTGTCATAAAGAGAGGTTTACCTGGTCCTTTCCACTTAATGATAAGTGTACCACCGGGTAAATGCACTTTAACTTCTTCATTTAAAGCACCTTGCATGATGCCGCTAGCAACTGCTGCACACGCTCCGGTTCCACATGCCTGTGTTTCACCTGCGCCTCGCTCATAGACGCGCAAATTAATTTCATCACGACTAACGACTTCCATAAACCCAGCGTTCACTCGTTCAGGAAAACGTTCATGAGACTCAAGCAATGGACCAAGATGCTCAACATCTGCAGTCTTAACACTATCCACCACAGTGACGACGTGAGGATTACCCATGCTTACGGCGCCACAAAACAAGGTTTGCTCTGCGACACGCATGATATAGGTTTTTTCCATCTGTTTAGCACGAAAAGGAATCTTGCTCGGCTCAAACTCTGGAACCCCCATATTCACGGTTATCTGATCATCGTTTTCCACATCCAGCAAAATCTTACCTTTTTTGGTACTTACATTAATGCTGAACTTATTGGTTAACCCTTTCATACGCACAAACGTAGCAAAGCAGCGTGCTCCATTACCGCACTGTTCTACTTCACTGCCATCCGCGTTAAAAATACGATAATGAAAATCAGTTTCTGGATCGTAAGGGGCTTCGACTATCAATAATTGGTCAAAGCCCACACCAGTGTGTCGATTCGCCAAACGGCGAATCAACTCAGGAGAAAAAAATACGTTTTGAGTAATGCAGTCCACCACCATGAAATCATTACCCAAACCGTGCATTTTTGAAAAATGGAAATGCATCTACTACTCCGGCAAGATACTTTCTAAAGCCCAAAGGCTGGCAAGTTCCTCGCGCTGACGAACAACGTAAGATTTTTCGCCATCAACCATAATTTCTGCGGCACGAGTACGAGTATTGTAGTTTGATGCCATCACAAAACCATACGCACCAGCAGAACGAACCGCCAGTAAATCTCCAGCTTCTAACGCCAATGAACGATCTTTTCCAAGGAAATCCCCGGTTTCACAGATAGGCCCCACTAAATCGTAAGTTTGAGCCTCGCCTTCACGAGGAACGACAGGAACAATATCTTGCCACGCTTGGTATAGCACCGGACGAATCAAGTCATTCATCGCTGCATCGATAATAGCGAAGTTTTTGTGTTCAGTGTGTTTTAGAAACTCGACTTTGGTTAGCAAAATGCCTGCGTTAGCAGCAATGGCTCGGCCAGGTTCAAAAATCAGTTCAAGGTCTTGGTGATTACTCAAGCGTGAAAGTAGCGCTTTAGCATACTCTGAAGGCTGTGGAGGCAATTCATCACGATAGATAACGCCAAGGCCTCCACCCACATCAAGGTGCTTAATTTGGATACCTTGTTCAACAAGATTATCAATCAGGGCCAACAAACGGTCTGTTGCATCGATAAAAGGCTCAATCTCTGTTAATTGAGAACCGATGTGACAATCGATACCTTTAACTTCTAGATGAGGAAGCGTGCTTGCTAATTTGTACACTAGTGGTGCACGATCAAAAGCGATACCAAATTTATTATCACGTAACCCTGTCGAAATATAAGGGTGCGTTTTCGCATCGACATCTGGGTTGATACGCAGAGATACAGGTGCAATTACATCCATTTCAGATGCAACTTTATTCAATCGTTCCAGTTCTGGTTCTGACTCCACATTAAAGCATTTAATCTTTAATTCGAGAGCGCGTTTGATCTCAGCTTCCGTTTTACCGACGCCAGAAAAAACGATTTTCGCAGGATCACCGCCAGCGGCAATAACACGTTCAAGCTCACCACCAGATACGATATCGAATCCAGATCCCAAGCGAGCTAATGTATTCAAAACACCGATATTTGAGTTTGCTTTAACGGCATAACAAACCAAGTGAGGATGCTCACCAACCGATTTATCAAACGCATGCCAATGGCGCTCTAACGTTGCTCTCGAATATACGTAAAGTGGAGTGCCATACTGCTCAGCCAATTGAACCAGTGGAACATTCTCTGCCCAAAGTTGGCCATCATCCTGATAATTAAAGTAATCCAAGATTATTTCCTTTTTCGATTTGTATTGAATTTACTGTGTTTGCGAAGTTTGTGAATCCTGCTGAGTATCACTAGGCATATACAATGGTCCAGTTTGGCCGCAACCTACTAGAGTCAGCGCAGATAACAAAAACAGTGTGGTGATGGTCTTTTTCATTTTGCAATTCGTGATTATTTAATCAATGCCCCCTATAATCGCACCACAGTCAGGAAAAGCAATAGGATAGACAAGATGAATGAAACTGAATTTCATCAACTCGTTGACATTCAACTTCAAACTGTTGAAGAAATGATAGATGACTCACAAGCAGATATCGATTACGAAACGGTTGGTAATGTTATGACATTGGAATTCGAAGACCGTAGTCAGGTCGTAATTAACCGCCAAGAGCCAATGAAAGAAATCTGGTTAGCATCTAGATCAGGTGGCTTTCATTTCCGCTATGACGGGTCACAATGGTTATGTACCAAGACCGGTGTTGAGTTCATTACTATGGTGAAACAAGAGTGTGAAAAACACGCCGATGAAGAGATTAGCTGGTCTTAAATCGCAAAAAAGAGCATCTCGATGCTCTTTTTTACTTTTGAATAATGGCAGGCTTAAGCATTCACTGCTTTGATGGGCTTGGAGTAAACCACTGAATCATTTCGATAAGGAACTACGTAGCTATCCCCTTCTACAGGATGAACCACTTGATAATATTGCGGCAAATTAAAGTTGATAAACTTAGACGCTAAGTTGTTTTCATCTTTAATGGACGTATAGAAGCCATTAACCGAAGCGATCATTTCATCTTTTTCACCACTGAACTGGTGATACACCTCAACGCGGTTAACTTCATCTAATACATAGATATTGAAGCCTTTGTCGGTGTCTTCAAAGAAGAACTGCACTAAACCTTCACTAGCAAAACCATCGACAACGTCTGGTAACTGATAGTCATGCTCTTTATCGAGCATCAACAGCGGAGAACCACTCAGTTTATTACTGGAAATACTGCGGTAAAAATCGACCGAATTTTCAAGCTTCTGCACAGAAACGCCACGACGTTCAAAAAACAGACCATACATTTGACGTCCAATTCGTAACGCTTTAAAACGACGACGTTTTTCTTGCTCCATTGGCTTGAGACGCAAATCAATACATTCAGCCAACAATTGGTACACCATATTGCGCATTACGCCACGAAAGTTTTTGCTATAGCAGAAAACATCAACAGACTCCGGAGGCAAAGCATCTTGGTGCATCTTACCCAACACCGTTTTGAGTGCATCAATCATCGCCGCCTCACCCTCGAAGTGCAACGTCCGCACCTCTTGCCATGAGTTTCGATACACTAAGTCCACACTACCAATCAGGCTATATTGCTCATCGCCAAAACTGAGAATATCCACATTCTTTAAATCAATTTTCAGAGTTTTCCCCGCAAGCTCTGCGGTAGGATCTTTCTCAAAATTGATGAACATTGCCATTTGGCTAATCTCACAAGGACTGGCCAGCGCTTGCATAGTCGGACGGCGTTTATGCAGCGAAAAGGTATTACGCAAATCACTGACCATTTGATAGAACTTGTCGATATCAAGGAAAGCATCACGAATGACTGCATGCAATCGCGTCGACTCCGTAATCAAGCCGTTAAAAAAAGCCCATGCCACCAGCTTACTTAAATACTCGTTATGTTCGAGATAATGCTGGCCAATCATACGTTTTGGCTGAAGAGGCTGCTTATAGAGATACCATCCAGGCTTATTAGCTCGACCAGAAAGTACTTCAATAAACGACAAATCTGGCTCATGTAAATCTGGCGAAATTTGTGGATTGAGTAAAGTGACTTTGCCAGGTAATACTTCAAAAGCGGCATACAGCTTACGAGCAAGGATAGAAATATCCTGCGGACTGATCGCAGAGGTAATATCATTACGACGCGCAAACTGAATCAAGTTACGATAGCTTTGCATCAATGCATCAAGTAATGCATGGTGCATGATCTTTACTTGCTCAACTTTCCAGTGACGGCGGTTATCTAACTCACGAATCAACTCTGGCGACCAATGCCAGCTTTGAGTCAATTCTTGCATGGCTTCGCGACGCCAAGCAACAGATCCAACACCAGGCTCACGAGACAATTTTTCGTGGGTTTTTAGATAGAAACAACGTCTAACTAACTCTAGGCGCGTTTCATCTCCGATACGCTCCAAATAACGCGTCACTTTTTCCAGCATTAAGTAATACGCATCCATCCCATAAAGATCAGGCTCATGAGTAAAGAAGCGTCGTTTTGTATCAACACTTAAAAGCTGGGTATGAGGGTACTCCCACGAATATGCTTCGAGCAAAATGGCCTTCAGCACTGATTTGTACGGCGAGTCGATACTCTTGTATAACTGCCATAAATTAGCGCCAAAATACTCTTGAGCAGGGATGCCATTTAATTTACCGAAATCGATCCAATCATCAATTTGGATATAGCCATTTTGATTTAGCTGATTAACATATTCGTCGTAGCACTCTTCCATTTCAGGGGGAACGATATGCCATAAAAGACGTTTACCCGCTAGGCGCATTGCTGAGCGGTAAAATTCATCTAAGAGCAAAAGATGTTGTGAAGAACCACAATTTTCACCCGTCATCGCATCAGACTGATTATGCCTAAAACGCTCTTCGTCCATGATAAAGAAGTTCGCTTCGACCCCTTGACCTTTTGCCCACTCAGTAATCAATAAGCACTTATTACCTAGGTTTTCTCTTTCTTTACAAGGCATAGAAGAAGAAACACAAACCCAAATATCTAAGTCACTTGAAGTACTTTGTCCGATAGAAGAGGTACTGCCCATGGTGTATAACGCAAGAATATCGGGCACATCTGCATTAATAAGGGGCTTCGACGCGGTAAGATGAAGATCGGCAACGAATTGCTCTTGAACATCATTAAATTGGAAATGTTGGATACCAAAAGGCACTTTGTCATCGTAATACCCTGGAATTTGCGGGTGATTAAAATGAAGCAACATTGGGATCAAATGAAAGACACGTTGACTCTGCAAATTCATAAGCGCCAGCGCTCGCTCTGTGCGTTGCTGGTTAAGCTTATCTACTCGTTTGATTAAAGTCGCTGTGTAAGACCGCAAGGTAACGTCCTAATTGATACACTAAACAAGGCCTCTTTGTTCATTTAATGAGCAAACAAGCCAATAAAACGTGATCAATTTAACACTTTAATCAATCACGGTAAAGCTATCTTGAACGAAGTTAGCCCAAAGTTCCATAGCCAAACAGAGAGTGGCTAATTCCGTTTGCCAAATTGAGCTTACAACGTTTGTGGAATAATCATAGTGCATATTTTAAACGAGATACAAATCACACTATTTTGTTTAATGAAAATAATTGGGGCACCTCTTAGCGTCTAACACATCAAATAGTAAGAATTTCCCCTCCAAAATGGTAGGATGTGCTTAATTTTTACAGCCAGTTTCAATGGATAAGTCATGACTCGAACTACACCGATACGTATTGCAACTCGTAAAAGCCCTCTTGCGCTTTGGCAAGCAAACTTTGTCAAAGACGCGTTAGAACAAGCTCATCCAGGTCTCGCTGTAGAGCTAGTTACAATGGTGACTCGCGGTGACGTTATCCTAGATACGCCCCTTGCAAAAGTTGGTGGGAAAGGCCTGTTCGTTAAAGAACTTGAAGTCGCAATGCTCGAAGGTCGCGCCGATCTTGCTGTTCATTCAATGAAAGATGTACCAGTAGAGTTTCCAGAAGGTCTTGGTTTAGTGACTATCTGTGAACGTGAAGACCCTCGCGATGCGTTCGTTTCAAACACCTACCAAAACATCGATGAACTACCACAAGGTGCCATTGTTGGCACTTGCAGCCTGCGCCGCCAATGCCAAATCAAAGAAGCACGTCCAGATCTTGTTATCAAAGAACTGCGCGGCAATGTAGGCACCCGCTTAGGTAAATTAGATGCGGGGGAATATGATGCGATCATACTTGCCGCAGCCGGTTTAAAACGTCTAAATCTTGAAGAACGTATTCGTAGTTTCATCGAACCAGAACAGTCCTTACCCGCAGTAGGCCAAGGCGCGGTAGGCATTGAGTGCCGCCTCGACGACAGTGAATTACTTACCCTTCTTGAGCCGCTAAACCATCGAGATACAGCCGATCGCGTCACGTGCGAACGCGCCATGAATATCACTCTTGAAGGTGGCTGTCAGGTGCCTATCGGCAGTTATTCTATTTTAGAAAATGACCAACTTTGGTTGCGCGCATTAGTTGGCGAGCCAGATGGTTCACAGATCATTCGTGGGGAAATTCGCGGCTCACGTAACGACGCGGAGCAATTGGGCATTACTTTAGCGAAACAATTGCTAAATGACGGCGCGGCTGAAATTTTGACTAAACTCTATTCAGAGCACGAATAATCATGCCAATTGTGTTGGTAACTCGCCCAGAGCAAGCAGGAATTGAGCTGTGTCAGCAGCTCAACCAGCTTGGAGTGGCAACGGTTTATCATCCACTTATTGATATTATCCCTGGTTCAGATTTAGCTGACCTTAGCGAAGCATTACAAGCTTGCGATCTGGTGATTGCCGTTAGCCAACACGCGGTAGAACAGAGTCATCACTATTTACAAACCCATCAACATAGTTGGCCAGCAACCTGTCACTATGTCGCCATTGGTCAAAAAACCGCTCAGTGTCTAAGCAAAGTAACCGGACAAGCGGTAAACTACCCTCTCATCAGCGATAGTGAACATTTACTTGCCCTCGAAGAGTTTCAATCGATGACTCAAGCTCGAGTACTTATTCTACGCGGTAATGGTGGTAGAGAATTGATTTACGATACTCTGACGCATCGTGGGGCTAAGGTCAGCTATAAAGAAGTTTATCAGCGCGTGGAGCGCCCTTTTGATGCTCAAGCGTGTCTTTCTGAGTGGCAAAACGCTCAAGTCGACACCATGATTGTGACCAGTAGCCAACAGTTAACTTATTTTGTGAGTCAATTTGGCTCTCAGCTATCACAATGGATAACACAGTTACGCCTTTTGGTTCCTAGTGATAGAACCGCCCACGAAGCTCGGCTTATGGGTTTTAATGATGTAATCGCGACTGGCAGCGCGAGTAATTCAGCTTTAGTGGCAGCTCTGCAGCCCTAACCGACAGGACTCTAGCAATGACAACAAACAACAATTCGCAAACTGAACCTGAAAACGACAGTCTAAGCACTTCTATTCCTGAATCGTCACCGACCACATCCCGCCAAGATGCCTCCTCGCCATCATCAAATAAAGACAAAAAGGCGATACGTCTGGGAGCCGTTGCTATCGCACTATCCCTTGTTCTGAGTGGTTCTTTAGCTCTTTATAGTCAATATCAACAACGACAATACCAAGCAGAATTAACCCAACTGCAAACTCAATTGCTCTCTACTCAACAACAATTGCAACAGCAAATGGCACAAAATAAAGAGCACTTGGATAGCACAGCAAAAACCATTTCCAGCCAAACCGAAACACAGTTAGGCCAACAACAAAAAAGCATTGAAAGCTTGCAACTAGCCATTGCCGATGTAAAAGGTCGCCGACCAAACGACTGGCTACTGGCTGAAGCGGATTATTTGGTGAAAATGGCGGGACGTAAGCTCTATCTTGAGCATGACCCAGAAACCGCGACTCAATTGATGGAGAGCGCTGACCAACGAATTGCCGCACTCAACGACCCTAGTTTGACTACATTACGTCAGGCGATGTCGAGTGACATCACCGCTCTTAAATCCATTCCCTTGATAGATAGAGATGGATTAGTTTTGCGCTTAGTCAGTTTAGAACAGCAAATCGACCAATTACCGTTAGCAAACGCTATCTTGCCTGAAGCGCAACAAGAAACCCATGAGGTGGTATCGCAAGACATCAACGATTGGCGACACAATTTGATAACGTCGCTAAAAGATTTCGCGTCCAACTTTATTACCTTCCGCAGTCGCGATGGTAATGTCATTCCTTTGTTGTCACCGAAACAAGATTTCTACCTACGAGAGAACTTAAAAGCAAAACTCGAAACCGCTATCCGCGCCGTTTACGATCGCCAACCAGAGGTATTCACTAGCTCTCTCACTACCGCAGAAACATGGTCAGGTTCTTTCTTCAACCCAGATGACAAAGGGGTAAAAAGCTTCCAAAACACTATTGCTGAGCTTGCAAAACAACAAATCAAGGTCACTTACCCAGTGAAGCTCGTGTCGCAAGAACCACTATCTGACCTGATTCGTGAGCGTTTACGTCGTGAGGTTACCTCAATGACTGGGGAGGAAAACTGATGATAAAAGCAATACTGCTCTTTATTATCCTTGGTGCAGGACTGTTTGTCGGTACTGAGTACTCTGGTCAACAAGGCTATGTGCTTATCTCTATCGCGAATAAAACGCTAGAGATGAGCGTGACAACACTCGTAATCATGTTCATTGCCCTGCTCGCAGTCGTATTTCTCATTGAATACATAGTGAAAAAAGTCTTAAGTACCAGCTTTAATACTCTAAACTGGTTTAGTTTACGTAAGATGCGTCGCTCACGCCGCTTGACCAATGAAGGCATCATAAAACTGCTCGAAGGGGATTTTAAACAAGCGGAGAAAAAGGTTGTTCGTTGGGCTAAGCACCATGATAAACCCCTACTTTGCTATCTGATTGCCGCTGAAGCAGCAGAAAGCGTAGGTAACAATGACAAACGCGATCGCTACCTTGCCTTAGCCAGTGAACAAGATGAAGCGACATTAGCAGTAGAACTCACTCGAGCCAGAATGTGGGTGAAAGAAAGTGAATGGAAGAAAGCACTGACAACCTTGCAATCACTGCAACCATCCAACCCTAACAATCCAATATTACTCTCTTTGCTCAAACAGATTTATTTGGCATTAGAGGAGTGGCAGCCACTCATTGAACTGCTACCTAAACTTCTGAAATACTGTCAGCTATCTGCACTAGAAGAGCAACAACTCACCATTAAAGCCTATCAAGGAATGTTGGCGCATACTGCAACCCGCCAACGTAGTGATGATTTGCTTGAGTATTGGGATAGCATGCCGCGTAAAGCGAAAAAAGAGCCAGCATTAGTGGCAAGTCTGGCTCAGCAGTTGATGACCATTCATCAAGATGCGGTTGCTTATAACTTCATTCGAAAGCAACTCAAATCAGCACCATCTAGTGAGTTGTATGCAATGCTACCAGAACTGCCCAGTGACTATCACTCTGCATTACAAACTATGCTGCTAAAGATTATTGATAAGTCACCAAACAACGCTGAAGCTCATAGCGCTCTGGGACGCATTTATTTACAGCAGCAACACTGGTCGAAATCCCAAAGCCACTTCGAGCATGCTCTGTCAATGCGCTCAAGTGTGTCGGACTATGCTTTACTGGCACAAGCGCTGGATAAACAAGACATGACGCAAGCAGCTCATGATGTTACGCAAAAAGCCTTATCATTACTGCCGTAAATTCGCATCATAAAAAAACCAGCGCAAGCTGGTTTTTTTATGGTAAACAATTAGATAAAGATTAAATAACTCGCGAAAACTGCTGCTGACGCGCTCGCATTCGCAAATATTTATCAAAACACATGCAGATATTACGAATCAGTAAGCGACCGCGCGGCGTGACCTCGATATAACGCTCATCAACAGTGACTAGCTGATCATCAATGAAGGTTTGAAGCAGTGCTAAATCTTGTTTGAAGTAATCATGAAAACGTAAGCTAAAGCGAGATTCGATACTTTGCTTGTCGAGTTTAAAATTACAAATCAATTGCTTAATCACTTCACGACGTAGCAAATCATCTCCATCAAGCGATACACCTTTCCACAGCGCATGACGCATTTCATCCACTTGAGCATAGTACTTTTTCAGTTCTTTCTGGTTCTGTGCGTAAGCATCACCAATCATAGAAATAGCAGACACCCCAAAACCCACTAAATCGCAATTACCTTGCGTTGTGTAACCTTGGAAATTACGGTGCAACTTACCTTCGCGTTGAGCGACGGCTAATTCATCATCAGGCAAAGCAAAGTGATCCATACCTATGAACTGGTAGCCCGCACCAGTTAACATTTCGATCGTTTGCTGCAAAATCGTCATTTTTTCTTCGGCTTTGGGCAAATCATCGTCTTTAATTTTTCGCTGAGCAGCGAAAATATTAGGCATGTGTGCGTAGTTAAAAGCAGAGACCCGTCCCGGACGAATATCGATAATACGCTGTAATGTTTTGGCAAAGCTTTCTGCGGTCTGTTTAGGTAGCCCGTACACTAAATCTAGGTTTGTTGAGCGAAATCCTAACTGTTTTGCACGCTCGACCAAATCAACAATAAACTGTTCATCTTGCTCACGGTTAATGAGTTTTTGCACTTCCGGATTAAAGTCTTGAACACCAATACTGATGCGATTAAAACCTTCATGCTGCAAATGGTCTAAGATGGTCAACTCTATTTCACGGGGATCGATTTCGATACTGATTTCAGCGTCAGCATCAAAATCAAACTCTTCATGCAATAGCGTCATGACTCGTGTAATTTGTACTGGCGTTAAGAAAGTTGGCGTGCCGCCTCCGAAATGAAGCTGCGTAACTCTTCGGCCTTGTAACAACGAAGCGCGTTGGCGAATCTCCAACTCCAGAATATCGAGATACTCATCAGCTTTTTCTGCATGACGAGTTACGATTTTATTACAACCACAGTAGTAACAAAGCTTATGACAAAACGGGATGTGCACGTACAGCGACAATGGTCGCTCCGGGTATTCGGTGCATGCCATGTCGTATTCAGCAATAGTGAACGCTTCATGAAACTCTAGCGCCGTCGGATAAGAGGTATAACGGGGGCCAGAATAGTTGTACTTGTCTAAAATGGCTTGATCCCAAACGATCTGTTGACTCGACACGACTGACAACGACATGATAATTCTTTCCGCTAAATAACCAGTGAAAAAATATTTTGCCACACGACGCGGATACGTCGGGTGGCAAATTAGATAAATGATGAGTTAATGTTCGAATTTGTTAGCTTGATCACTAACCAAGGCTGGTCTGTATAACTTAAATCATCTGAATAGAGATTTGGTTATTCAGAGGAGCAATACGCTTTTGTAAACCTTTGAGCTCATCAACAATGGCATCTGATAATCGGCTTTCTGCTTTCATTCTTGCCAAGTTTTGAGCCATACGCTCACGCTTAGGAAGCTCATTACGCGCATCACCACGAGCCATATCTTTGACAATATGGTACAGCTCAGACAGCGCAGGATATTCCTGTTCAAAGTCCGCAACGCGTTGCTCACCTTGAACATAATCCATAATGTTATAGATACGGATGCTCGCTTCAGAAACATCACATTGCCCCTGAATCACTGCTAAGCAAAGAATATTTACGCTATCAAAGATATTGGCGTTGCGCTTTTCAATGGCTAACGCCTTATGCTGAGCTTGAAGTACTTTCTGCTTTTTCAATTGCAGTAAAAGGTAACCCGCGTAGGAGGCCAGGCCAATTATAATCAGAGCGCCAGCGATAGCTAATAGGGTTACATTCATCTTCTCACCTTAGTCTTTATATTCATCCAAATCAGTGTCTTCAAATTGCGCAAGCAACTCTTCATCACTGTATGAACGACGTGATTTTTCTTTTGAAGCAGGAACGATTGCAGGTTCTTCGAACTCTTCCTCGTCATCTTCTTCTACCGCATCATCGTACAGACCAAGTTGCTTCATCAACACTTCAATGCGATCAAGTTTTTCATCTACGTATTTTTGTAGGCCCGCACCCAATTTTTCGCCATTGTCGATACGGTCTAGTAGCACGTTCAGTTGTGCATCATTTTCCAACATCTCCAACTCTTTTTCTGCAGACTCGCGACGTTGTTGTTTGTTTGGCTTTTTCTTCGCCTCAACGACAAGTGGAATTGGCTTTTTGCTACCAATGCGAGGGTCTTTACCTTGAGCAGAACCTTTAGCTGCGTGTTCTTGAGCAACAGAATGACGACTACCAGACTTTAAGCCTTTATGTTTTTTCTGTTTCTTGCGTAGGCGACCTTCTACATCGGCTTCGCTACGGTTACGAACGACGATGACATCAGGAGCACCATTGCTACCAGGTTTTCTGGATTTTTTTGAGCGACTCATTACTGGGGTTTCCTCAGTAAAATTACATCATTGCCTATAAATTCAAGTTCGAGCTTATCCCGCTCAGCCAGAAACTGGAACGTTTCGCGACTAAAGAACACCACATGGGTTAAATCGCTCTTATAGTGCCATCCAGCAAACGCCTCTACGTTTTTAACCATCTTGGTCATCAGACCAATCCAGCCACCCGGCTTAACTAAATTCAACCATTGCTGCCACACAGTGTGAGGATCATGCAGATGCTCAATCACTTCTGTCGCAGTCATAAAATCATACGTTACATTCAAAACGTCTTTATCAGGATGGAAAAAAATATCGTACAACGCAACCTGATGCCCAGCTTCTTCCAACATTAATGATAATGTGGGGCCAGGACCGCAACCAAAATCCAACCCATAAGATTGAGGGGCTAAACGCTCAATCATAGGATCACATACACGGGAAAGAAATCGGCGATACCCTGCATCAGCAGGATCGTTTTCATGTAAATCGTAAAATGCTTTTTCCCGCTCAGAGCTTAATCGCTGTTCGGGAGCCACAAAGACCAGCTGGCACTGTGGACATTGAAGATAAGAACGAACTTTATCTTCAAAGTATGCTTGTGTCTCTTCATGATGACATAAAGGGCAAGTATGCATAGCTGACCTCCTTTCATGGGATGCGCAACATACCAGAAATCCCTCGTTTAGTGGAGAGTTTACGTACAAATTCCCAAAAATTGATATAAAAATAAGAAAAAGCGACAGTCACATCTGCCGCTTTTTTGTGGTCAATGGTTATTACAATAGGCTACCTTACTTATAACCCTCTATTTTACTTCAATAAAAGTAGCATCAGCGCTATCTGATATATCCCCTTTGGGAGAGAGCTTAAGTTGATAGTACTGGTGACGAATGTAGTAACCTGGATAATTGTAAGATTCGTACGATACATTCGCATCACTTGCTAGACCCTTTCTTCGATAGAAAGTCGCATCTTCAGTAAAAGTATCACTGCCATTATCATACTCAAGGTAGAGCACAAAATTACGATGACGCAGGTAATAGCCAGGGTGTTGCACCGAAGCAAATGACACCCCACTTCCATCGGCCAAACCAGCAACCATACGGAACTCACTCGATTCTACAGGATCAGGCGTCGATTCTAGCCACACCCCATTCGCACGATACGATAATACATAATCGGGGTAATTAACCGGTTCAATTTGCACCGTATCGGCTCGTAGTAGCCACCATTGTTGCTGTTGGGAATGGGGGGTGGCTTGCCCCTTGCGAGCTTGAGGAGCAGAGCTTAATGACTGGCCAGTTTGAGCATTGGTAATGGCATAAAGATCATCATTCTCTGATAGGCTCTTCACTTGCCAATGTTGATTCAGTCCACCGTCATTTGACCAAAGTACGGCCCCAGCCCCGTTGTTCGATGCGCCATTCCCCATCGCCAGCACTTTATGCGTTTTCTCATGTTCTATTTGATAGTTATCGTCTAAGTTATGATGCAACACAAAGCGCTGGTTCAATGAGCTATCACACGCTTGCTGGGTTAAGGTCGAACCATTCGCACCATCGGTACGATAGGGTTGTAAACACAGGTTTGTTTGTGCGTTTTTTATGATGAATTCTCCGGATATGCCAGCGGTACCCACACCAGCTTCCGTCGGAATCACTTTTTCTATATTACCCGCATCATCGTAATACAGTTTGTCGATAGCGACGCTACGCCGATATTCCCCTCCGTCAGGCAAGTCGGCATTGTGATAAACCAAATACCATTGATCGTGATACTGAATGATAGACTGATGACTGGTGGGTGAACTCACATCATCAGCATTAAGAATGGTACCTTGGTAGGTAAATGGTCCCATCGGATTATCTGCCGTCGAATAATCAATTCGTTCAGGCCAGCTCGCAGCATAAGAAAGGTAATAAATACCGTTACGTTCATGCAGATATGGGGCTTCAGTAAAAGCGGGAACTTGATCGGTATCGATACTTTCGATATCCCCATCAAGTTCAATCATATTGCTTTTTAATTTGACCATCTTGATGATGCCGCTATCAGTCGCATTACCCCAGTACAAATAAGCTTGACCATCTTTATCAATGAACACAGTTGGGTCGATATCGAGTGTTTCATTCGGCGTCATGCTGTCGGTAACCAACGCATGACCTATCGCATCATGAAAAGGCCCTGTTGGAGAATCACCAACAGCCACTCCAATGCCAAACCAACCATCATCGTCATTATTAACTGGGACATACCAATAATAGCGATCGCCACGTTTAATGATCTGTCCAGCCCATGCATCCGCAGATGCCCAAGTAAAGTCGTCTAATGACAGCACTTCTCCGTGATCGGTCCAATTCACTAAATCTTTTGAAGAGAAAGCATGCCAATCATCCATTACATAATTACTATCATTAATTCCCGCTTCATCATGACCTGTATAAACATAGACAGTATCATCAAATACCGCTGCTGCTGGATCAGCGGTATATATATGTTTAACAATCGGATTGCTCGCAAAAGCCACAGTAGAACCCAACAAACACGTTAGTACGGTAAACGCACTCGAATACCTGGTGAATTTCATTCCAAAGTCTCCTAAATAAGAATATCGAATAGATAGCGAATTAACCGATTCACTATCGACGCTTCAGACTCTTGTATTAGGCACTGCACTGCCAATGAAATGGCGACACGTTTCGACCTTCGCTTGTTTCCCGACTTCAATCCCGTATCGTTCTAAGAAATCGTTGAGATGCCAATAGCACCTCCAAATAGGTCATTTGGGTATAAGTCTGCATTGTGTTGCAACTCACCCAAATTGCCCGCAGATTCTCGCCTTACCAAAGTAACATGGGTAAGTTGAGATCTTTCCGTATTGGGTCTGTAAGTTCATTCACTGTAAAGCTCCCCAAATAAGAATCAACATGCATATTTGTAGATTTAAATATTTGTTCTTCGAATTAAATCAGCTCGAGAACATGATTCCATTTTTACTCATACAGCTCACCTCACACCAAACCATGATTACGGTGGATCTGCCCAAACATGTAATTTCCTACAATAGTCATGGTATAATGCGAGATTGTTTGTCGCTTGTGTTCATCTTGAACATCGCTAGGCACACAGAATCATCTAAATATTTTAAATATATTCAGCACATTACAATTATTGGTTTTCGGCATTAGGTCGACCATTAAGCGAGACTGACGGTAAACGTCAAGATGGAGTAAACAGAGTGAGCGTTAAAATTCATTATCAAAACACGCATTTCATTACGAGTGCCCCAGACATTCGCCATCTTCCGATGGATGTAGGTATTGAAATTGCGTTTGCTGGACGTTCTAACGCAGGCAAATCAAGCTCTCTTAACCGCTTGACCAACCAAAAAAGCTTAGCGAAAACCAGTAAAACGCCGGGACGTACTCAGCTCATCAACTTATTTAAAGTGGCTGAAGGCTGTCACATTGTGGATTTACCAGGATACGGTTTTGCTCAAGTACCACTTGAGATGAAGAAAAAGTGGCAAAAATCACTCGGTGAATACCTGCAAAAACGCGAAAACTTAAAAGGTTTGGTCGTTCTAATGGACATCCGCCATCCAATGAAAGATCTCGATCAACAATTGGTCGTTTGGGCTGTCCAATGTGGCATTCCTGTTCAAGTGTTATTAACTAAAGCAGACAAACTAAAAAGCGGTGCTCGTAAGGCACAAGTACTGCAAGTACGTAAAGATGCTGAATCTTTCGGTGGCGACGTAAAAGTCGATGCGTTCTCTTCATTAAGTGGTATCGGTGTCGACATCCTACGCGCTCGTCTTGATGAATGGTATGCACCAATGGTTGAGCAGCTAGCACTCGCAGAAAGCGAGGGTAATCAAATTGAGTTTCTAGGTGACGAAGAGTAGTTACTCTTCTTTTTCCGACTATAAAGCCCTGCATTCCATGCGGGGCTTTTTATTATTCCCCTCTTCTTCGGCAAAGAAAAATCCCCACCGAAGTGGGAAAAAGGGAGAGATCTTGGAGTTATTGAAATAGATACGGTTTGAGTATTCTCCAATACATCACAAAATTCAATATCATCAGCGCACCAAAAACACGCACCCCACCCCAAACAAAGACATATTAACTATATGTTTTTATTGTATTTACCTAAAATCGCATGAAATTAATGCAACTTATTTTCTATGAATAAATAATCGAAGTGTGAATGAAGCTTTATTACAGAATTGAATAATTCAGTCAAATTATCACTCATCTCAAAAGAGATTAAAAAACAAACAAATAAGTTCGCTTTGTGCGTATATTTCACAAAAAGAGAAAGAGAGATATCGAAAAGAGAAACAAAATTAGACTGGGGTAAAAATGGATAGAAGCTAGGTAACCATTGGAATAGCGTACAATAAAAAACGCCCCAGTCAAAAAAGTGACTGGGGCGGCTGAATCAGCCTAATCCAATAACGTGAAACAAAAGGTCTGAAAGATAGAACATCTTACCTCTGTACCCTACGGAAGTTAATGTACAACATTTGGTCAGAAATGAAAATACTTTTTGTAAGTTTTTTTCATGATAGTTTTGTTAAACAACATGAGCGACTATTTAACGCTTTGTTTTTTAAACGTACAAAAAAGCCAGCGAATGTGCGCTGGCTCATAATATTTAGGATCTTTGTGTGAGATTTAATCTAGTGGGCTTGTTCCCAGTTGTCACCATGACCCACTTCCGCCACAAGTGGCACGTTGAGCTCTGCTGCCGATTCCATCAATTCTTGTACTTTACTTTCAATTTCGGACAAAGCTTCCTCTTTCACTTCAAAAACCAATTCATCGTGTACTTGCATTAGCAATTTCACGCGACCATCACCTTCTTTCTCAATCCACTCATCCACCAGCAGCATCGCTTTTTTAATGATATCCGCGGCTGTACCTTGCATTGGCGCGTTGATCGCCGCTCGTTCAGCAGCCTTACGACGCATACCATTACGTGATTGAATTTCAGGTAAATGTAAGCGGCGGCCGTAGATGGTCTCAACATACCCTTTTTCTGCAGCTCGGCTGCGCGTATCTTCCATATACTGCATTACACCAGGATAACGCTCAAAGTAAGTATCCATGTAGTGCTGCGCTTCGCCACGAGGAATACCTAGCTGTTTTGCTAGACCAAACGCGCTCATACCATAAATCAGACCAAAGTTAACCGCTTTAGCGCGACGACGCTGCTCGCTGGTAACATGGTCAATCGTGGTGCCCAAGATTTCTGCCGCTGTCGCTGCGTGAATATCTTTACCTTGTTGGAACGCTTCCAATAACGCTTTGTCGCCTGAAAGATGCGCCATAATACGCAACTCAATTTGCGAGTAGTCGACCGCCATGATTTTCCAACCATGTGGTGCAACAAACGCTTGGCGAATACGGCGACCTTCTTCGTTACGAATAGGAATATTCTGTAAGTTAGGATCCGTTGACGACAAACGCCCTGTTGCCGTAACCGCTTGATGATAGGAAGTATGCACACGTCCAGTCGTTGGGTTAATCATCTTCGGCAGTTTATCGGTGTAAGTCGATTTCAGTTTGGCCAAGCCACGATATTCTAAAATGACTGCAGGCAATGGGTAATCTAATGCCAGTTCTTGTAGAACTTCTTCATTGGTCGAAGGTGCGCCTGACGGCGTTTTCTTCACCACCGGCAATTGCATTTTTTCAAACAGAATGGTTTGCAGTTGTTTTGGTGAACTTAAATTGAATTTCTCACCTGCAATCTCATAGGCTTTGAGCTCTAGCTCATCGAGACGCTGGGCAATTTCTTGCGACTGAGCCCCAAGCAACATGTCATCAATCAGTACTCCTGTACGCTCGATACGAGACAGGACAGGAACAAGCGGCACTTCAATTTCACGATAAACCTTTTGTAATTCAGGCTCGTTTTCCATTAATGATTGGATTTGGTTGTGCAAACGCAAAGTCACATCAGCATCTTCCGCTGCATAAGGCGCAGCTTGTTCAAGATCGATTTGGTTAAAGGTGATTTGAGCTTTACCCTTACCCGCAATCTGCTCAAATGAAATACAGCTGTGTTGTAAGAAACGCAGAGCAAGACTGTCCATATCATGCTTGCCACCCACACTGTTGTAAACGTAGGAAGCGAGCATAGTATCGTGCTTGATACCTTGCATATGAATATCGTAACGCGCTAACACGCTAGCATCGTACTTCAAATTCTGACCAATTTTACCCTGCTGAGGGTTTTCTAGCAGCGGTTTTAATTGTGCAAGTACCCAATCACGCGATAGCTGCTCTGGAGCATCGAGGTAATCATGAGCAACGGGAACGTAAGCCGCCTCCCCCTCATTGATGGCAAAAGAGAGACCAACAAGATTCGCAACCATGTAATCAAGGCTGTCGGTTTCAGTATCAAAAGCAAATTCATCAGCTGCGGTTAATTTCTCTAACCACGTATTGAACTCTGTTTCTGTCAGTACTGTTTTATATTGGCTACGATCGATTTTAGTCGCCATAGAGATGGCTTCTGCTGCTTTTTCTGGGGCGTTATAACGCCCTGCAGCAGACTTCTCGTCAGCCACAACTGTACCATCCCCACCTTCTAAAAGTTCAGATAGCCATGATTTGAACGCCATTTTGCCGTACATCTCAATAAGCTCATCTTTGGCCGGAGTTTCCTTTAATAGGCTTTCTGGTGTAAACGGCATATCAACGTCTAACTTGATTGTCGCCAGCTTATAAGACAGATACGCATTATCTCGATTATCCTCTAACTTCTTAGCCATGGTTTTTGAACCACGAAAACCCAGCGGTGCAATTTTATCGAGGTTATCGTACAACTCATCCAAACCACCTATTCCCTGCAATAATGCTAAAGCTGTCTTTTCACCAACACCGGGAACACCAGGAATGTTATCAACCTTATCTCCCATAAGAGCGAGATAATCGATGATCAACTCTGGTGGTATACCAAACTTATCAATCACACCTTCGCGATCCATCACCACATTCGTCATGGTATTGATCAAGGTAACGTTATCGTCGACAAGTTGAGCCATATCTTTATCACCGGTACTGATCAACACCGGCATTCCTGCTTTTGATGCTTGGCTAGCGAGCGTACCAATAACATCATCGGCTTCCACCCCTGTTTCACAAATCAGAGGCAAGCCTAAAGCTTTAATAATTTTATGCAGTGGTTCTATTTGGCAACGTAACTCATCTGGCATCGATGGACGATTGGCTTTGTACTCCGGATACATGTCATCACGAAATGTTTTGCCTTTCGCATCAAATACAACAGCAATACGCTCGGACGCAAATTGACGCATCATACTGCGAACCATGTTTACGACACCGTAAATGGCATTAGTTGGAATCTCACCGTTACTCATCGTGCCGGGATAGGCATGGAACGCACGGTATAAATAAGAAGAACCATCGATAAGAATGAGTGGGTTATCAGGTATGCTGGCCATAATCTGTTTGCTGTCCAATTGGGATAATCTATTTTTACTAAGGATGCCACGACTGCCGATTCGTTTCTACGTTACGACAGCTTAGAGTACAAACATTCCATTGTTTAATATTTCCACGATCCACCACCACCCTGTGGATAACTCTGTTCATATATTTTATCCACTGGTTATTAAACACCAATAAACAACACCCCAATTAAAAATAAGCCACTGTTTTGTAATGATTTTTTATTAGATCGAACTTTTAATAATGGATCGATCATCAATTTCACTTTGTGGACAAGATTATGGCGAAACTTTTCTAAGCTATGGGATCACGATCGGATCTTAGTGAAGAAACTTTCAACAATTCTCTCAGATAACGAGAAGAAAAAAGAACCGTTGGATAAAGTGAGGATAAAAATAAGAAGAGTTAAAATAAAAAAAGCGACATCATAAGATGTCGCCTAGCGATACAGGTTGAAGCCAATTTAGAACCAGCCCCACCATAAAGCCTAAATTACACTGGAAGCAATGTGAGCAATGTCGTGTCAAAAAGAACTCTTGCACTTCTTATCCACTTACCGCTTAAGACCAAGAATGTTCAGAACCGATAAAACGTTTAAGAAAGAGCGTCATTCCCTAAGACATGGTTAATAATAATTATTCTCATTTAATAGTCAACATTTAAATGAGAAAAAATCTCATTTATTTTTTATACGTGTCACAAAAGTGATCTGTTTCGCAATTTAATAGGCAAAAAAAAGGGCTAACACAAGTTAACCCTTTCAATACATTTCAATCGTATTTCGACTATTTTTTACGTAAATATTGAGCTTTTTCTGCGTTATCTTCAGCTAACCACTCGGCGACATCTTTCGCAAAGTAAGTAAGAATACCGTCAGCACCAGCACGCTTAAAACAGATCAAAGATTCCATCACAGTCTCTTTCTCTTTTAGCCAACCATTCATGATAGCCGCCTTGTGCATTGCGTATTCACCTGACACTTGATAAGCGAAGGTAGGAACTTGCAGTTCTGTTTTTACACGACGTACTACATCCAAATATGGCATACCCGGTTTTACCATCACCATATCGGCACCTTCATTGATGTCCATCGCCACTTCATGTAAAGCTTCATCACTGTTAGAAGGATCCATTTGGTAATTTTTCTTGTCTGCGCCTTTTAGGTTCGCGGAAGAACCAACTGCATCGCGGAATGGACCGTAATAACAAGATGCGTATTTAGCAGAGTAAGCCATAATTTGAGTATAGATATGGCCAGCTTCTTCTAGCGCTTCACGAATCTTACCAATGCGACCATCCATCATATCGGAAGGCGCTACAACATCAGCACCTGCAGCAGCATGCGACAAAGCCTGCTTCACCAATACTTCTGTCGTTTCTTCGTTAAGCACATAGCCTGTTTCATCAATAATACCGTCTTGACCATGTGTAGTATAAGGATCAAGAGCAACATCAGTAATAACTCCCATCTGAAGAACATGGGCCTTCAATTCACGTACAGCTCTCTGCACTAAGCCTTCAGGATTGTATGCTTCGGCAGCATCCAAGGTTTTAACATCTTGATTCACCACAGGGAAAAGAGCCAACGCTGGAACACCTAAATTTGCTAGATATTGCGCTTCTTCCACCAATAGATCGATAGATAAACGTTCAACACCTGGCATAGATTCCACGCTTTCACGGCGACCTTTACCCATTAAGACAAATACTGGGTAGATTAAATCGCTCACTGATAAGGTGTTTTCTGCCACTAAACGACGACTGAAATCATGTTTACGAATACGACGTAGACGGCGGCCGGGGAATTGACCTTGAATGGATACGGACACTTTACTCTCCTTATTTATGGCATCGCAGGCACTCGCGTGCACAGGCAATGGTTGAGCTATCTTGGGAAGTGTTGCCGAAATGATATCACTCTCGAATCTCAACGCTAGGTTTCGGAGAAAATAAATCCCTCCAATGATTGTATGGCACTATTGACGTATACTACCCGCCAACCTAAGTAACGTTGAGATGAGACCATGATTGATACTCACGCCCATATTTATGCTGCAGAATTTGATGCTGACCGAGATGAGGTCGTCAAACGCGCTCTAGAGCAAGGAGTAGAACAAATTCTACTACCGAATATCAATTTGGAATCCATCGATCCAATGCTCGCAACCGAAGCAGCCTACCCTAGCGTCTGTCGTTCGATGATGGGATTACACCCTACCGACGTTAACGCCGATTTTGAAACCACATTAGCCACCATGTACGACTGGTTTGATCGCCACCCTTTTATTGCCGTAGGTGAAATTGGTATCGACCTGTATTGGGATAAAACATTCAAACAAGAGCAAGAGATTGCTTTTGTCACTCAGCTAGGTTGGGCAAAAGAAAAGAACCTCCCAGTGGTCATTCACACCAGAGATTCGATGGAAGATACCATTACTCTGCTTGCTAAAGAGCAAGATGGTCGTTTACAAGGCGTATTCCACTGTTTTGGAGGTTCGGTAGAAGAAGCACAAAAGATAAATGAGTTAGGATTTCACTTAGGTTTAGGTGGCGTATCAACCTTCAAAAATGGTGGCATGGATAAAGTGATCCCACATCTCGATCTCAACTATGTAATTCTAGAGACCGATTGTCCTTACCTTGCACCAGTGCCTCATCGTGGTAAACGCAATGAGCCAGCTTACACTAAATTGGTACTAGAGCGAATTGCAGACCTCACCATGTCAAATGTTTGTCAGATAGACAAAATCACGACAAATAATGCTAAGAAATTGTTTAGGTTATAGTTATAAATCTATAGATAGCATTTAAATAAAAATTACTGTGGCATAGATCCCATTATTGACGATATATTACATATACCATTCAGGGTATTACTATCAAAAAAATATATACGTCATGGCTAATCAAACTACTCTAGACAGTGCTCAGCACCGTGCAAAATGTGATCATAAAAATCACCTTCAGCGACAACATCGCACCGTATGGCAAAAACTTACTGGTGTTAAAGAAGTATATATCTGCCGTCAATGCGGTGAGAAGGTGGTTGTAAAATAGAAGTGCTATTGATTCGTTTTAGAACGACCAACAAATCACTCCAAAACAGAACAACCAAACATTAAAAAAAGAAGCGGCTTTGAGCCGCTTCTTCGTTTTTAGCCTTGGGAATTCCCTTCCGTTTCAGCATCCTCTGTTCGCTCATAAAATCGAGCAAAGAACATCCCTACCTCAAACAATAAGCACATCGGTATTGCCAACAAGGTCTGAGAAATCATATCGGGTGGTGTTAGCAGCATACCCACAACAAACGCACCGACAATAATATAAGGACGTTTTGCTTTTAGACTCTTAACATCGGTTGCCCCGGTCCAGCACAATAAAATAATGGCCACAGGCACTTCAAACGCAATCCCAAACGCCATAAAGAGTGCCAATACAAAATCAAGATAGCTGGTAATGTCCGTCATGTACTCCACACCGCCTAATGAGATGGCCGTGAAGAACCCAAACACTAACGGGAAAACAACGAAGTAAGCAAACGACACCCCAAGATAAAACAAGACCGAGCTGGAAATAAGCAATGGAAAAATTAAGCGCCGCTCATGCTTATACAGCCCAGGAGCCACAAAGGCCCAAACTTGATAAAGGATATACGGAACTGAAAGAAATACCGCTGTGATTAACGTTAACTTTAGCGGAGTAAAAAACGGTGATGCAACATCGGTAGCTATCATGCTCGCACCATAAGGCAATTTATCGACCAATGGCTTAGAGACGAATTCATAAATGTTGTTTGAAAAATATACCAACGCCAAAAAGACAATGATCACAGCAGCAACACTTCGCAAGATACGATTACGAAGCTCAAGCAGATGAGCAATCAGCGGTTGGCTTTGCTCTTGTTCGGCTGAAGACATTAAAACCCCATGATTAGCGGATCAAAAAGAGTTACCGTCAAGGTAACTCTTTATATAAAGATTAGTCGGCTTTATTAGTCACTTTTGCAGAGGTAGAAGATTGAGATTGCACTTTAATCTCCTCTGATTGAGATGACGCTTCCGGCTGCGCTTCTGTTGCAAAAGGGTGCTGTACTTCTTGAGCGACTTTTTTCAACTCATCGACACTCTTTTGTACGTCGGGAGAAAGATCTTTCATCCCCATTTTTTCAGCTTTACGTAAGTTCTCTTGTAACTCTTGAATTTTTAACTCTTGAGTCAATTCATCCTTCACGTTATTCGCCATCCCCTTCGCGGCTGCAACAAATTTTGCGACAGAGCGAATGGCATGAGGTAAACGCTCAGGACCGAGAACAACCAGAGCAACAACGGAGATTAATACCAGTTCCCAAAAACCGATATCAAACACGACTTAGGCCTGCTCTTTGTCTTTTTTTACATCAGCAGTCGCCTTTTGAGCGCTGTTCTGCTGTTCAATGTTTTTCGGTTCAAAATCAGCGTCTTTAGTGGCAGCTGTATTCTCTTCATCTGCCATTGCCTTTTTAAATCCTTTTACTGCACTACCTAAATCCGTGCCCATCGTACGTAGTTTCTTTGTTCCAAAGAGCAAAACAACGATGGCCGCGATAATAAGAAGTTGCCAAATACTGATTCCACCCATTTTCCATCCCTCGGGTTATTAATGAACTGGTTAACATCGAGTTTAGCGGCGATAAGCACGCCAGCTTAACAACCAAAATAGGACACCGGCAATACCGCAACCAAGCGATACCTGATCCAAATGACTGGTAAACAATATCGCAGAACAGACAACCAAAGTAGCGCCAATTCCAAATAAAAATTTACCAGTGGCATGCTGCCGCTTATTGTCACGATAGCCCTGATAAAGTTGATCCATTCGCTGATTCAACACCTTACCTTGTTTGAGGCTATCATAAAGTAACTCAGGTAGTTCAGGTAATTTTTCTACCCAGTACGGCGCTCGTTCTTTAAACGCATGCCAAACCGCGTGCGGTCCAATTTGCTGTTTCATCCACTGCTCTAGAAATGGCTTAGCCGTATCCCACAAATCGAGCTGAGGATAAAGTTGACGCCCGAGACCTTCGACATAGAGTAATGTTTTCTGCAGTAAGACCAATTGCGGCTGCACTTCCATGTTGAAGCGACGTGCTGTATTAAATAAGTTTAACAACACATGCCCAAACGAGATTTCACATAATGGCTTAGCGAAAATTGGTTCACACACAATACGTATTGCGACTTCAAACTCATCGACGTTGGTATCGTATGGGACCCAACCAGAATCCACGTGCAATTGTGCCACTTTGCGGTAATCACGATTGAAAAACGCCAGAAAGTTTTCTGCTAAATAGCGCTTATCTTCGTTATTGAGTGTGCCCACGATTCCGCAATCCAAACCAATCCATTGCGGGTTTTCCGGATGGGTTGGATTAACAAAAACGTTCCCTGGATGCATATCGGCATGAAAGAAACTATCTCGAAACACTTGCGTGAAAAACACACTAACGCCCCGTTCAGCAAGAAGCTTCATATCCGTGCCATTAGCAACAAGTGCATCTATGTCGGATACTTGAATGCCATAAATTCGTTCGGAGACCATTAAACTTTCATTACTGAAATCGGGCAGCACTTCAGGAACATAAAGCTCTTCGCTATTTTCAAAATTCCGTCGTAGCTGAATGGCATTGGCGGCTTCGCGACGCAAATCTAATTCGCTAATCAACGTTTTTTCATATTCACGAACCACTTCAACCGGCTTTAAACGGCGAGCTTCGGGTACCGACTTAGCGACCATACGTGCTAAGCGATACATCAATTTCAAATCGGCCTCAATAACCGGACGGATATCGGGTCGAATCACTTTAAGAACCACTTCCTGCTGTGTTTCTTTTACGCGTGCGGTATGTACCTGAGCAATCGAAGCGGACGCTAACGGCTCAATATCAAACTCATCAAACCAATTTTCAACAGGTCCCCCCAGCTCTTCTTCAATACGTTTTTTCGCTAACTGGCCATCAAACGGAGACACTTTGTCTTGTAATAACGCTAATTGGTCTGCGATGTGTGGAGGAAATAGGTCGCGACGAGTCGACATCATTTGGCCAAATTTAATCCAAACAGGGCCGAGTTCTTGTAGAGCTAACCGCAGACGTTCACCAAGAGGCTTTTCTGGGTATTTATTACGAATCCAAAACAGCGATTTACGAGCCAGCAACGGCGCTTTGGTCAGTTGGTGGTTAGGAAGTAATTCATCGATACCGTATTCAAGTTGAACCTTGATAATACGGTAAAGACGTTTGATTTCCGAAGGAGTCATACTCTATCCATTAGTTGTTGCAATTGCGCTTCCAAACGAGCAGCTCGGCTTTTTACCTCATCCACTTGATCGCAAAAATCGGCGATTTCTAACGGCGGAGGAGCCATACGCCACTCTTCTGTCAGCACTTGTCCAAGATGGCTTTGATGACGAGCAAAATGTTCATGCAGGAAGCCTGACACCTCTTTCACACCCTGTACAACCGTATGGGCCACCACATCACCAGTCACGCGAGACAGCCATTCTTCCACATTGGGCTTACTGTCTGTCATTAACTGAGCGAATTTTTGGGCTAGTTGGATATCTCCTTCCAGCACCAACTTATCCTGTTTAATCAGTCGAGTGATATTCGAGTGTTCACGTAGTTCTGGCAATATCGATAGATGCAAGGAAAGATAACAATCCGGCTGACCTTCATAACGAGCTAACACATCCACCTGCTGACTAAAAACAAAGGTTAATGTTTTATCAAGCTCTTTAAGATGCAACTGAATAACCCGGCCTTTTAAACGAGCCAAACGACGCACTAAATCAGGGTTATCTTGAATCAGCGTATTTAATGTTGTCTCGATGACCGCAGTCACCAGAGGTTCAAACGGCATGATACGACCTTAAAATTTATATCCACGGTGAAGCGCAACAATGCCACCGGTCAGGTTGAAATATTGGGCTTGCTCGAAACCAGCCTCTTCCATCATCCCTTTCAGTGTTTCTTGATCAGGGTGCATGCGAATCGATTCCGCTAAGTAACGGTAACTTTCCGCATCGCCAGCAATCATTTGTCCCATGCGAGGCAAGATATGGAAAGAGTAAGAATCGTAGATTTTGGATAACGGCTCAATGATCGGTTTTGAAAACTCAAGAATCAACAAACGGCCGCCCGGCTTAAGCACGCGAAACATTGAGCGAATCGCTTTGTCTTTGTCTGTCACGTTACGTAGACAGAAACTGATAGTGATACAGTCAAAGTAGTCATCAGGGAATGGCAGCTCTTCGGCATTCGCTTGAACATAATGAACATTGCCCACAATGCCATGGTCACGTAATTTGTCACGACCAACATTCAGCATTGAGTTGTTAATATCAGCGAGGACGACATGACCTTCATCGCCAACAATGCGAGAAAACTTAGCCGTTAAGTCACCTGTACCACCACCAAGATCAAGAATACGTTGCCCAGGACGCGCACCAGCACAGTCAATGGTAAAGCGCTTCCATAAGCGATGAATACCACCAGACATTAGGTCATTCATAATGTCGTATTTTGTGGCTACTGAGGTAAACACCTGAGCGACTTTGCCTGCTTTTTCTGACTTTTTAACGGTTTCGAAACCAAAGTGGGTGGTTTCTTGAGCTTCTTCTGTATTTGATTGTACGCTGATATCCGTCATTCTCTATCCTCTTAGGCCACGCCTAACTACCAAACTGCGACTGGGAGATTAGTTTACTTTATCCGCCGCCTCATGTCTTTCCGGCAACGAATTTTCCTCATTAAGACCATGTTGAGACCGTTCAACGACATCACTACGGATAGAACGTTTAATCTCAACACCCAGTTGTTTAAAACTTTCTGCCTGACGGATCGCATTACCACGCCCCGTCACCAATTTATTCATGGCACCTTGATAGCTCTGGTTCGCTTTATCCAGCGAAGACCCCAAGGTATCCATATCTTCTACGAACAAACGCAGCTTATCGTACAACTTACTTGCGCGATCAGCGATAATTTGTGCGTTTTGATTTTGCCTATCATTGCGCCATAAGTTATCTATGGTACGCAGCGCCACCAACAATGTTGTTGGACTGACAATAATGATGTTTTGCTCCATCGCATCACGTATCAAACTTGGATCAGCCTGAATAGCGACTTGAAACGCCGGCTCAACCGGCACAAACATCAACACATAATCCAGAGACTGAATCCCTTTCAGTTGCTGATAATCCTTCTGCCCTAGTCCTTTAATGTGGCTACGTAACGCTAACAAATGGTCGCGCAGTGCCAGTTCGCGATCATGGTCATTATCAGCATGGAAATAACGCTCATAAGCAATCAGCGCCATTTTAGAGTCGATGACCACTTGCTTATCGTTAGGCAAGTAAACAATCACATCCGGCTGATAGCGCTTGCCGGCTTCATTTTGCAAGCTCACTTGAGTTTGATATTCGTGTCCTTCGCGCAGTCCCGACTCCGCCAACACTCGAGCCAAAACCACTTCACCCCAGTTGCCCTGCTGTTTGTTATCGCCCTTCAAAGCTTGAGTAAGGTTCAGTGCTTCTTGCGCCATTTGTTCATTAAGACGCTGTAAGTTTTTCAATTCATGAACCAATGTGTGACGCTCTTTGGCTTCAGAGCTAAAGCTATCGTTTACTTGCTTTTTAAACCCTTCCAACTGTTCTCGAAGCGGGTTCAAAATCGCCGATAGGCTTTGCTGGTTTTGTTGATCCACTTTCGCGGTTTTCACTTCAAAAAGCTGATTGGCCAAATGTTCAAATTGCTGTTTTAAACGCTCTTCTGCACGTTCCAACAACGCCAGCTTTTCTTGACTCGATTCTTGTTGCTGCTGATGACGGGCTTCTTGCTCATGCAATTGCACTTCTAACTGGGCTTTTTGTTCACGCACGCGGTTAAGTTCGTCGGCGTATTGCTGACGCTCTTGCTTCACCGCTTCGAAGTAACGCAATTTTTCCAAAGCCGCCATCACCTTACCATGGGATTGTTTAAGCTCATATTCGGCTTTGTCTCTTAATCCATCTAATTGTTCTAACTCATCCTGAGTGGTAGCCAGTGAAGCTTTAAGCTGCTCAACTTGCTGCTCATGCCACTGATTTTGATAACTTAATTGCTGTTCTAACAGCTGCGACTTGGTTTGCAGTTTTTGCTTGACCCACCACCCGGCAGCACCACCCGCAATCACTGCGCTTGATAAGCCTGTAAACAAGATGTTTTGATTCTCGATTATCCATTGCATAGCTAGCGCGTACTCAGTTGTATTGATTACTGAAAATGGTATTTCGATACTGGATAAATGTCCAGTTTGTCGCACGATAATTCACCCGCTAGACTAGAGTTTCCCTCCATTTTTGGATACTCACTCAATGAATGAACGCCGAGCGTTAGGTTTAGCACTGTCTGCTGTATTGCTTTGGTCAACCGTTGCAACCGCTTTTAAGCTGACTTTATCTCAGTTCACCCCCATCCAAATGCTGACTATGGCAAGTATCGTATCGGTTGTGGTACTGCTGATTTTGTGTCGCGTCATGGGTAAATGGCACAACATTGGCAATACCTTTCTATCCAACCCGGGATACTACTTGCTGCTTGGACTGATAAACCCCTTGGCGTATTACCTCATTTTGTTCAAAGCCTACGCTTTGCTTCCCGCGTCTCAGGCACAAGCGATTAACTATAGCTGGGCGATTACCTTAACCTTGATGGCCGCCGTATTCTTGGGGCAGAAGATTCGCAAGCAAGACTGGATTGCCTGTGGGCTGAGTTACTTTGGCGTGGTAGTGATCGCGACCCAAGGCAACCTGCTTAATCTCCATTTTGAAAGTCCAACAGGGGTTATTTTGGCGCTGGTATCCACTTTGCTCTGGGCTGGCTATTGGATTCTCAATACCAAAAACAAAGCCGATCCAATCATCAGTGTGTTACTTGGTTTCTTAGTCGCGATTCCCTTTGCGATTGGACTATGCGTTTACGAAGGTTCGGACTGGCAGCACATCACTTGGTCTGGTTGGGCTGCGGTGACCTATGTGGGCTTATTTGAAATGGGGATTACTTTTGTTCTGTGGCTCAGCGCGTTGAAAAACACCAATAATACGGCGCGTATCAGTAACTTAATTTTTGCTTCGCCGTTTATTTCATTGATTTTGCTTTCCACCATTATTGGTGAACAGATCCATCCATCAACCTTAGTGGGCCTGTTGCTGATTATTAGTGGGTTGGTTGTGCAACAGCTCAAGTCTCGCAAAAGAGATAAAACCGTTCCACAAAACTAAATTTGAGGGAGAGGATCCGCTTTTCAGCCGCCGCCTGACTATCAGAACTGGAGCCTAATTAGGAATATCTATTTATGTAATTTGCTCACGATACAGCTTTGGACTCACGCCCGCCTTACGCTTAAACACGCGAGAAAAATAAAGTGGGTCTGAGTAACCCACTATTCTACCTATATGATTAACCGAATAGTGAGTGGTTACTAACAACTGCTTCGCTCGGCTGATTCGCTGGTCATCTCGCCACTGAGTAATGGTCATTTTCATCTCATCACGGAATAAATGCCCTAAACGTGATGGTGATAAGCAAGCATGGGCAGCTACATCCTCTAAAGTAAAATCCTGATTGAGATTTTGCGTCATGTAGTTCATTGCTTCTATCACGCGAGGATCAAGCGGTTTAGTGACGATATCCGGTTGCACAGTTTTGCATCGAATGAGCAACTGCTCCAGCAGATTAATCGCCAAATCATTACGATAAGGCAAATCCGACTTTGCAGTGTATTCGATATCAATAAACAGCTCTTCCAACGGTTGAGTCACCGATGGCGGCAAATTGCGCGTCACGTACACACCGCGCACTTCCGTCTGCCAAGTTAGCCAGTCGTTCCAAAATGCCCGCGGACGAAAATAGACCCAACGATGAAACCATGACGCACTGTCAGGGCTGCGTTGATAGAAATGGGCAGCACTCGGCGGGAAAAGCAGCAAATCCCCTGCTTTTACATCAAAAGCCTGATCGCCAGAAAATATGGTTCCCTCACCCTTACTGGTGATATTGATGATGTACCCTTTCATCCCGTTAGGGCGGTCGATAGTAAAATCGAGCTCATCCCCTTCGATGATAGGGGTTAAACCTGCGACGAGGTGCGCATCAAAGTTATACCCAGGTTTCAAAGGATCAGAATTCTGCATACTTAAGGCTTCATGAATGTTTCGCAATATTATATTTTAGACATCAATTAATTACGATTTTATAGCTCACATTTTGTCTAACACGATCCACTGGGTAGCAGAAAATGCTTCGCGAAAATGATCCGTCGTGGCCGGTTGAATTAGGCTATGACTAGGCAAACCGTGGCGACGTCGATGCCAATGATGAGTTAAATCAGGAACAGTTCGAGTTTGAGGAGGTTCAGTTGCTGCTGTGGTTTCAATGACATGATGGATGTCCAGCCGCGTGGGGATGCTATTGCGCGCTAAGTATTCCACCACCAGCGCATCATCATGAAAGTAGTAATTCATGTTGATCGACAATTTATCAACATGATTCATCTGACACCACTGTTCTAAGCGATCAGGTCGATGACGAAACTTCCACTGAACATCGTGAAAAGACAACGGTATACCATTGTTTTCTATGACCAATTGGCCCTCGAAAACCAACTCATCACCATATTGAATCCGCAACCGACCTGGCTCTTGCCGATTAACAAGCAGTTGCCACTGTTGATTTTTCACTATGTAGCAGCGATCAGGAGGAGAAGTTTCACTCACCAATGTGTTACCTCAGAAACGTGATGACCTAAAATTGCTCCCTTCCCTTTGAGGAAAGGGAGCAAGAGACCAAGCAAGAGACCATTAGATACCAGAAGCTAAACGGTAATACAGGCTGTTGGAACGCAATTCGTTTTTGAAACGACGAATTTCAGTCTGATCATCAATCACTACCATTTCCATACCAAGAATATCAGCGTAATCACCTAATGTATCCAAAGAGAGCGCTTGTGTATAAACCGTGTGGTGCGCACCACCGGCATGAATCCAAGCAGCAGCTGCAGTTTGTAGATTAGGTTCTGGTTCCCACAACGCGTGAGCCACTGGTAATTTTGGTAGATCGGCAGGTGGTTCAACAGCGTTGACTTTACTCACTATCATACGGAATCTGTTGCCTAAATCGACGACAGAGACCGCATTTGCTGGACCTGTTTGACCTGAGAACAATAAACGAGGCACTTCACAATGAACACCGATGGTGTGGGTATGAATTTCCAAACGTGGTTTTGCTGCTGCAATTGAAGGACAAACTTCCAACATATGCGCACCCAAGATTTGATCACGGGCACCAAAATGGTAGGTATAATCTTCCATGAAGGAAGTACCACCAGGTAAACCTTTTGCCATGGTTTTCATAATATGAGTCATAGCGGAGGTTTTCCAGTCACCTTCACCGCCATAACCGTAACCTTTCGACATCAGACGCTGAGTCGCTAAACCAGGCAGGCTATCGATACCGGTTAAGTTTTCAAAGGTGTTGGTAAAGGCTTTTGCACCGACTGCAGTCAAGAAACTTTCCATACCTGCTTCTAGACGGGCTTCTTTTTGCATAATTTTTAGCAAATCGCTGTCGTGCAGCAATTTGGGATCCATGACATAACTAGAAGCGTATTCATCTAGTAGTCGTGAAACGTCTGCGTCAGATACAGCATTAACGGCTTCAGTCAGTTCGCCTAGACCGTAAGCATTCACTTCATAACCAAACTGAATTTGAGCTGATACTTTGTTGCCTTCCGTTACCGCTACTTGGCGCATGTTGTCACCAAAACGCGCCACTTTCAGATCATGACCAGCTTGAATACCGATAGCAGCACGACACCATTGGTCTATTTCGCTGTGAACCTGTGGATTTTGCCAGTGACCCACTACGACTTTACGATCCAAACCTAAACGAGTACCGATAAAGCCAAATTCACGGTCACCGTGCGCACTTTGGTTCAGGTTCATAAAGTCCATATCGATGCTGTCCCAAGGCAGTTCAGCATTGAATTGGGTATGTAGATGTAAGAAAGGTTTGTTGAGTTGAGATAAACCTGCAATCCACATTTTGGCTGGAGAGAAAGTGTGCATCCACAAAATCACCCCTAAACAGTCTGGGTCATTATTTGCAGCACGACATACACCAAGAATCTCGTCTGGGGTTTTTACAATACCTTTTTCAGCAATCGGCACAGAAATGGTTTCAGAACTATTTAAGCCATTTACAATCGCAGCACTATCCTGACCTACCTGGCGAATTACTTCTGGTCCATAAAGGTGTTGAGAGCCGGTCACAAACCAGACTTGTTTATCATTAAATACTTTCATAACTTTCCCTTCACTTCTTATTTCTTATTGGATGAGGACTGTCCGTAATAGGCATTGGCACCGTGTTTACGCAGGTAATGCTTATCGAGCAGGGCTTGATTAATGTGATCAACTTGGGCATTGATTTGTAGGGTTTGGAGAGCCATGTCTGCCACGACTTCCATCACGACCGCATTATGAACTGCTTGTGCTGCGTCTTTACCCCAACTAAAAGGTCCATGTTCTTTCACTATGATGCCTGGGATGGCAACCGGGTCATTGTCACCAATGGTTTCCACTATTACCTTCCCTGTGTTGTACTCGTAGTCATTTTGAATTTCTTGGTCGCTCAAAGCGCGAGTACATGGAATATTTCCGTAGAAATAATCCGCGTGGGTCGTACCTAAAGCAGGAATGGGTTTACCCGCTTGTGCCCACGACGTGGCATGATTAGAGTGCGTATGCACCACTCCACCTATCTCAGGATAAGCGCGATACAAGACTAAGTGCGTCGCAGTGTCAGACGATGGGTTTAAGGAGCCTTCCACCACATTGCCTTCTAAATCAACAACGACCATGTTTTCAGCAGATAATTCACTGTACGCAACGCCACTTGGTTTAATCACCACCAATCCAGACTCTCTATCGATCGCGGATACATTACCCCACGTAAAAGTCACAAGATGATGGCGCTCAAGATCCATATTGGCTTGCCACACTTGGTGACGAAGCTGGCGTATACGTTCAAACTGAGCGCTACGGGGGTTATTTAGCACTGCATGTTCAGCCATGATGACGCTCCTGAGATAAATGAAATTCTTCAATTTGTTCAATATGATGACCTAACTCTCGATAAGCAGAATAACGCTGTGTTCGACGAGGCTTGGTCGCCAGATTGGGTTGGTAAATTTGGCAAATAGGACTGGCCATCACTTGTTGTGCGGTTTGGCTATCGGCATGTACGCCAGCAGCCACAGCGGCAAAAATAGCAGCCCCCAAAGCACAGCATTGTTCAGAGCGAACAATCGCAATATCCCGACCAATAACATCCGCACACATCTGCATGACGAATGGGGATTTTTGCGAAATACCACCAATCGCAATCACACGTTCAACATCCATACCTTGGTCAACAAAGCAGTCAACAATCGCTTTCGCACCATGGGCTGTCGATTCCACCAGCGCAGAAAACAAGGCGGGTGCACTTGAACCTAAGTTAAGTTCAGTGATGGCACCTTTGAGACGTTGGTTGGCATAAGGAGTACGGCGACCGTTATGCCAATCCATCGCGAGAGGAGACGTAGCATGCACATCGTATTGTTGTGCGGCCTCAGAAAGCATAGGAATCAGCTGATTTTCTAAGTCTTGCAAAGCTTGTGCATGCTGAGGGTTGTTCGCACCTAATTGCTGCATTGGCCACAACAACACATTTTTAAACCAAGCGTAAATATCTCCGAAAGCCGATTGACCCGCCTCCAAAGCAGTTAGATTGGGTAATGCACTGCCCTTAACCTGCCCACAAATACCATGAATGGTTTTATCACCGACTTGATCGTGTTCCACCATCAAAATATCGCAGGTGGAAGTACCAATCACTTTCACCAAATCGTGAGCGCCTGCGCCTGCGCCAACAGCACCCATATGGCAGTCAAATTCGCCAATCGCGACGGCGATGCCCTCTGGTAAACCAAAGCGCTGTGCCCATTCTGCTGATAAGCGCCCGGCTTCTTGGTCTGCGGTATAAACTCGGTCAAACATACGTTCGCGCATACCACTTAACGTTGGCGATATCGCTGTCAGAAATTGCTCATCAGGTAAACCGCCCCAGCTGTCATGCCACATCGCCTTATGACCTGCCGCGCAGATACCACGACGGAAATGATCAGGATGCTGGTTGCCACTGATCAGTGCTGGAATCCAGTCACACAGTTCAACCCAACTGTAAGCCTGTTTGGCTACATCGCTGTCTTGTTCACTCACCCAAGCAGCCTTAGCCCAAAACCATTCCGAAGAATAAATACCGCCGATGTAGCGAGTGTAATCAGGGAACTCACCACCATGAGCCAATTCATTAATTCGCTCAGCTTTCTCTACAGAGGTATGGTCCTTCCACAACACAAACATCGCATTAGGGTTATGTTCAAATTCTGGAAGAAGCGCCAGTACATTCCCCTCTTTGTCGATTGGCGCAGGAGTAGAGCCTGTGGTATCGACGCCGATCCCCACAACGGACTGAGCAATGTCGGCTGGAACTTGTGCGAGCACCTCTTGGACTGCACTGGTCATTGCCTCAATGTAATCTTTAGGGTGATGGCGAAATTGTGAATATTCAGGATTGCTATATAAGCCTTTCATCCAGCGAGGGTAATAGGTGACACCAGATGATACTTCGGCACCATTTGTCGCATTAACAAGCAGGGCACGTACAGAATCTGAACCAAAATCAAGACCGATAACGTGAGCTTGATGTGAAGTGAACTTGTCCATGACAGCTCCATCTATGGTTGGAATTGCTATTTGTTATAACCGTGCGGTGACGGTTCAACCATGAATCAAGCTGCTACAAGTATGGATAAAAACGCCACAACGTAAAATCCGTGCGTTAGGTTATAAAATCGGCCTCAAGTAACATATTGAGCCATATCACAAAAAAATAAGGGTAAATTCTCCCATTTGGTTCCATTCGTGCACGAACCGGCAGCGATTGAGATCCACTTCATAGTCATGGGAGCTAAATGAATGGACAAATTCGCTACTTTCCCCCCCTGTGATTTTTATCACTTCCTCCGTGCCACAATAGTGCAAATAATAGCCAGCGAAACCCTACAAACATCAGCGGATGAAATAACAATGAAACTAAAAACCCTACTCACTGCTGCAGCATTGTCTGGATTGACTCTGCTCAGCGCCTCTGCCAGTGCCTTTTCTTTATTTGGTTCTGACGATGACACCCTCAAACTCGGCTATTTAGTTAAACAACCTGAAGAACCATGGTTCCAAACCGAATGGTCATTTGCCGAAAAAGCCGCTAAGGACAAAGGCTTTGAGGTGATAAAAATGGCAGTACCCGATGGCGAGAAAACCCTAAATGCCATCGATACCCTCGCCGCAAGTGGCGCAAAAGGCTTCGTTATCTGCACGCCAGACCCTAAGTTGGGGCCTGCGATCATGGCTAAAGCGAAAAGCTATGATCTCAAAGTGGTGACAGTTGATGACCAATTCCTTAATGCTAAAGGTCAACCAATGACCGATGTACCTTTGGTGATGATGGCAGCAAGCCAAATTGGCTATCGCCAAGGACAAGAATTGATTAAAGAAATGCAACATCGCAGTTGGGATCAAGCCACAACTGGTGTTATGGCGATTACTGCCGATGAGTTGGATACCGCTCGTCGTCGTGTTGATGGCGCAATCAAAGCCATTGAAGAATCCGGTTTCCCTGTGGCGCAAGTGCATCGTGTACCAACCAAAACCAACGACATTCCTGGCGCATTGGATGCCGCAAACTCACTCCTTGTTCAATACCCAACAGTTAAACAGTGGTTAGTCGTTGGTATGAATGACAACACTGTTTTAGGCGGTGTACGTGCAACAGAAGGCCAAGGTTTTACCGCGAAAAACGTTATTGGTATCGGCATTAATGGTGTGGATGCGGTCAATGAACTTGCAAAATCTAAAGCGACTGGCTTTTACGGTTCACTGCTTCCTAGCCCTGATGTACACGGTTATAAAAGTATCGAATCTCTCTATGATTGGGTCGAAGATGGCGTTCAACCTAAGAAGTTTGTTGAGGTAACTGACGTCGTTCTCATCACTCGTGATAACTACAAAGCTGAATTGGCGAAAAAAGGTCTATAAGCAAAAGGGACACAGGTGACCAAAAGCTTGTGTCCCCTCCGATTAAGCAAAGTGAGCACAAGGAGAGACGGTGATGAACACAGCCCCCTCATACCTCGAATTTAGCCATATTTCGAAACATTTCCCAGGTGTCAAAGCGCTAACAGACATCAGTTTTAGATCAAACAAAAGCAGCATTCATGCCTTGATGGGTGAAAACGGCGCAGGCAAATCAACCCTTTTGAAAACCTTAAGTGGGTTACATCAACCAACGGAAGGTGAACTGCTCATCGATGGTCAGCCTCATCAGTTTTCGAATGCACAAGATGCACTCGAGCAAGGCATTGCCATTATTTATCAGGAGCTAAACCTAGTTCCAGAACTCAGCGTGGCAGAAAACATCTTTCTTGGCCAACTGCCAACTAAGCAAGGCCGAGTAGACGTAGACACTCTCAATCGTAATGCGCGAGAACAACTCGAGCGCCTTGGTGAACATTTTGACCCATCATTGCCATTGAAAGAATTTTCAATCGGCCAATGGCAGATGGTTGAAATTGCCAAAGCACTGAGCCGTAATGCACAGATCATTGCCTTTGATGAGCCCACCAGTAGCCTTTCCCAACGCGAGATTCAAAACTTGTTCAAAGTGATTCGCGAACTGCGCGACTCCGGCAAAATTATTTTGTACGTTTCACACCGTATGGAAGAGATTTTTGAACTGTGTGATGCCATCACCATTTTTAAAGACGGCACTTTAGTGCAAACCTTTGATGATCTTACACACCTAACCCACGAACGCTTAGTGGAGTTAATGGTGGGTCGAGAAATCAGTGATATTTACCACTATCGTCCCCGCCCATTAGGCGAAAGTGGTCTGCGACTTGACAACTTACTTGGTCCAGGTGTCAGCTCACCAATCTCTTTCGACATTCGCCAAAGCGAGATTTTAGGCCTATTTGGTCTGGTTGGTGCAGGGCGAACAGAGCTTACCAAACTAATATTTGGTGCCGAGAAAGCAACCTCTGGTCAAGTGTATCTGCATGACACTCCGATAAAGATAAATCGCCCGGTTGATGCCATTCGAGCCGGTATTACGCTCTGCCCCGAAGATCGAAAAACCGATGGCATTGTGCCCATTCTTTCCGTTGCAGAAAACACCAACATCAGTGCCAGACCATGGCACTTGAAGCTGAAAAGTCTGATCGATTTTTCATGGGAAGGCCAAAATGCAGCGGAGCAAAAAAAAGCTCTCAACATCAAAGCATCCTCTTTAGAACAGCGGCTTGGTGACCTATCTGGCGGGAATCAACAAAAAGTCATTTTAGGTCGCTGGTTGTCGACAGCAATGAGCGTGATTCTACTTGATGAACCCACTCGTGGCATCGATGTAGGTGCGAAATCAGAGATTTACGAACTGATTTTTAAACTGGCTGAAAATGGCGTCACGGTGCTCGTGGTATCAAGCGACTTGCCTGAAGTGCTTGGTATCTCTGACCGAGTTTTGGTCATGAAAGACGGCGCCGTAACGGGTGAACTGCAACGCAATGAATTCAAAGAACAAACCGCACTTCGACTCGCAATGCTTGGTGACGAAGCCACCGCGGCTTAATGAAAGGAATTAGATTATGTCTCTATCAAGTTCAACCAAAATGACTCAACAAGAGCCAAAAGAACGCCATCTCAACCTCACGCATCTTTGGGATAAATTCGGCATGCTGATTGTTTTCGCCGGTCTCTTTATCCTGTGCAGCTTGTTTGTGCCCTACTTTGCCACTTTTGTAAACATGAAAGGTTTAGGCCTTGCAATTTCAATGAGTGGTATGGTCGCCTGTGCAATGTTGTTCTGTCTTGCCTGTGGCGACTTAGACCTATCGGTTGCATCGGTTATCGCCTGCTCTGGCGTTGTGACCGCGGTAGCGATTAATGCCACCAGCAGTGTCGTACTCGGTGTCGGTGCGGGTTTATTATCTGGTGTGGCTTTTGGTTTGCTCAATGGCTTTGTGATAGCCAAACTGCAAATCAACGCCCTGATAACCACACTCGCAACCATGCAAATTGCCCGCGGTTTGGGTTACATCATTTCAGATGGTAAAGCCGTTGGTATCACTGAAGAAGGCTTCTTTGCTCTGGGCAACTCCTCTTTCATTGGTATTCCAACCCCAATTTGGCTCACCATCGTCACCTTTGCCATCTTCGCATTTCTACTTAATCGCACGGTTTATGGACGTAATACCTTGGCCATTGGCGGTAACGAAGAAGCAGCACGTTTAGCAGGGGTCAATGTGGTCAAAACCAAGCTACTGATTTTCACTATTTCCGGATTTATATCAGCCCTAGCAGGTGTCATCTTGGCAGCGCGTATGACCAGCGGCCAACCCATGACATCGGTCGGTTTTGAACTGGTAGTTATCTCTGCTTGTGTCCTGGGCGGTGTATCACTCAAAGGCGGGATAGGTAAAGTATCTTATGTCATTGCAGGGGTACTGATTCTGGGTACGGTGGAAAACGCGATGAACCTATTAAACATGTCTCCATTTGCGCAATATGTGGTTCGTGGGGCTATCTTACTTGCAGCCGTTATATTTGACCGCTATAAACAAAAAGCGCGATAAATATTATTTAATAAATTCAAGCCTCTGTTATTTTTCAGAGGCTTTTTATTTACAAAGAAAAATAAAAAACAACGCTATCACCTCTATTTTTCAACTCATTTTTTGTGAACATAATGTTATTTTTGTTGCTATTAAAATGGATAAAATTGCTACAAAAATTGTTATGTGATTAACGTCCAAATCCCTCTTATCTAACAAACATACTCTTATCTTCGTAATAAAAATAATGTCCTACAAAACGCTTTAATCCGTGAAATAAATAGTCAAACAAAATAGGTACATCAATATGTTAAAGAAACTTTCTCTCGCCGTTGCGATCAGCTCTTTATTGATGTCTGGTTCGCTGATGGCCAACCCCCTCACCGTCGGCTTTTCCCAAATTGGTTCTGAATCTGGTTGGCGCGCTGCCGAAACGTCAGTAGCAAAAACCGAAGCAGCCAAACGTGGAATTAACTTAAAAATATCCGATGCCCAACAAAAACAAGAGAACCAAATCAAAGCTGTGCGTTCATTCATTGCTCAAGGCGTCGATGCTATCTTTATCGCCCCAGTCGTGCAAACAGGATGGGAACCCGTGCTTGAAGAAGCCAAAGACTACGACATTCCGGTTTTTTTACTTGACCGTACTGTCTCTGTCGACGACTCACTTTACATGACATCCGTTGCTGCAAATGACGTTTTAGAAGGTGAAGTAGCGGGTAACTGGCTGATTAACCAAGTAAAAGATCGTAAAAACTGTAACGTGGTAGAACTACAAGGAACGGTAGGCTCTAGTGTCGCTATCGAGCGTAAACAGGGCTTTGATAAGACCATCCAAAAAGCTCAAAACATCCATGTTACCCGTACCCAATCTGGCGAGTTTACTCGTAGTAAAGGTAAAGAAGTTATGGAAAGCTTTATCAAAGCAGAAAATAACGGCAAGAGTATTTGTGCGGTATTTTCCCATAACGACGATATGGCCATTGGTGCAATTCAAGCAATAAAAGAAGCAGGATTACAACCGGGTAAAGATATTCTTATTGTCTCAATTGATGCTGTGCCCGATATATTTAGAGCCATGCTAAAAGGTGAAACCAACGCCACTGTTGAATTGACACCAAATATGGCAGGCCCTGCATTTGATGCCTTAATGGCATATAAAGACAAAGGTATTATTCCACCTAAAAAAATCGTAACTAAATCAACTCTGTTCTTGCCTAAAGATGCCGCTGAAGAACTAAAAATCAAACAAAACTTAGGTTATTAGTTTTTATTAAGTCATGAACTTTTATTAGGTTATGAATTTGCAGTAGTTCCCGCCTCATGCTGCTTCCTGCCAGCATGAGGCGCAGATGGAGTGATTCTCATGTCCAATCAAGATTTGGTGCTCGATGCCAAACGGATCTGTAAATATTTTCCTGGCGTTAAAGCATTGCAGAATGTCGATTTTTCTCTACGTAAAGGCGAAATTATGGCTTTGCTTGGGGAAAATGGCGCAGGTAAATCCACGTTGGTGAAAACCCTCACCGGCGTATACCCAAAAGATTCGGGGGAAATTCTTCTCGATGGCCGTTCTATCTCACCACAGAATACCGCACATGCCCAACGGCTTGGTATTGGTACTGTTTATCAAGAGGTCAACCTATTACCCAATATGTCGGTAATGGACAACCTCTTCATTGGTCACGAGCCGAGACGTTTTGGTTTGGTTGACCACAAAACCATGGCGCATAAAGCCAAACAAATCGTACAAACATATGGGCTGGATATCGACGTCAGCCTACCTCTTAATCAGTTTTCAGTTGCCATTCAACAAGTGGTCGCTATCGCTCGTGCGATCTCGATGTCTGCCAAAATTTTGATTCTTGATGAACCCACCGCAAGCCTTGATGGTAATGAAGTCAATATGCTGTTCGATATCATGCGTCAATTAAAAACGCAGGGAGTCAGTTTAATTTTCATTACTCACTTTCTTGAACAAGTGTATCAAGTGAGTGATCGCATCACCGTCTTGCGTAATGGACAGTTAGTCGGCACAAGGGAAACAGCCGAGTTACCACAAATTGAATTAGTAAAAATGATGCTGGGACGCGAATTGGAAGAAGGCGCACTGAAACGCGCAGGCAAAACCACTTGGAATGACAAACCCGTTATCCAACTATCCGATTTTGGTAAAAAAGGCACCATTGAGCCATTCACGCTTGACGTTCATGCTGGAGAAATTGTTGGACTCGCCGGATTATTGGGTTCAGGACGTACCGAAACGGCTCAAGTCATTTTTGGTATTGAACCTCATGATAGTGGTACCTGCCAACTGCAAAACAAAGTCGTCTCCATTCACTCAGCAAGACAAGCTTCCCATTTAGGACTCGGTTATTGTCCTGAAGATCGTAAAACCGATGGCATCATTGGCGCAGCCTCAGTAAGGGAAAACATTATTCTAGCTCTGCAAGCCCAACGCGGATGGTTTCGTCCTTTATCACGCAAAGAACAAGAGACCGTATCAGATCGGTTTATTCAACAGTTAGCCATTAAAACCCCAACGATGGAGCAACCTCTAGAATTTCTTTCAGGGGGGAATCAGCAAAAAGTCCTGCTGGCACGCTGGCTACTGACTAAGCCTAAATTTCTCATCCTAGATGAGCCAACTCGTGGGATTGATGTGGGTGCTCATGCTGAGATCATCCGACTCATCGAAAGCCTATGTGCGGATGGTCTGGCTTTGTTGGTTATCTCTTCGGAGTTGGAGGAATTGGTCGGTTATGCCGATCGAGTGATCGTCTTGCGTGACCGTAAACAGGTAGCTGAAATTCCAACAGAAGAGTTATCCGTTCCCGCCATTATGCAAGCTATCGCGATGTGAGGTGAATTATGAGTATTTTAACACCCTCAACCCTATCCAAGTCTGGACATAAGCCCACTCTACACTTACCTAAAGGTACGCCACAAATTGCCGCATTAGTGTTACTGCTGGTGGTCAACAGCCTGATTGCGGATAACTTTTTTTCTATCCATATCCAAGATGGGCGCCTGTTTGGCAGCCTTATCGATATTTTAAACCGCGGAGCACCGGTTGCCTTGCTGACCATTGGTATGACGTTGGTCATCGCCACTGGAGGTATTGACCTATCGGTTGGTGCCGTTATGGCCATAAGCGGTGCAGTGATGGCGAGCATGGCTCACCAAGGCTATGACCCAAGCGTGATTCTGCTTTGTGGCATCGTTGCAGGTGCGCTATGTGGGCTATGGAACGGCTTCTTAGTCGCGATTTTTAAGATTCAGCCGATTGTGGCCACCCTAATCTTAATGGTTGCAGGTCGCGGTATCGCCCAGCTTATCACTCAGGGGCAAATCATCACTTTTACCAACAGCACATTAGCTTGGTTTGGTAGTGGCACCTTGCTCTACTTTCCAACACCAGTTTGGTTGATGCTAGCCGCAGCGATAGCGGTATGGGCACTAACCAAAAAAACCGCCTTGGGACTCTTTATTGAATCGGTCGGTATTAATATTAAAGCCGCCAAAAATGCTGGCTTAAATACCCCTGCTATTGTGATGTCCGTTTATGTGGTGAGTGGTGTGATGTCGGCAATTGCTGGGATTGTTGTTGCAGCAGATATTCAAGGTGCAGATGCAAACAATGCGGGGCTGTATTTGGAAATGGATGCCATCCTCGCGGTTGTGATTGGCGGCACGTCGTTGATGGGCGGGCGTTTTAACCTCTTCCTTGCCCTGATCGGGGCCTACATCATTCAAAGTATCAACACGGGTATTCTTTTGTCTGGGTATCAACCGCAATGGAACCAAATCGTTAAATCTGTCGTGGTGCTGATTGTACTTGTGCTGCAATCACCAGCCGTTATTCGAGCTATAAAAGGGAGAATGAAACATCATGATTAAACGTCATTTCCCACTCTTCATAACAATTTGCGTTTTCTTGCTTGGTTATTTTTTCTGTGCCTTGCAATTTCCCGCATTTACTAGCACTCGAGTCATCTGCAATATCCTTACTGATAATGCTTTTCTGGGGATTCTAGCTGTTGGCATGACCTTTGTGATTTTATCTGGCGGTATTGACCTGTCCGTTGGGTCGGTGATTGCTTTTACAGGCGTGTTGATGGCGACGTTGATTAGCCATGGCATTCATCCTTACGCTGCCATGTTGATAGCCCTAGTCCTAGGAGCATTGTTTGGCGCATTTATGGGCTGGATTATCGACACTCTGAAAATTCCGGCTTTCATCGTCACGCTGGCGGGGATGTTTTTTCTGCGCGGTACCAGCTTCCTGATCTCAGAACAGTCGATCCCAATTAACCACCCTACTTATCGTGAACTATCTCGAACGGTATGGCACATCTGGGGTGGAGGACGCCTTAGCCTTTTAGCTGTAATTATGCTGGTCGTGGTGGCATTAGGTATTATCCTAGCTCAGAAAACCCGCTTTGGTAATAACGTCTATGCGATCGGCGGGAATGCAACATCCGCCTCTTTAATGGGAGTGCCTGTACGGATGACAACCATTGGTATTTATACTCTTTCGACCCTACTTGCGACCTTGGCTGGGATTGTTTTCTCTATCTACACATCAGCGGGTTACCCGCTGGCGACAGTCGGAGTTGAACTGGATGCTATCGCCGCTGTGGTGATTGGTGGCACTTTGCTCTCCGGTGGCGTGGGTACAGTGTTTGGTTCACTGTTTGGCGTGTTAATTCAAGGTTTAATTCAAACCTACATTACCTTTGATGGCACCTTAAGCTCTTGGTGGACAAAAATTATCGTCGGTATTTTGCTGTTCAGTTTCATCGGCATGCAGCGACTGCTCACCATCATTACCGAACGGCGTAAAGTCGTTCATAAGATAGAAGCGGCGACCACATAAAATAGTCACCACACCTAAACAGCAAACCCCAGTCTTGCACTTGGGGTTTGCTTTATTCTGCTTCTGAAGACGCGAGAGAGGATTGGGAAGTGGCAGGGCGAACTTCCGGTCGACGCCAAATAATCACCAAGGCAATCAACATACCAGCCGTAGCAACAAACAACACCCAAAACGCAACATGATGAACCCACAAGATAAGAAAACACACGGATATAGAAATAGTCGAGATCACTTTATTCTTGCGAGTGATAACCCGCCCATTTTGCCAGTTTTCTATCATGTCGCGAAAATAGGGCCGTGACATAATAAAACGATAAATCGTTGGCGAACCTTTGGCTGCCGCCCAAGCACTGAGAATCACAAACTCAGTGGCAGGTAAACCGGGTAACAAAACCCCCGCAAACGCCATCATCAAACTCAATACAGCAATACACTTGTACATCCAAAGCTTCATGCAAAGCTCCGTTTTATCTCAATATGCTACCAAGTATAGATGACGTTAACTGGCCCTGTGTCAGGCGTTATGATAGAGAAGCGGTTTGCTTATTCGACGTTTTGAATTGCCGCAACACAACGTTGCACAACTTCAGCAAAAGTCCCATCAATGTTAACGCGAATAATGTCGCTTTCTTCTGCCGTTGGCATCTCCAAGGTATCAAACTGGCTTTTGAGTAACTCAATTGGCATAAAGTGCTCGGCGCGATCCAGCATGCGTTGTTTCACTAGGTCAAATTCGCCATGGAGATGAATGAAGGTTAATCGACTATTGCCTTGGCGGATTTGATCACGGTATTTCTTTTTCAACGCAGAACACACTATCACACCGGACTCTTTTTTCATCTCAATGCTAAATACTGCATCATTAATGCGTTCCAACCACGGCGCACGGTCATCATCATTGAGTGGATGTCCCGATTTCATTTTGAGAATGTTGGCTTTGGGATGTAAGTCATCGCCATCAATGAATTTTGCGTTCAGTTCACGAGCGACTGCGGCACCAATCGATGACTTGCCACAGCTAGAGACGCCCATAAACAGATAGCTGTTCCCTTTTTTCTCTATCATCACTTTGTTGACCTCAATCTCATTTCCAAGCTTTGTTGGTTTTCATCCTACCACGTTACCCGTAACATGTTACGGGTAACCTACAAAAATGTGAACAAACTAACACTCCAACAAAAGGTACTTTTATGTCTGATCTTTCACTGATCCTGACGGCAATAGGCTCAATTGCGCTGCTTCTGTTCTTAGTCATGAAGGTGAGGCTTCATGCGGTAGTATCGTTGATTCTCGTGTCGATGATCGCAGGGCTTTGTTCAGGAATGAACCCTGCAGATATCGCTAACACCATCCAAAAAGGCATGGGCGGCACACTCGGCTTTGTTGCTGTGGTCGTCGCGCTCGGCGCTATGTTTGGACGCGTCATGGAAGAAACTGGCGCGCTTGATCAGATTGCCCATACCCTACTCAACAAATTTGGGTCGAATAAAGCTCACTGGGCAATGACTCTAACCGGTTTTATCTGTGCTCTGCCCCTATTCTTTGACGTGGCCGTTGTACTATTAATTGGTATTGCCTTTGCCGTAGTACGTAAAGGTGGTGGTAGCGTCGTTAAAATTGGTATTGCACTATTAGCGGGTATCGCAACCTGCCAAGCGTTTTTAATCCCAGCACCAGGGCCAATTCTAGTCGCTTCACAATTGAATGCTGACTTTGGCTACATGATTGTGATTGGTTTGCTAGCATCCATTCCTGCGATGATTCTTGGCGGACCTATCTTTGGTAGCATGATTGCGAAAAAGGTACATGTCGAGCTGCCAGCACACGAACAGCAAGACAATATGCAACGTGAGGGGTCAGTAATTCCTTCATTTTTACTCTCTATTAGCATCGTGATTTTCCCTCTGCTGCTGATTGGTCTAAAAACCATCGTATCCCGTTTTATTGACCCGCACTCCTCTCTACACGATTGGCTAGCACTGATCGGTCACCCATTTACCGCGATTTTGCTGGCATGCCTATTGGCATTTTATGCACTAGGAATTAAACGCAATATTCCTCGCGAACGTATTATGGATATCTGTGGTAGCGCCCTGCAACCAGCGGGTGTCATCATCTTAGTTACAGGTGCAGGCGGTGTATTTAAACAAGTACTTATCGATTCAGGCGTTGGCGCAGCATTAGGTAACACCTTAGCTGGCTCAGGTCTACCTATCGTGATTCTTGCCTTTATTTTGGCAGCGGCTGTGCGTGTTATTCAAGGCTCCGCAACGGTGGCTATGCTGACAGCATGTGGCTTGATCACACCGATGCTAGCACCACTGAATTTAGATGGGGCGCAATTGGCTGCGATTACTATCGCAATTGGTGGAGGCGCCATCGTGTTATCACACGTGAATGACTCTGGCTTCTGGTTGGCTAACCGTTATCTGGGTTTAAGTGAAAAACAAACATTGCAAACGTGGACCGTTATGGAAACCATTATCGGAACCACTGGCGCTATCGTAGCGATGTTAGTATCTATCTTTCTTTAATTAGATCAGTCTATCTCCAAGTAACCTCAAGATGTGGTTTCAGCGAGAATGTATTAGCTCCACAACGAACCGCACTCTGAATCTTTCGGGTGCGGTTTTTTATTGTAAGCTTTCACCAATATCAATTTCATACCCAAGATTGATGATTGACTTCTCCACTACCTTTCCTTGTAAGCGATCCAGTAGTTCTGTTGCAGAAATACGCCCAATTTGCTCTCGCGGGGTAATCACACTCGCCAGCTTTGGTGTCATCGATTGACCAATATCATGCCCATGGAAACCGGCAACACCAATCTCCTCAGGAACGCGAATACCTTGGCGCTGACACTCAAAAATAACACCTGCCGCCAAGTCATCGTTGGTACAAAAGAAACTATCTAAATCGGGGTAACTTTGCATACTGTTTTTTAGCAATTTAGCACCGAGAGAAAATGAAGAGGCTTCATCGGTCGTTACTACTGCGGTTGGTAAGCCAGCCTGATCCATTGCTGCTGCGTAGCCCTGCATCTTCAATTTGGTACGTACGTCCATTCGAGCGCCAAGATAGACAATACGTCGGTGACCACGCGCGATCATCGCCTGAACCATTTCATAGGCTGCTTGAGTGTTATCAATCCCGACGCACTGTTGGATTGACGGTGAGGCTATATCCATCATTTCAATAACAGGAATACCCGCAGTTTCAATCATTCTAACGGTTCTGGGCGTGTGATAACTCTCAGAAAGCAATAGCCCATCAATGTTGTAAGAAAGTAGCGAAGCCACCCTAGCCTCTTCAACTTCAGGACGATAACCATAGTGAGCAAACATGGTTTGATAACCATATTTCCCAGTGACTTTTTCAATACCACGAATCACTTCAGCAAAAACTTGGTTAGTTAAAGAAGGTACCAAAACGCCGATCGCTCGACTTTTGGCTTGCGCCAAAATCTCTGGAGCTCGATTGGGAATATAGCCACAAGTGTCGAGTGCAGAAGCTATCTTTTCGCGGGTTTTATCAGAAACCAATAGTGGATCTTTAAGATAACGACTCACCGTCATCTTGGTTACCCCTACCAGATCAGCAACATCCTGCAACGTAGGCCGGCGTTTTTTAGTCATAAATAGTTATCTTCCAAGTCGATGGAGAACTCTGTTTTAGAGAACCTATAACATCATAAATTACAATATGTTATGCAGCATCACTGAATCTTATAATAGATTGCCTAATTCAACCAGTCGCAATGGGGTTATGCCCACTGCCCTGCGACATAGCCACTCGACCATGCCCATTGAAAGTTATAACCTCCGAGCCAACCGGTCACGTCCATCACTTCGCCAACAAAAAACAACCCACTAACTTGAGTACATTCCATGGTTTTGGAGGAAATAACCTGAGTATCCACACCACCTAATGTAACCTCGGCAGTGCGATAACCCTCTGTTCCATTCGGCAAGATTTTCCATGCTTGTAACTGTTCGACCACTTGTTCGAGCTGTTTACCTTGATACTGCTTCAATGGCTTATCAGCAATGACTTTACGCTCAATCAGTACTTCCACTAAGCGTTTAGGTAATACTCGCGCCAGCGTGTTTTTCAGGCTCTGATTTGGATGTTGTTGCAAGGTTTCAGTGAGCATGGCACTCAAATCCACATCGGGAACAAGATTGATGGTAATCGCCTCACCAGGAGTCCAGTAAGAAGAGAGCTGCAACACGGCGGGACCAGATAAACCACGGTGAGTGAAAAGCAGTGCTTCTTTGAAGGTTTTACCCGATTTAGATTCGATAATGGTCGGAATAGCAATACCCGATAGTTCAGCGAAATCTTCTTTATCTTCTTTGTGCAACGTAAAGGGAACTAAGCCCGCAGTTGTGGTGATCACTGGCAGTCCGAAGCTTTCGGCCACCTTGTAACCAAAAGGGGTTGCACCTAGTTTAGGCATGGATAAACCGCCCGTTGCGATCACTAAAGACTCACACGTAATCTCGCCTTTATTCGTCGCCAACTGGAATCCTGTCTCGGTTTTATTAATCTGCTCAATCTCAACTTGATACTGCTGCTCAATATTTGCTTGGTCACACTCTGCCAATAACATGTTTACGATATCTTTAGCAGAATCCAAGCAAAACAGCTGACCATGATCGCGCTCTTCAAATTCTATACCGTGCTTGCTCACCATCGAGATAAAATCCCAGTTGGTATATTGAGATAACGCTGATTTCACAAAATGTGGATTGCGACATAAGTAGTTTTCAGCGGAAACATCGTAGTTAGTGAAGTTACAACGACCGCCGCCAGAAATAAGGATTTTTCGCCCCGGTTTTTTAGCGTTGTCGATGACCAAAACTCGGCGACCACGCAGTCCTGCTTGGGCTGCACACATTAATCCCGCCGCACCGGCACCCACGATGACTACATCGACCTGTCTACTCATGCTTTATAACTCTTGATTGAAATAAAAAAGGATGTGCTTGGGCACATCCTTCGATTACGTGAGGCGGTATTTTAGCGGCAAAGCCCGCGCTTGCCAATTAGCTGTTTACAGAATAATCGCCGCAGCCGTAGTGACAACCAACAGCGTAATACAGAGAATAAAGAGCTCTCGTACCCGATCGCACTTCGCCATAAACAGCTCATCATGATGATGATGGTATTCTTTGCTCTTAATATAATGGTAAAGACGCACTTGCTTCGTCCAATTTCCTTGGGTCGAGAAAAAACCTCTTCCATCCACTTGTTGATACAACAGAGGATGTGCATCCCTCATGATATACAGCAAAGAACGCAACGCGCTGAAATATCTTGCCAAATTAATTAAGGTTACTATCAGTAACGCAAAAAGAATGGTATCACCATTAATCATCTTTTCCTCCCCACATCTTCATACCAGACACCGAAAGAAAAAGACGATCGCTAACTCCAGTCTTTTACTTCTTACTATTCAGCAGAGGTATCTGATGCAGAAGATGAACTACCCACTTTTGCCAATTCCGCTAAATCCTTGTCGATAAAGAAGAGGGCTTTTCCGTCTTCACCAACAAGTTCTAGCTTGTCTAATATCCCTTTAAACAGTTTCTCTTCCTCATGTTGCTCAGCGACATACCATTGAAGAAAACTGAATGTAGAGTAGTCTTGAGATGTGAACGCCACATGAGCTAACTTATTAATATTCTGTGTAATCATTTGCTCATGTTCATACGTTTCACGGAATACCTCACCAAGGCTCGCGTACGTATGTTTAGGCGCAGCGATCGCACCAAGGATTGGCAAGGCACCCGTTTCACTTACATACGTAAATAAACGGTGCATATGCTGCATTTCTTCTTCTGCATGCTTACGCAAAAACTGCGCCGCGCCTTCGAATCCTTTGTCTTCACACCAAGCACTCATCTGTAAGTATAGATTGGATGAAAAAAATTCTAGGTTAATTTGATCATTCAATTGATCAATCATAGCTTGTGCCAACATAGATAACTCCTAACTCTCTGTTTCTATTTATAACAAGCACTATAACACGATCATTGTATTAAGTGCGTAAGGTATTACGGCGCGCTACGGATATGAGATCATGACTGCAAAAATCCCTAGCGTGCAGTGTTAATCTAATGTTAGTCACCTAAAAGGAGATAGCATTATGGGTTATCAACACATCTTAGTTGCCGTCGATCTTTCTGAAGATAGCAAAGTATTAGTCGACAAAGCGGTGGCGTTCGCAAGACCTTTAAACGCTCAATTGTCGTTCATTCATATCGATGTGAATTATGCGGAGCTTTATACTGGTCTCATCGATATCAATCTGGCTGAAACACAGCACAACTCCATGGAAGCCTCCCTCAATCAGCTTCAAGATTTGGCTAAATATGCGGGTTATCCAATTAATCACACCTTGGTGGGGAGTGGTGATTTAAGCAACGAGATCTGCGATACGATTGCGGAGTTTAATATTGACCTAGTTGTCTGCGGCCATCACCAAGATTTCTGGAGTAAAATCCTATCCTCAACCAAACAGCTCATGAATTGCACACCTGTCGACCTTCTGGTTGTGCCATTTGTTGACTGACGACAAAAGTAAATTCCGATAAACTTGGTTACTTTCTCCCTTGTGCGAAGTAACCATGTTTTATCTATCTGCTGTCACCCTACTATGGGCATTCTCTTTCAGCCTGATCGGCGTTTATCTTTCCGGTCAGGTTGATTCTTGGTTTGCGGTACTGATGCGTATTGCTCTCGCCAGCCTCGTCTTTCTGCCATTTCTCAAATTCAAAAACATATCAGGCAAGCTGATCATTAAATTAATGGCGATTGGCGGCATCCAACTCGGATTGATGTATTGTTTCTATTACCAATCCTTCCTACTACTGACGGTTCCCGAAGTATTGCTGTTTACCGTATTTACTCCCATCTATGTCACCTTGATTTATGACTTACTCAAAGGGAGATTCTCACCTTGGTATTTGGTGACCGCTCTCATCGCGGTGGCAGGCGCAGCCATTATTAAGTTCTCCGGCATTAACCAAAACTTCGTTTTAGGATTTCTCGTGGTGCAAGGAGCTAACCTTTGCTTCGCCATTGGCCAAGTGGGCTACAAATATGTAATGGAAAAAGAAGCCGCTGAGATTCCACAACGCACGATATTTGGCTATTTCTATCTCGGCGCTCTCGTTGTTGCGTCAGTTGCCTTTTTACTAATGGGTAACCTAAATAAACTGCCAACTACGGCTACACAATGGGGTATTTTGATCTATCTTGGCGTCATTGCTTCGGGTCTAGGCTACTTTGTGTGGAATAAGGGCGCCTGCTTAGTCAACGCAGGCGCGTTAGCTATCATGAATAACGCACTGGTTCCGGCAGGGCTTATCGTTAATATTCTGATTTGGAATCGAGATGTGGACTACCCTCGCCTTATTCTTGGGGGCATTGTTATCCTGTTTTCATTGTGGGCCAACGAAACTTGGATAAAACGCCTAGCGCAAAAAAGTTACGCGCGTTCAAATTGATAGGTTTACAGCAAAAAGCCGCTTGATAGCGGCTTTTTTCAATCCAAATTAATGCATCGGTACTGGTTCTTGCTGAACAACACCTAAACTGTTTTTTGCTGTTAGCTGATTGAATTTATTATTTAATTGGGTTTGTTTACGCACCAGTTTTTGCTGCTTTTTGTACACTTTTGCCAATTTCTTCTGCAACTTCTTCTGTTGCTTAAGTGCTTTTTTCGCCTTTTTCAAACTGATATTGAGCGGCATTTCATCCGTAATAAAATCCAAACCTAATATCGGCGCGTTATACGATGTCTCTTTACTACGTTCAATCTTCTGCGGCTTACATAAGTTGCCTTTCTCTTTCGAAGACCGAGCACAAGAGCGACAAACATAGTTTGGCGCTTCCACTAGACGATAGATTTCACCAAGTGAACTCGCGATATCGCGGCGATTCATTTTACAAAAACGGGTTGTCATCTTTACTCTCACTCCATGCTCACTTGGCAAGTCATTAAGACTAATCTTCTTTCATCGCAGACAACACATACACATCAAAACGGTTTTTCTTCGTCTCAATCGCCATGGTCGGTTTGTGTTGATTCAACCATTCTGCGTAATCTGGACGCTTTACGACCACACGTTTTGTCGCGAGTGCTAGAGCGGGCTCTAACAGACCATCCGCATCATTATCGGCACCAACCAGTGATTGAAAGACTCGCATCTCTTTTTTCACTAAGGCAGATTTCTTTTTGCCTTCTGGATGTGGATACATAGGATCAAGATAGACCACATCTGGACGAGCAAAATTCGGGTCTCGAGCAAGTTGGTGTAATGCATCATGGCTTGATGCATGGATTAAATTCACTCGTTCTTGCACCCAAGCACCGATCTCAGGGTCTTGCTTGGCTCTTTGTAAGCCATCATCAAGCAACGCGGCAACAACCGGATGACGTTCCACCAGCTGCACTTTACAGCCCAACGACGCCAGTACAAAAGCATCACGGCCAAGGCCTGCCGTACCATCTAACACAGTCGGCATAACGCCTTTATTTAAGCCAGCAGCTTTAGCTATCGCCTGCCCTTTACCACCACCAAACTTACGGCGGTGTGCAACGGCCCCAGTGACCCAATCAACATAGATTGCGCCAAGCTTAGGCTCGTCCAATTTGCGTAACTCAAGTCGCTCGTCTGTCAGCACTAAAGCAAAAAGGCTCTGGCTCGAATGTTCAAGCTTCCAGCGTGTCGCCAAAAGGTCTAATTCACCTTGACGCTCAGGTGCTTCAGCAATCAGTTGTATCTGCAAAAAATGGACTCCAAACTCGGGGCTAGTAACGGCGCAATTTTAGCGGATTTTGCTAGGAATACCTACACTTCGCAAAGAAAGTTCCATACACAGCCAACGCTCACACGTAACATCAAGAAAATGAGAATATAAACGCTAATTGATATTACTCTTTTCTAGGAGATGTTAAGATAATGAAACCGGTTGTTGTTCGAGAAGAGAAAAGGATATGACGAGCCCTGTAGCTGCGATAAAACTTGATGATTTAGACAGAGCTATTCTAAAGATCTTAATGGACGATGCTCGAACACCCTACGCTGAAATGGCCAAACAGTTTAACGTTAGCCCCGCCACAATCCACGTGCGTATCGAGAAAATGAAATCTTCCGATATTATTCAAGGTACAGAGGTGGTGGTAAATACAAAAAAACTCGGTTACGACGTTTGCTGCTTTATTGGTATTAACCTTAACGCAGCCCGTGATTACCATTCTGCTTTGACAAAACTTAATGCTTTAGATGAAGTGGTAGAAGCCTACTACACCACTGGTGCTTATAATATCTTTGTCAAATTAATGTGTCGCTCTATCGAAGAACTTCAACATGTACTTATCGATAAATTACAAGCAATTGATGAAGTGCAATCAACAGAAACATTAATTTCATTACAAAATCCAATTAATCGGAATGTAAATCCTTAAAAAAGCCCCAATTTATATTTGGGGCCAATCATTATATTTAAATTAATTAAATTATTTATTCAGATATTTTAATAATTCTTCAGCTGATATGCCTTGTTGTGCTAGTTCTTTTGCCAGAACATCAACTTGTTCGTTTTTACGTGAATCAATTACTTGTTGAAATTGATAAACCAGATCACGTAGGACGCTAATAGGTACTTGTTTTGCCGCACTGCGAATACGTTCACTACTTTGGTTGCCCAATTCACTAAGTAGTTTGCCAAACATAACCTTTTCTGGAGACTCATCAAGTTGTTCTAAAATTCGAGCCATTTCATAGGTTGTAAGAGACATTGATTATGATTCCAAAGTATTAATTAAAAGTAATGTTAGAGCCGTTAGGATTAACGTCTCTAACTAATTCAAGAAATAAAAATGAGGAGAGGTAATTTACCTAACCTAGCTTTAAGGCTCAAGCACCCATTGATGCCATTTTCGACCCACATCAGAGAATAGTACTAATAACGCAGGAACGACAAGCCACATTTGTATTGCAATTAACCAATAAGGTGTCATTTCTAGACTCTGTACTAGCGCAACCACCAGCCCAGAACCACTCATCTGAAATAAACCCAATAACGCGGCAGCGGTACCTGCTTTATCGCCAAAAGGAGCGAGTGCTTTACCAGCAGCAGCACCGAGAATCCAAGCAAACCCAAGTGATGAAATAAAAATGGGCAACATAAAACGCCAAGCAGTTTGCTCTGTGGACAAAACAACCATGACAGTTCCCGCAATGCCGAGCAGAAAAATACCCGCAATAATTGAGCGATGAGTTCCTAATTTATCCATAACCTTTGGTGCAGTTAAACACGCGATAATATTAATCGCAGCATTTACACCAAACCAAAAGGTAAATTGATCCATAGACAGCCCGAGACGCTGCATTAGAACCAATGGAGCAGAAGTGACGTACGCCAAAATAACTCCCATCGACAACATACACAAGCCCGCATGAAATAAAAATGACGGATTTTTTACAACATCCCAATAACGACTCACTTGAAAAGTGGGAGTTTGGGATTGATTTGGATTGGTTTCCTTCATACTAAACCAAAGTAAAGTACCGCAAACCACAGCGAATACCACCATAAATGAGAAGTTTGCCCGCCACGAGTAATGCTGGGTTAACCAACTCCCTAGAATAGGCGCTAAGGCCGGGATAAAGCAGATAGCTCCATTAAGATAACTGATCATTTTGCCACTTTTCTCTGGACCAAAGAGGTCGCGTACACACGCAAAAGCAGCCACTGATGTCGCACAGGCTCCTAAGCCTTGCATTAATCGTCCCATCAACATCCACTCAATGCTCTCTGCTTGCCAACAAAGAAATGCACTCACTGCGTAAATGGTGATACCCACTAATGCGACGGTTCTACGTCCATACTTATCAGCTAATGGACCAGCAAATAGTTGTCCTAGCCCCATAGCAAACAAAAAACCCGTAATCGTGAGTTTAGCTAGCTCATGTTCCACGTGAAACGTGGTAGCAATCATTGGTAAAGCTGGCAAATAGATATCAATCGCTAAAGGACTAAATAGAACTAACAGCGTCAAAAGCACCATTTGGAAGCGTGATGGAGAAGCAGAAACCATCAATAAAACTCCTTGTTGAACCAGAATAAAAAGAAATGCTGGCGCATCATAGAGCAATGGTGTTATGAATAACAATGATATGTAATCATTGTTATTATTCCAGTTTGGAAAATCATATGAAGGTAGAAAAACTCGCCCGTCTCGACCTAAATTTGTTGGTCTGCCTTAAGGTTCTTACAGAAGAACTTAACGTGACTCGGGCAGCCAATCGGCTTTTTCTCAGTCAATCAGCTGTCAGTAAGTCACTCGCAAAGTTACGAGAGCAGTTTGATGACCCTTTGTTTATTCGCACTTCTCATGGGCTAAAAGCAACACCAAAAACACTATTCCTTAAGCCAAAACTTGATGCACTCATTCATCAGTTGGACCTTATATCTCAGCCGATAGAGTTCAGCCCAACCCATAGTGAATACCATTTCCAAATTGCTGCAGTTGAGAGCATCTATCCTCTATTGCTTCCCCATTTTTTGCCAACACTGTTTCAATTGGGTCCTCAATTAAATATCAGCACGCATGCTTGGAATAATGACACGCTTAAAAAATTGCAATTAGGTGAGTTAGACTTAGGTATTGTCGGTCGTGATGTCGACATTAGTGATTCACGTATTACTATGCCATTACCCTTAGACATCGCGAGTGAAGAAATATACCGCGATCACCAAATGTGCTTGATAAGACAGGACCATCCGGCACTAAAACAAGACTGGAACTTAGAAAGCTATCTAGATTTACGTCACGTTCAAGTACGTTACGATGGTAACGATCGCTGGTTACTTGATTACCGGCTCGCCGACATTGGGCGCGAACGCGACATTGCCATAACCGTTCCCGATCATAATAGTGCAGCAACGCTATGTACTTACACAGATTTTGTTTTTACTGCGCCAAGTCACTTTGCTCATGAAATGGTAAAACAGAAAAACTTGGTCGCACTTCCCCTGCCACTAGCATTTCCCCCAATGGCCTATACCCTACTTTGGAGTCAAGAACGTAATAGCGATCAAGCATTAACTTGGTTACGGAAACTGATTAAGTCTAAAACCGCACATTTACAGTAGTCGTCAGGTTGCTGATTGCGCCCTAAAGGCAAAAAGAGTAGCTTAGACTTTCACGTCCAAAATCACATAAGATCATAGTCAAATAAAAGGACTGTTGTTAAAGGATATTACAGATGCAACCATTTACATCTCAACGTGTCGAAGCTCTGCGCAGCTGGATAGCACAACATCAACTTGATGCCATAATTATTCCTCATGAAGATGAATATCTAGGTGAATATGTTCCTGAGCATAACGAACGTTTGCATTGGTTAACCGGCTTTACTGGTTCTGCTGGTGCCGCAGTAGTGAGTCAGGATAAAGCAGCTATTTTCGTTGATGGTCGCTACACCGTACAAGTACGTAAACAAGTGCCTGCAGAAATCTTCGAGTATCGCCATCTTGTCGAACAACCTTATCTAGACTGGCTAATCGAACAACTACCAGCCGGCAGTAAAGTTGGCTTTGACCCAAGAATGCACCGAGCTAACTGGCTAACAGCCACCCAAGCTAAACTGGCTGGTGACATTGAACTCGTTGCAGTTGATACTAACCCAGTCGATGAACTTTGGCATGATCGACCTGCAGCGGTTGTCTCTCCTATGCGCTTAATGGGCAATGAACTAGTTGGTGAAAGCAGCTTAGCTAAACGCCAAAAAATCGCGAAAATCCTTCAAACCAAGAAAGCCGATAGCGTTATCTTGACTGAATTAGACTCTATTTGCTGGTTACTGAACATTCGCGGTCTCGATGTTTCTCGCCTACCAGTGCTACTTTCACACGCTATTTTGCACAACACTGGTGACGTGGATTTCTTCCTCGATCCTGCTCGTTTAGCAGAAGGCTTTTTTGCTCACGCAGGCGAAGGAGTTCGCGTACATCACCCAGACGAATTAGCGCAACAACTTAACGCACTAGCAGGTAAACGCGTTATCGTTGACCCAACCACCAGTAATGCATGGTTTACTCTTAACTTACAAAATGTAGGTGCAGAGTTAATTGCAGACTCCGACCCATGCCTGACACCTAAAGCAGCAAAAAATGCCACGGAAGTTTCGGGCATGAAAGCATGTCATGTGCGTGATGGAGCAGCAATGGTGAATTTCCTTGCTTGGTTAGATGCTCAAGTAGCAGCGGGAACCGAACTTAACGAAGCGCTAGTCTCCGATCGCCTACAAGCATTTCGCGAGGAAGACCCAACCCTAGCAGATTTAAGCTTTGATACTATTTCGGCAGCTGTAAGTAATGCTGCGATGTGTCACTACAATCACATGAATCAACCGGAACCTGGTAAGTTAGAGCTTAATTCACTCTACCTCGTCGATTCCGGTGGCCAATACATTGATGGTACAACCGACATTACTCGTACAGTTGCTATTGGTGAAGTTAGCCAAGAAATGAAACAGCAATACACCTTAGTTCTTAAAGGTCATATTGCGCTGGCTAAAGCACGTTTTCCGAAAGGAACCTGTGGCCACCATTTAGATATTCTTGCTCGCCAACACCTTTGGGCTAATGGGTATGATTATGATCATGGAACTGGCCACGGTGTAGGTCATTTCTTAAGTGTTCATGAAGGACCACAACGTATTGGTAAAGCGGTAAATAACTTCCCGCTTCAACCTGGTATGGTGCTATCCAACGAACCTGGCTATTACCGTGCCGATGGCTTTGGTATTCGCATCGAAAACCTAGAGCTTGTCGTTGATGTTGAAACTCAGGGTGATTTTGATGTTCTCGGCTTTGAGGCATTAACTCGTTGCCCAATCGATAAACGAGCTATCGATACTAACTTATTAACTAAACCAGAACTTGCATGGTTGAACCACTATCACCAACAAGTTTGGGATGATGTGAGTCCCCTTGTAAGTCAAGAAACACAAGCTTGGTTACGTGAAGCTACAGCCCCTCTCCATCACATTTAATCAACAAAATACATAAAACCCAAGCCCCTCATAACTTAGAGTTCTGAGGGGTTTTTTATTCTCTTTTGTAATAAAAATCACACAGATAAGAACTCAAAGTAAAATAAAAACAAAACCAATCCCATCTATATGTTTTAAAACACCTTTATCACAAAACAAGCACCAGAAAGAAACATTTCACCCCAAAATATATTTGAGATCTAAACATTATAGGTATAAGGTTATATTTAATTAATCGTTCAATAAAAATTAACAAAAGGTGTGAATATGCCAAAGGTAGGGATGCCAGACATACGTAAACCTCAACTTGTTAAGGCGACAATGACTGTCATCGAGCGTGTAGGCCTGCATGCGGCAAGCATTGCTCTTATCAGTGAAGAAGCTGGTGTGTCGTCTGGTATTATCAACCACTACTTCGGTGGCAAGCACGGCCTGCTTGAAGAAACGATGCGCTCGATCTTGCGAGAGCACGGAGCCACGGTCAGCAAAGCTTTAGCTGATTTGCCTAAAACAGCACATAAACAGCGCATATTGGCGATTGTTAAAGCAAATTTTGATAACTACCAAACCCAAGGATGTGTCATAAAAACGTGGCTGGCGTTCTGGTCCCACTCAATGCATGACAAACAACTAATGCGTTTACAACGAGTAAACGAAATGCGTTTGTTATCCCACCTATTAATTGAACTCAAAGCAATATTTTGCGAATCACACGCACAAAACGTAGCTCATGCTATTGCTGCATTGATTGATGGAATGTGGCTTCGTGCGGCATTAAGCCCTGAGGGGTTATCACACAATCACATCGAATCCATTATTGAAAACTACGTCGAAACACAACTTCTCGCTCAACAAACTCAGTATTAAGCAAAAGGCTTTTTATGGAAATTGCATCTCTTTATATTCATGGTCAGGCTTGCAAAGCCTCATCTGGTGAAACGTTTACCACTTACAATCCTGCAACTGGCAAGGTTTTAGCTGTTTTAGGGCAAGCAAGCGAACAAGATGTTCAAAACGCTATCAATTCAGCTCATCAAGGCTTCAAAGTTTGGTCTGCAATGACAGCAACTGAACGCAGTCGAATTTTGTTGAAAGCAGTAGCGCTCCTGCGAGAGCGAAACGATGAGTTGGCAGCTCTTGAGGTTCAAGATACAGGTAAGCCATTACAAGAAGCCATCTGTGTCGATATTGCAACTGGCGCGGATGTGATTGAATATTTTGCAGGGCTAGCACCCGCTCAAGAAGGCAGCCAGCAACCTCTCTCAGACAGCCAATTTTATTACACCCGCAAAGAACCGTTGGGTATTTGTGCTGGTATTGGTGCCTGGAACTATCCTATTCAAATCGCCATGTGGAAATCTGCGCCTGCACTTGCGGCAGGCAATGCCATGATCTTTAAGCCTTCAGAAGAAACACCTCTTACGGCACTAAAGCTGGCAGAAATCTTCACTGAAGCCGGCGTACCTGATGGTGTGTTCAATGTCGTTCAGGGTGATGGTCGTGTTGGTCAAATGCTAACGGCTCACCCTGATATTGCCAAAGTATCGTTTACTGGCGAGGTGGGCACAGGTAAGAAAGTGATGAGCGCAAGCGCACAAACACTTAAATCCGTTACGATGGAACTGGGTGGCAAATCTCCCCTACTGATCTTTGACGATGCTGACGTGACTCAAGCCGTTTCTGCAGCGATGATGGCCAACTTCTATACTCAAGGTGAAGTATGTACTAACGGAACCCGCGTCTTTGTACACGAGAAGATCTATGACCAATTTGTTGATCAACTTAAAACTCGCACAGAGAAACTGATCATTGGCGATCCGATGAATATGGATACTCAAGTCGGCGCTCTCATCTCAACATCGCACATGAACAAAGTACTTGAGTTCATTGAAAACGGAAAGAACAGTGGTGCCACTCTTCTTACTGGCGGATACCAAGTAACTACTGATGGCTTGGACAAGGGCAACTTTGTCGCACCTACTATCTTTACCGACTGCAATGATCAAATGGATTTTGTGAAATATGAAATCTTTGGTCCGGTCATGGCTGTCCTGAAATTTTCAGATGAAGATGAAGCTATCTCTCGCGCCAACAACACTGAGTATGGTTTAGCAGCCGGTGTCTTTACCCAGAACCTACCACGCGCTCATCGAGTTATCCACCAGCTGCAAGCCGGCATTTGTTGGATTAATACGTGGGGAGACTCCCCAGCTCAAATGCCCGTTGGTGGATACAAACTTTCTGGTATTGGACGTGAAAATGGAGTGGAGACACTCAATCACTACACCCAAACCAAAAGTGTTCTTATTGAACTGAATGAGTTTGTTGGACCGTACGCTTAAGGAGGCAGAATGAAGCAGCATTACGATTACATTGTTATTGGTGCCGGCTCAGCTGGCTGTGTGTTGGCAGATCGCTTAACAGAATCAGGCGAACACTCCGTATTACTGTTAGAGGCCGGAGGCAGTGATAAAAGCATTTTTATCCAAATGCCTACCGCTCTTTCTTACCCTATGAATACGCCTAAATATGCTTGGCAGTTTGAATCCCTTGCCGAAGAAGGCTTGGACGGACGTCGCCTTCACTGCCCACGCGGTAAAGTCCTTGGCGGTAGCTCTTCGATCAATGGCATGGTTTATGTTCGTGGACATGCCTGTGACTTTGATGAATGGCAAGAACATGGCGCCAAAGGGTGGGATTACGCACATTGTCTTCCTTACTTTAAAAAGGCGGAAAGCTGGATTGGTGGAGAAGATGAATACCGTGGCGGTAACGGACCATTAGCAACTTGTAATGGTAATGATATGAAGCTTAACCCTTTGTATCAGGCATTTATCGATGCCGGTCAAGAAGCGGGATACCCAGAAACAAAAGATTATAATGGTTATTGTCAAGAAGGCTTTGGGCCAATGCATATGACGGTTGATAACGGTGTTCGTGCCTCAACCTCAAACGCTTATCTACGCCGAGCAATGAAACGTCCAAACCTCACCTTAGTGTCAAAAGTACTCACGCGAAAAATCATCCTTAATGGCAAAAAGGCCATTGGTGTGGAGTTTGAGAAAAACGGCACGGTTCACCACGCTTTTTCTAATCAAGAAGTGATATCAAGCGCAGGTTCTGTTGGCTCCGTACAACTTCTCCAATTGTCAGGCATTGGTCCTAAAGATGTACTGGAAAAAGCGGGCGTAGAGGTTCACCACGAACTACCCGGTGTGGGTGAAAACCTACAAGATCACCTTGAAGTTTATTTCCAATATCGTTGTGAGCAGCCCATTACTTTGAACAGTAAATTGGGACTTATCAGCAAAGGATTGATCGGAACCGAATGGTTACTTACACGCAAGGGGCTAGGTGCAACAAATCACTTTGAGTCTTGTGCCTTTATTCGTTCTCGTGCCGGTCTAAAATGGCCAAACATACAGTACCATTTTTTACCAGCCGCCATGCGATATGATGGTCGAACTGCATTTGATGGTCATGGATTTCAAGTACACGTTGGACCAAACAAACCACTGAGCCGCGGCAAAATTTGGATTGAGTCATCCGATCCAAAAGCCAAGCCGGCTATCAAATTTAACTACTTACAAAATGAGCAAGATATTCAAGATTGGCGTGATTGCATTCGTCTAACTCGAGAAATCCTTGCTCAACCAGCCCTAGATTCTTATCGCGGAGATGAAATTCAACCAGGTATGGCGATTTCTTCTGACGCAGATATAGACCAATGGGTTAAAGAAAATGTTGAGAGTGCTTATCACCCTTCCTGCTCATGCAAAATGGGAGCAGATGATGACCCAATGGCCGTGCTTGACGAATCCTGTCGAGTACGAGGTATAGAAGGTCTTCGAGTTGTCGACTCTTCTATCTTCCCTACTATTCCCAACGGTAACCTCAATGCACCAACAATTATGGTCGCAGAACGAGCAGCAGATTTCATTTTGGGTCATGAGATGCTGCCGAAAAGCGAGGCTGCTGTTTGGATCGATCCTCACTGGCAAAATCAACAACGTTTAGAAAAACCTCAGCGTGCTCTTGCTGATAGTTCGCCAGTAATCACTTCAAAAGATAAGGAAATTCAACATGCGTAAAGTCGTTACCTTCACCGCCGCGACGTTATTATCAATAAACGCTTATGCAAGTAGCTGTGACTCCGTCAGCTTCGCCGATGTAGGTTGGACAGACATCACCTCAACCACAGCAGTGACATCCGAAATTCTGAAAGGTTTAGGTTACAAAACCCAAACAGAGCTTTTGTCTGTACCCGTGACGTACTCTTCTATGGCAAGTGGTGATATTGATGTATTTCTTGGAAACTGGATGCCTACTATGGAGGGTGATATTGCAAAATATCGCGACTCCGGAAAAGTAGATGTCTTACAAGCCAACCTTGTTGGAGCAAAATATACATTAGCTGTCCCTAAGTACGTTTATGATGCTGGTGTTCACTCTTTTGCTGACCTACAAAAATACGCTGATAAGTTCCATAACCGCATTTACGGCATTGAACCGGGTAATGATGGTAATCGCCTCATTCAATCCATGATTGATAACAATGCTTTCAACCTTAAAGATTTTAGTCTCGTAGAATCAAGTGAAGCCGGTATGGTTTCTCAAGTTTCACGCGCTGTTCGCCGTCATCAATGGATCGCATTCCTCGGCTGGGCACCTCATCCAATGAACAGCAAATTTGACATGAAATATCTCAGCGGTGGCGATGATTATTTTGGCCCTAACTACGGTGGAGCTAAGGTATTCACCAATGTGCGCCATGGTTACATTAAGCAATGCCCTAACGTGGGTAAGCTCATAACAAACCTAAAATTCGACTTAGATATGGAAAACCATTTAATGGGAAATATCTTAAACGATAAGCAGAAACCTGCGGTTGCTGCTCGTAAGTGGCTTCAAGCGAACGAGCAATATCTGGATGCTTGGCTGAAAGGTGTCAAAACCATCGATGGAAAACCTGGACAGGCTGCTGTAAAAGCCTATCTCGAGAAAGACAACGCCTAATACCAGTTAATTCAAACAGTGGAGCAATCAATTGCTCCACTGAAAGAAAAAGGATCTATTGTGAATATTTTTACCGATTACAAAATCCCTCTTGGTAGTTGGATGGAAACCCTTGTCGATTGGTTAACAATCCACGCGTCAGGCTTATTCGACGCTATATCTATCTCCTTAGAAACGGCCATTATGTTCTTAGTGGACATCTTTAAGGTGATGCCTCCTGCATTACCCATTGTGCTTACAGCGGCCTTAGCTTGGTGGCTACATCGCAAGGTTTCTCTCGTTATTTTTGTCGTAGCCGCCCTATTGCTTATTTTGAACTTGGGTTATTGGCAAGAGATGTTAGAAACGTTCGTTATGGTCTTTTCAGCAACTGTTATCTGTATTTTGGTCGGCGTTCCACTAGGCATCATGGCGGCACACCGCCCTTGGTTATATACAGTAATGCGGCCAATTCTAGACTTAATGCAAACAGTCCCGACCTTTGTATATCTAATCCCAACACTTGTTTTGTTTGGATTAGGTGTAGTTCCGGGGCTTATCTCAACCATTATTTTCGCTATCGCAGCACCAATTCGTTTGACCTACCTTGGTGTAAACCGTGTTCCAGAGGAGCTCGTTGAAGCAGGTAAAGCATTCGGCGCGAGCAAAATGAAATTGCTCTTCAAAGTCGAGCTTCCCGCAGCAATGCCTAGCATTATGACAGGGGTAAGCCAATGCATCATGTTGTCACTATCTATGGTTGTCGTTGCCGCTTTGGTTGGTGCAGATGGTTTAGGAAAACCAGTAGTACGCGCCCTTAACACGGTAAATATCTCTCAAGGTTTTGAAGCAGGTTTAGCCATTGTTCTCGTGGCCATCATTCTTGACCGTTTATGTAAAGCGCCAAACAACAAAGAGGTACAGTAATGAACGCTATTAGTATTGAAAACTTGGACGTGATCTTTGGTACCCATTGCGAGTCAGCGTTAGAACTTCTTGATCAAGGTAAAAGTCGCCAAGAGATTATTGATGAAACTGGATTAGTTGTCGGTGTTGATAATGTCTCTTTAGACGTTAAGCAAGGTGAGATTTGTGTCCTGATGGGACTGTCCGGTTCAGGTAAGTCAAGCTTGCTGCGAGCAATTAATGGACTCAACCACATTAGTCGCGGTTCTTTAAAAGTTCAAGATGGCGATGACGTTGTTGATCTGGCCGAATGTAACGAGACTACCCTCCGTCACTTACGAACTGAACGTATTTCAATGGTGTTCCAAAAATTTGCTTTGATGCCTTGGTTATCAGTATTAGACAACGTAGCTTTCGGCTTGGAAATGCAAGGAGTACCTAAAAAGGAACGTCGTCGTAGAGCTCAAGAAAAATTGGATATGGTTGGTCTTGGTGAATGGGGTGAGCAATTTCCCCACGAGCTATCAGGTGGTATGCAGCAACGAGTAGGCTTAGCTCGAGCCTTCGCAATGGACAGCGATATCCTGCTGATGGATGAACCGTTTTCTGCACTTGACCCTTTGATTCGTACTCAACTACAAGATGAGTTATTGGATCTCCAGAAGAAGCTCAATAAAACAATAGTGTTTGTTAGTCATGACCTAGATGAGGCATTAAAGATCGGATCTCGCATCGCGATAATGGAATCAGGAAAATTGATTCAATACAGTAAACCAGAGCGGATTGTTCTTAATCCTAAAACTCAATACGTGAGAGATTTCGTTGCTCATACAAATCCACTCAACGTGCTGCGCGGTCGTTCATTACTCAACTCAGCAAATGAAATAGTACAACAAAATGATCGTTGGCAAATTTCTGAAGATGATAATCTTTGGTTAGAAAAACATGGTCAAAGTTGGAAGCTTTCCGAAGCGAGTCACTACGAAATTATTGAATGGGATTCAAATCGTACACACGAAGACTTAAGCATCCATTCAATTGTTCTTGCATCTTCAGAGATAGAAATGCGCGAAGCTATAGAAATACGTTATCACACTAACAATCCGATCGTGTTAATAGAGTCGGGTCAGCCAATTGGTGTTTTGAACGACCATGATTTCTATCATGCACTATTAGGTAAATACAACGAACCACAAGAGTTAATAGAAGAAGCCAAGCAAGAAGAGCAAGCGGCTTGAACTGAAAATAAAAGCTAGAGATAACGACGAGTATCCATAGCTTGTTTCGGCATTTAAAATTTATTGATTCCGTATAAATCGAGAAACATAACGCGGGGTGTGCGAAAAGTTCACCCCGCTTTTATGTCTAACAGATAGCAACTACATTACGTTGAACTTTATCGAAGTTCTGCATTCCACTTAAAGCAACTTTATAAGAGTAGATAGTTATCCCTATCTGAACAGCTACTAATAATGATGCACAGCAGCATGTATTCGAACTGTTTTTTCGTGTAAGCAATCGCGTCTCTTGTCTATAGCCGCACATTTCATGTTTCACGTGAAACATCATTTAGGGAAAATGCATCAGACCAATCATGCCATACAGCTTCTATCTCATGATCTTTCAACATAGAATGAACATCTACAGTTGAGCGTTCATCACTTATTTCAAATTGAACTAGCTCAGTATTCGGATGTACATAACCTCCGGGTTGGGTGCTAGATTCAGCAGATAATGCCGTAATTCCTAACTGAATTAACTGATTTCGCAAACTAGACGGCTCCCTTGTTGAAAGCGATAACTCGACTTCAGGAAAGCATAGTCGATAAGCACAAATAAGCTGGATTAGCTGATTATCGCTAATCATACTTTGGGGCTCGACGCCACCCGAGCAGGGACGCAAACGCGGGAAAGAGACAGAAAATCTTGTCCGCCAATACTGCTTCTGTAAATACATCAGATGGTGAGCAGTGAAGGCAGAATCCCCTCGCCACTCATTTAATCCTAGCAACGAACCGATACCTATTTTATCGAGTCCAGCTCGACCTAATCTATCTGGAGTTTCAAGACGATAAATGAAATCCTTCTTTTTACCTCTTAAATGATGTTGACTGTAAATTACTGGATGATAAGTTTCTTGATAGACCAATACTGAATTAACACCTAGTGACTTAAGCTCGACATATTCGATTTCATCAAGCGGCTGCACTTCCATAGCAACGTATGAGAAATAACGTTTAACTAAAGGAATCACCCGTCGAAAATAGTTCATCCCAACTTTCGTCTCTTGCTCACCAGTAACTAGCAAGATACTGTCATACCCTTTCTTTTTGATGGCTTTTAGTTCTAACTCAACTTCTTGTTCATTCAGAGTCTTTCGCTTAATCCGATTACTCATTGAAAATCCGCAATAGGTACAATCGTTCGAACAAAGGTTCGATAGATAAAGCGGAATGTACATTCCCATAGTTCGACCAAAACGTTGTTGCGTTAGCTCAGCCGAGCGGGTTTTCATGAACGGGACAAAAGCTTCAGCCATAGGAGATATCAGTGTCATAAAATCGTCGAGATCTAAACGCATGCCTAACACGCTCTTTTCTAAAACGCGCTGGACATCAAGCGTCGTTTTTCCATAAAGTTGAAGAAGAGTATCGTCCCAATCTAGCTGTTCAAATTGCTCAATATAATTAGGCATCATGGTCTCGCTCCTATCCCGTTTGGCAGTTCGCTTAAGAAACTGCAAAGAGGACTAGTTGATGAGCCATACAGGCCAACATTTCCTAAACCACTTTCAAAACCTAACCTACCCGCTCTAACCGCTAATCGAAACGCTTCTGCCATTTCGATAGGATTACGAGCAGATGCAATCGCGGTATTGACCAAAACCGCATCGGCTCCCATCTCTAATACATAGCTAGCATCGGAAGGCCTTCCTATTCCAGCATCGACAACAACAGGAACAGTGGCTTGTTCTATGATGATGCGTAGAAACTCTTTCGCCACAATACCTTGATTACTTCCGATTGGAGAAGCTAATGGCATCACGGCAGAACACCCCACTTCTTCAAGTCGCTTACACAACACTGGATCGCAATGACAATAAGGCAGAACAATGAATCCTTGCCTAACTAGCTCCTCAGCAGCCAATAATGTTTCGACACCATCCGGCATCAAATAGCGACTATCAGGATGGACCTCTAACTTCACCCAATTGGTTCCAAACAATTCACGAGCCAATTGAGCCGCAAAAACAGCTTCTTTAGCATTCCTTGCTCCTGAAGTATTCGGTAGCAGTTTTACGCCAGACTTCACTAGTGAGGAATAGAGCGTCGATTTATCTCTTTTATTGCGCTTATCTTCAACTCGTTTAAGCGCTACAGTCACCAATTCGGAACCACTCGCTTTCAAAGATGCCAACATAATATCGTTACTAGAAAACTTACCGGTTCCAGAAAACAGTCTTGAACTGAAGGTCGTATCTGCGATTTTGAACATGATGATTAACCTCCCGCTACCGCATGAAAAGTAACAAGGTTATCCTGCTCTTTTAATTCAATTTCACCCCATTGAGATTTGGGAACGACAGACTGATTAAGCGCAACAGCAGTACCAAGTTGGTCGATTTTCAAATGCCGAAGTAAATCACGTATCGATGTATTGGGTATGGTTTCTAACGACTGCCCATTTACGAAAATTTGAATCATAACGCCTCCCTACACTATTTCTTTATTTGCAAGACAGCTGGCTTTACCATCACTGACTTCATCATCAAACAACGATACTGAACCAACATCGCCATTGGCTAAGTTTCCACACACACAACATTTAGGATCACGATTAATCTGAAACGAGGACCACTCTCCGGAAAGCCCGTTAAAGCAGTAAAGAGTCGAGCTTAGAAATCCGAAATGTTCGTTAGCCAAATAATTAAGGCAAGCTAGAGATTGGTAGCAACTAATAATGCCAACGAGTGGCCCGACAATACCTAATGATGAACAACGGTCAGCAATTACTTTAGTATCATCGGGATATAAACAGTGATAGCACGAACTATCCGCCTGATAGTCCCACGCACAAAATTGACCATCCCAACCGGCAGTAGCGCCAGAGATAAGGGGAATTTCACTACGATTACAGCATCGGTTTACTTGGTGGCGAGTAGCTATATTGTCACTACAATCAAGAACAACATCTGTAAGTGTTACTTCTAACATCAGTTGTTCATCGGTCATTCGCCTTCTTACAACCCTGACCTGACAATCACTATTACGCTGGCGAATTGCTTCTTTTAGCGCATCAACTTTACTCACACCTAAATCATCGAAGCAGTAAGTGACCTGTCTAGGGAGATTACTAAGTTCAACTTCATCATCATCAACGAGAACCAAATGACCTACCCCAGAAGCAGCCAAATAAAGAGCTGCTGCATTACCTAACCCACCACAACCGATAATAAGCACTGTACGCTCTAACAGTTTGGCTTGAATATCCTCACTCCAGCCATCAAGACAAATCTGCTTTTGATAGCGTAAGAACTGCTGATCAGTTAGAGTTGACATCTGTCACCTCCCGTAGCTTTAACATCTCAAACTCTCGAACAACAGATGAAAGATTGGGCAACGTTGAACTTACCGCTCGTACAACCGCAACACTATTAACACCTGTGCGGTAAACTTCTCTAGCATTATCAAGTTGAATACCACCAATCGCGACAGTGGGGATCAGCTTACTACCTAGTGATTGATATAGTCCCTCAATAAACTTCTGGTAGAGCGCTAACTTATATAATCCTTGGGGACGAGAAGGCATGTTTTTAGTTGTGGTAGAGAAGACATGACCCAAAGCGATGTAGCTAGGATAGCTTCGATAAACCCTTAGTATTTCAAAGTAGCCATGGGTAGATATACCCAGTCGGATATTGGCCTGCTGTAATAATGATATGTTTTCTTGAGAAATATCATCCTGACCGAGATGGACTCCATAGGCTTGACACTTCAACGCTAGCTGCCAGTGATCATTGATATAAACAGCGGCCTGATAGGTTTTACCAAGTTGAACTGCTTCTTCTATCGCCTTTTCAAGCGAACGCTTTTCTACATTTTTGATCCTTAATTGAATTGTTTTTACACCTAACTGTAGTAACTGTTCCAGCCATAAGTTGTTATCAACAACGGGGTATAAGCTAATTTCAGATAAGGTAGAAGGGAATGGTTTGGGACTGTCGAGTTGCTCTTTACAGTGAGGAACATTAGATTCATCAAATACCCAGTCGACAGGGCAAGCAAAATCTTGTCGTTTTACAGGCCAAGATGTTTCACGTGAAACATGTCCAAGTGAACGAGCCAAAAGCAAACTGTCTTCGATTGTAAACTCGAGTGCGAGCAAGACAACAAACCAACTAAAGTGGGTGGCTATATCAATTGGTAACCGTTCAAACTGAATGCCCTTTCTGGATGATATTAAATAATCCGTACCATTGGGAGCGCTTGTTAACAGCAGCTCCTTTTTATTATATGCGGGTGGATTGTGCAGATTAGACTTTTGCAGCAAGAAATCGTGAACGTAATGCAGAGAGATAAACGGCTCACTTTCTTGAGATTCTTGAGATTCTTGAGATTCTTGAGATTCTTGAGATAAAAAGGAGTGATTCGATGAGTTAGTACCAATACTTACATCGATATAAAGAACACTCGAGTCGTCAAATCGTAGGGAAATGGTAGGCTCATCGACCATTTCAAATTTCATGACGAATTCATTAGAACAAACATTATTTCGTTTTGCACAGCAAAGGTGATGCTCAACCTTTGTAATGAATTCGGCAACCGAGGAGATAGGATATGGCCAATGTTTCGGGATATGAATCTTAATCATTCTTCATCCTCCCTACAGGCAGGTTCTAAATACAACTCAGAACCTGCATCGACAAAACGCTGAGCCATTCGGTTCATTCCCTCACTAGCATTGAGAATGTCTATAGTTTTAGAATGAGTCTCTACAGAGGTTTGTTTTGGTAGTCCCGCTGCGTATTCACGTACTTCTTGAGAGATCTTCATTGAGCAAAACTTAGGACCGCACATAGAACAAAAATGAGCAATCTTCCCTGACTCTTGTGGAAGAGTCTCATCATGGAGCGATCTTGCAGTATCGGGATCAAGTGACAGGTTAAATTGGTCTTCCCAACGGAATTCAAAACGAGCCTTTGATAATGCGTTATCTCGTAGTTGTGCTCCAGGGTGCCCCTTAGCTAAATCAGCAGCATGTGCAGCAAGTTTGTAAGTAATTAGTCCAGTCTTCACATCTTCTTTATTTGGTAATCCGAGATGTTCTTTAGGTGTGACATAACACAGCATCGCACAACCAAACCATCCAATCATGGCAGCACCAATCCCAGAGGTAATATGGTCATAACCGGGAGCAATGTCGGTGGTAAGTGGGCCTAAGGTGTAAAATGGGGCTTCATGACAATGTTCGAGTTGTTCTTCCATATTCTTCTTGATCATGTGCATTGGCACATGTCCCGGGCCTTCTATCATGACCTGAACATCATGTTCCCAGGCTATTTTGGTAAGTTCTCCCAATGTATGAAGCTCAGCAAACTGCGCCTCATCATTGGCATCAGCAATACATCCTGGTCGTAATCCATCTCCCAAAGATAGTGCAACATCATATTGAGCACATATCTCGCAAATATCCTTGAAATGGGTATACAAGAAGTTCTCTTGGTGATGAGCAAGACACCATTTAGCGATTATAGAACCTCCCCGAGAAACAATACCGGTGATACGTTTTGCCGTCATAGGGACATAGCGAAGCAACAAACCACAATGGATAGTGAAGTAATCAACCCCCTGCTCCGCTTGTTCAATCAAAGTATCGCGCATTACATCCCACGATAGGTTTTCAGCAACCCCATTTACCTTTTCTAACGCTTGATACATTGGTACCGTACCAATGGGAACTGGGCTATTACGTAAAATCCATTCTCGAGTCTCATGAATATTGCGACCAGTAGACAGATCCATGACCGTGTCCGCCCCCCATCTCGTCGCCCAAACTAACTTCTCAACCTCTTCTTCAATCGATGAAGAAACCGAAGAATTACCAATATTGGCATTCACCTTCACAAGGAAATTTCGACCAATAATCATTGGTTCCGATTCAGGGTGGTTAATATTAGATGGAATGATGGCACGTCCTTTCGCAACTTCACTACGAACAAATTCCCCAGAGATCAACTCTGGAATTTGAGCACCAAAACGTTCTCCAGAATGCTGCCTTTCTAATTCTTGATTGGATACCTCTAAGCGATGCTGGTTTTCTCGAATAGCAATGAATTCCATTTCTGGGGTAACTATCCCCTGACGAGCGTAGTGTAGTTGTGTAACTATCTTGCCTTGCTTGGCTTTGCGGATTTTTGGTAAGTGAGGGAATCGAATATCCTCTAGAGTATTATCTTTTAGTCTTCCTGCGGTATAAGACGAAGCTGTTGTTGCTAATTCGACGGTATCTTGCCGTTCATTAATCCACTTGGCACGTATCGTTGCCAAACCAGCAAAAATATCGATGTGAGCATTAATGTCGGTATATGGACCAGAGGTATCGTAAACATACAGTGGTTCATTAGCACTAAACTTGGGGTTTTCTTTAGTACCGCCGACAAGAGAATCTGAAAGAACGATTTTACGAAATGGAACCTGCACATCCGAGCGAGAACCAGAAATGTAGGCTTTAGATGAGTTGGGCAATGGGGATGTTGTTAAGGATTCAATAAACGACTTGGCGCTTAATCTAGCGTTTTTTCTATTCGACATAGCATTTTCCTTGGATAGTAATTTAGGGATAAATGCTTGGCGGGTGTGTACAACAAGAGTGATTAACGGATGCTAATCGAGAGATAGGACAAAGCAATAAAACTCATGATATGCCCAGAATAGGGGTATACCAATGGTAAAATAGCTTTGAGAAATGTCTTCTCTTGTTCCCTTCGCAGGTTCTAACCTGATCAGGTTCAACGGATCCCGAATAAACGGTCTCAGCCTTATGGCACTCCGACAAGTGAAAGAGATTATAAGTAACACTTAAAAATTAACAAACATCTTTAAGTAATTAACATAAAAAATGAGAGAGAGCTTTCAGTTTGACACTTAGCGCTCAGCTTCTATTAAGAGCGTAGTAACCACTGATATCCAACGTAAGCAGCCGATATACTAAACAATACGTTCAATACAACATTGAAGCCCATCTTAACGAATGCCCCCTGCTCCATCATTAAAACGTTATCCATTGAGAACGTAGAGAAAGTAGTCAGCGCTCCCAAAAAACCTAACCCTATAATTTGGCGCCATGGGTATGGAGCAAGCCACTCGTTTTGAAAACAAGCCATCAACACACCCATGATAAAAGAACCAATAATATTGACGGACAACGTTCCATAGGGAAATGCGCGACCAAAGAGCGTAACAGTCCACTCAGAAACCAAATAGCGGGAGCAAGCACCAAATGCCCCACCGATAGCGATAAACAGTAAAGTAGATAATTGACTCATGATAAAACCTCGAAACATTTGCTTACCATTGTAAGCAAAAAACGATCAACTCTAAGCAATTTTTTATAGATTTACCCTTTTTATTTCAGGGATAAGCACAACAAACATAAGCATAAATAAAAAGTTACAGGAGTCACTTAAACTGTTAAAAATCAAAATTTGATGAGTTTAATGCCTCGAAAATCTGAGGAGCAAGTTTGTAAAGAATACCACGATGCATGATATTGAGTTGGAAAGCATAACTAAGTGGGGCTGTTAATCTTTAAATAGGGCTATAGATAGGAAATACGAGAAAGACCATCAAAAAACAAACCTATTTCATAAACGCACCGAATACAGACTGTAGTGACATTATCAACTCTCTACCCTCAAGAAAGATCTGGTAATGGCAGGAGTAGCCATAGCCACAAGTATCATAGATGCCACCAAAAACGTGAAATACAAAAGATGAACTATGAGGCAAAGGAAAGTTAAAATGCGGTATAGAGCGACTCTAGTGGGTATTTTCAATACTATTAAGGATTCGAGGTAAGAATCAATACCTAATCGCGCTAGAAAACACAAAATCCCAAGCTGTGAACATTCCATAAAAAAAACATAGTAGAGTTTGACTTCACCGGCACTCCGGAGATTCGACAGGACTGGCACTACAGCATCCAACGCTAATTCTTCTAACCGAAAAATAAAAAGCCTTAGTATTTCTGCTAAGGCTTTAAATTATGGCAGGAGTGGACTGGGCCGGCACTCCGGAGATTCGACCGGACTGGCAATCCAGCACCTGACGCGGATTCTTCTAAACAAAAAATAAAAAGCCCGGTGTTTTTCAAGATAGTTGTCATCATTTGCTTATTTATTAAGCTGCTTCTTTTTCTGGATTTAAGTAAACCTCTCCAACGGGTTTACAGTTCCTAATATCTCGCGACCAACGCTCTGGATGCCGCTGTTTTGCAGCAAGTAACACTTCAGCCCTGTGCGCTAAGATAGCTTTATCCTTCCCATTGTGTCGCTGCGAAGGTGTCACGTAATTTAATTGACTGTGTTTGTGCTCGGTGTTGTACCAACTCACGAACGTTTCAACCCAACTACGGCTCGACTTCAGATGCTCAAAGCCCTTTGTTGACCATGTCGGTACGTATTTCACCGTTCTAAACAGGGACTCAATGTAGGGATTATCGTCACTGACCCTTGGGCGACTATACGATGATATAATCCCTAGCTCCTCCATTTTGGCTTTGAAGGTCAGTGACTTCATCGGTGCCCCATTGTCTGAGTGAAGAACGATAGGCTGATTAAAGCACTGCTCTCGTATCAGAGTTCTTTGTAATAGCTGTGACGCTAATTCACCACACTCTCGCTCGTACACGTCGTAACCAACGATTTTTCGACTGTAGATGTCTTCGATAACATACAAGTAATAATGCTGTCCTTTTACCTTTGACGGTAAATAGGTAATGTCCCATGTATACACTTGATTTGGACCTGTTGCTTTATAGCTTCTAGGCTTAGCATGCGGCTGCCTTCTTCGCTGACGACCTCGGTGATGCAGTTGGTCATGGGCGTTGAGAACTCGATAAAAACTCGACTCTGAAGCAATATATTCGCCCTTATCCAGCAAGCTCGGAACAATTTGAGTCGGCGGTAAGCTCGCATACTCAGGGCGATTACAAACATCAATAATCGCTTCATGTTCTTGCTGCGATAATTGATTAGCGGGCCGTGGTCGAGCGCAGGTTTTCCTTTTGTCGGATTGAACCTCGCCTTGTTGATACCAACGACGATACGTCCGTAAATCAATAAGAGCTTCATGGCAGGCCGGGACTAAACGACTACCATTTTGCTGCGCTTCATGAATGAGCTCGATTAAGCATTGCCTTTCTTCGGTCGAGGTCAATCGTCCTCTGGCTCTTCCCCGTAAAAGGCTCTCAGCTTTTTTCGAAGAACCAACAAGGCAGCGGTTTCGGCTAAGGCTTTCTCTTTGATTCGTAGTTCTTTCTTTAGTGCTTTGATTTCATTTTTGTCGGCTTTAGCTTGTTTTTTAATGTCCGCTTCACGCTCTTTATTCGACATAAAACCGTGCATGCACTCGCTGCGCCAAGCTTCGACTTGTTCGGGGTAAAGCCCTTTTTCTCGACAATAGTTGCTAAGTTCATTTTCTGTCATCGAGTACGTTTCAGCAACGATAGCAAGCTTGGTTTGAGCAGACCACTGCTCTGATGATGTATGGCTATTAGGCACGGCGGCTCCTGATTCTCTGAGTTGTTGACGCCAATAATACAGGGTTGCCGTGCTAATGCCTTCCTCTTTTGCCAATTGACTGACAGACATGGAATAAGGTGGCAGTAACTTTTTTAATATGGCTTCTTTTCTTTCAACAGAAATACGAGACAAAATACACTCTTTAACGCCCAAACTGGTTAAATTTTAACAGTGACAACTATCCTGCCAGAGGGGGAGCCTTAACATTTCTGCTAAGGCTTTAAATTATGGCAGGGGTGGACTGGGCCGGCACTCCGGAGATTCGAACGGACTGGCATTCCAGCTCACTACACTGACTTTTATAAACAAAAAAATAAAAAGCCTTAGCATTTCTGCTAAGGCTTTAAATTATGGCAGGGGTGGAGAGATTCGAACTCCCAACACGCGGATTTGGAATCCGCTGCTCTGCCAATTGGAGCTACACCCCTAAAATCTTTTAGATACTAAAAAACCCCAGTCTGGGACTAAGGTTTAGAAGTAGTGGCGGAACGGACGGGATTCGAACCCGCGACCCCCGGCGTGACAGGCCGGTATTCTAACCAGCTGAACTACCGCTCCGCTATGTTCAGATTAACAAGACTTGCATCTCGCTAATGGAAATTAAAGCCTGGCGATGTCCTACTCTCACATGGGGAAGCCCCACACTACCATCGGCGCTAATTCGTTTCACTTCTGAGTTCGGCATGGAATCAGGTGGGTCCAAATCGCTATGGTCGCCAAGCAAATTCTTCAATTCGGAAAACTGATTTTATAAAGTTCAAACACAATTCAAATGTCTTAATCGAGTCCGTCAAAACCCTTTTGGTGTTGTATGGTTAAGTCTCACGGGCAATTAGTACAGGTTAGCTCAACGCCTCACAACGCTTACACACCCTGCCTATCAACGTTCTAGTCTCGAACAACCCTTTAGGACGCTTATAGCGCCAGGGAGAACTCATCTCAAGGCTCGCTTCCCGCTTAGATGCTTTCAGCGGTTATCGATTCCGAACTTAGCTACCGGGCAATGCGTCTGGCGACACAACCCGAACACCAGAGGTTCGTCCACTCCGGTCCTCTCGTACTAGGAGCAGCCCCTTTCAATTCTCCAACGCCCACGGCAGATAGGGACCGAACTGTCTCACGACGTTCTAAACCCAGCTCGCGTACCACTTTAAATGGCGAACAGCCATACCCTTGGGACCGACTTCAGCCCCAGGATGTGATGAGCCGACATCGAGGTGCCAAACACCGCCGTCGATATGAACTCTTGGGCGGTATCAGCCTGTTATCCCCGGAGTACCTTTTATCCGTTGAGCGATGGCCCTTCCATTCAGAACCACCGGATCACTATGACCTGCTTTCGCACCTGCTCGAACCGTCATTCTCGCAGTTAAGCGGGCTTATGCCATTGCACTAACCTCACGATGTCCAACCGTGATTAGCCCACCTTCGTGCTCCTCCGTTACTCTTTGGGAGGAGACCGCCCCAGTCAAACTACCCACCAGGCACTGTCCTTATCCCGGATAACGGGACCAAGTTAGAACATCAAACATACAAGGGTGGTATTTCAAGGATGGCTCCACAAATACTGGCGTACTTGCTTCATAGCCTCCCACCTATCCTACACATGTAGGCTCAATGTTCAGTGCCAAGCTGTAGTAAAGGTTCACGGGGTCTTTCCGTCTAGCCGCGGGTACACTGCATCTTCACAGCGATTTCAATTTCACTGAGTCTCGGGTGGAGACAGCGTGGCCATCATTACGCCATTCGTGCAGGTCGGAACTTACCCGACAAGGAATTTCGCTACCTTAGGACCGTTATAGTTACGGCCGCCGTTTACCGGGGCTTCGATCAAGAGCTTCGACCTAAGTCTAACCCCATCAATTAACCTTCCGGCACCGGGCAGGCGTCACACCGTATACGTCATCTTACGATTTTGCACAGTGCTGTGTTTTTAATAAACAGTTGCAGCCACCTGGTATCTGCGACTCTCAATAGCTCCATCCGCAAGGGACTTCACCGTCGAGAGCGTACCTTCTCCCGAAGTTACGGTACCATTTTGCCTAGTTCCTTCACCCGAGTTCTCTCAAGCGCCTTGGTATTCTCTACCCGACCACCTGTGTCGGTTTGGGGTACGATTCCTTACAATCTGAAGCTTAGAGGCTTTTCCTGGAAGCATGGCATCAATGACTTCACATCCTTAGATGCTCGACATCGTGTCTCGGCCTTGAGAGTATCCGGATTTGCCTAAATACTCAGCCTACGCACTTGAACCTGGACGACCGTCGCCAGGCCCACCTAGCCTTCTCCGTCCCCCCATCGCAATTGTAAGAAGTACGGGAATATTAACCCGTTTCCCATCGACTACGCTTTTCAGCCTCGCCTTAGGGGTCGACTTACCCTGCCCCGATTAACGTTGGACAGGAACCCTTGGTCTTCCGGCGTGGAGGTTTTTCACCCCCATTATCGTTACTCATGTCAGCATTCGCACTTCTGATACCTCCAGCATGCTTTACAACACACCTTCAACGGCTTACAGAACGCTCCCCTACCCAATACGATAAATCGCATTGCCGCAGCTTCGGTTTATAGCTTAGCCCCGTTACATCTTCCGCGCAGGCCGACTCGACTAGTGAGCTATTACGCTTTCTTTAAATGATGGCTGCTTCTAAGCCAACATCCTAGCTGTCTAAGCCTTCCCACATCGTTTCCCACTTAGCTATAATTTGGGACCTTAGCTGGCGGTCTGGGTTGTTTCCCTCTCCACGACGGACGTTAGCACCCGCCGTGTGTCTCCCGGATAGTACTTACTGGTATTCGGAGTTTGCAAAGGGTTGGTAAGTCGGGATGACCCCCTAGCCTTAACAGTGCTCTACCCCCAGTAGTATTCGTCCGAGGCGCTACCTAAATAGCTTTCGGGGAGAACCAGCTATCTCCGAGTTTGATTGGCCTTTCACCCCTAGCCACAAGTCATCCGCTAATTTTTCAACATTAGTCGGTTCGGTCCTCCAGTTGATGTTACTCAACCTTCAACCTGCCCATGGCTAGATCACTCGGTTTCGGGTCTATATCCAGAGACTGAACGCCCAGTTAAGACTCGGTTTCCCTACGGCTCCCCTAATTGGTTAACCTTGCCACTGAATATAAGTCGCTGACCCATTATACAAAAGGTACGCAGTCACCCCACGAAGAGGCTCCTACTGCTTGTACGTACACGGTTTCAGGTTCTATTTCACTCCCCTCACAGGGGTTCTTTTCGCCTTTCCCTCACGGTACTGGTTCACTATCGGTCAGTCAGGAGTATTTAGCCTTGGAGGATGGTCCCCCCATATTCAGACAGGATATCACGTGTCCCGCCTTACTCGATTTCACTGAATATACGCTAACGGCTACGGGGCTATCACCCTGTATCGCGGTCCTTTCCAGAACCTTCGCCTGACGCATATAAAGCTTAAGGGCTAATCCAATTTCGCTCGCCGCTACTTTCGGAATCTCGGTTGATTTCTTTTCCTCGGGGTACTTAGATGTTTCAGTTCTCCCGGTTCGCTTCATTAACCTATGTATTCAGTTAATGATAACTGCTTATGCAGTTGGGTTTCCCCATTCGGAAATCGTAGACTCAAGTGGCTCTTACTGCCTCATCTACGCTTATCGCAAGTTAGTACGTCCTTCATCGCCTCTGACTGCCAAGGCATCCACCGTGTACGCTTAATCACTTAACCATACAACCCAAAAGAGTCTTATGCTTGGTCTTTTGCTCCCAGACTGTGTTGCTGTTCGTTTTTGCTTGGTCATGTAGCGAGCTACACTCCCTGCGACAAAAACTCTCAGCGCCTTGTCTGAAACCAAAATCCACAGCGCATAACCATCAGGTTGTAACCGTAATTAAGGTTTTGTCTGCATAACTCTTTGCTTTCACTTTGAAAAGTGGAGACAAAAAGGACATGTTGCAGACTCGATATTGCCGGACTCAATTTTGAATATTTACTTAAAAAGTAAATCCAAGAACACTTGAATGTGTTTTTGTTTGTCTTCTTAAAGAAGACAATTGAGAACTTTACAAACAATCTTCTATTTCATTGAAATAAAACATTGTTTTGTCAGCTTTCCAAATTGTTAAAGAGCAAAGATTTCTTTCGAAACCATTTTTAAGAACACTGTCGCAAATGCGCTTAAAGATGGTGGAGCTATGCGGGATCGAACCGCAGACCTCCTGCGTGCAAGGCAGGCGCTCTCCCAGCTGAGCTATAACCCCATCGTAATTACATTTTCAAAAACAAGGCAGTTATTGAGGACGTGTAGTTCGCTACACGACGAAATAACTAACGCAGTTACTGGAAATGTTGGTGGGTCTGAGTGGACTCGAACCACCGACCTCTCGCTTATCAGGCGAACGCTCTAACCACCTGAGCTACAGACCCACTAGGTGCTCTATTAAACCGTATCAATCTGTGTGAACACTCATCGCAATAATCTTCGTATTAAGGAGGTGATCCAGCGCCAGGTTCCCCTAGCGCTACCTTGTTACGACTTCACCCCAGTCATGAACCACAAAGTGGCAAGCGTCCTCCCGAAGGTTAAACTACCTGCTTCTTTTGCAGCCCACTCCCATGGTGTGACGGGCGGTGTGTACAAGGCCCGGGAACGTATTCACCGTGGCATTCTGATCCACGATTACTAGCGATTCCGACTTCATGGAGTCGAGTTGCAGACTCCAATCCGGACTACGACGCACTTTTTGGGATTCGCTCACTTTTGCAAGTTGGCCGCCCTCTGTATGCGCCATTGTAGCACGTGTGTAGCCCTACTCGTAAGGGCCATGATGACTTGACGTCGTCCCCACCTTCCTCCGGTTTATCACCGGCAGTCTCCCTGGAGTTCCCACCATTACGTGCTGGCAAACAAGGATAAGGGTTGCGCTCGTTGCGGGACTTAACCCAACATTTCACAACACGAGCTGACGACAGCCATGCAGCACCTGTCTCAGAGTTCCCGAAGGCACCAAAGCATCTCTGCTAAGTTCTCTGGATGTCAAGAGTAGGTAAGGTTCTTCGCGTTGCATCGAATTAAACCACATGCTCCACCGCTTGTGCGGGCCCCCGTCAATTCATTTGAGTTTTAATCTTGCGACCGTACTCCCCAGGCGGTCTACTTAACGCGTTAGCTCCGAAAGCCACGGCTCAAGGCCACAACCTCCAAGTAGACATCGTTTACGGCGTGGACTACCAGGGTATCTAATCCTGTTTGCTCCCCACGCTTTCGCATCTGAGTGTCAGTATCTGTCCAGGGGGCCGCCTTCGCCACCGGTATTCCTTCAGATCTCTACGCATTTCACCGCTACACCTGAAATTCTACCCCCCTCTACAGTACTCTAGCCTGCCAGTTTCAAATGCTATTCCGAGGTTAAGCCCCGGGCTTTCACATCTGACTTAACAGACCACCTGCATGCGCTTTACGCCCAGTAATTCCGATTAACGCTCGCACCCTCCGTATTACCGCGGCTGCTGGCACGGAGTTAGCCGGTGCTTCTTCTGCAGCTAACGTCAAACGAATGCGCTATTAACACATCCGCCTTCCTCACTGCTGAAAGTACTTTACAACCCGAAGGCCTTCTTCATACACGCGGCATGGCTGCATCAGGCTTGCGCCCATTGTGCAATATTCCCCACTGCTGCCTCCCGTAGGAGTCTGGACCGTGTCTCAGTTCCAGTGTGGCTGATCATCCTCTCAGACCAGCTAGGGATCGTCGCCTTGGTGAGCCCTTACCTCACCAACTAGCTAATCCCACCTGGGCATATCCTGACGCGAGAGGCCCGAAGGTCCCCCTCTTTAAGCCGAAGCTATTATGCGGTATTAGCCATCGTTTCCAATGGTTATCCCCCACATCAGGGCAATTTCCCAGGCATTACTCACCCGTCCGCCGCTCGCCGCCCATAAGCGCCCCCGAAGGTTTGTTTATGTCGCTGCCGCTCGACTTGCATGTGTTAGGCCTGCCGCCAGCGTTCAATCTGAGCCATGATCAAACTCTTCAATTAAAAGTTTTTTCGGCTCAATGAATACTGAATACATTACTAAGTAATGTTGAATTGACTGTGCCGATAATAAATTATCGATTGGTCACTCAGTTCATTGAAACCATTTTGCTTCCTAAGAAGCTATGATTATCATCAACGAGTGCCCACACAGATTGATAGGTTTAAATTGTTAAAGAGCTTTGCTTTTCAAGAACTTTTCTCTCAAAGCGGAGGTGCATTCTAGCGATTTCGTTGTCAGTGTCAAACACTTTTTTCAACTTTCTCATTCGAGCGTCTTATCCTCTCACTGATACCGCTGAAGCCTTGTGGCGTCTGCCGTGTCAGTGAGGGCGCATTATAGGGAGTTATGGAAAGTTGGCAAGCATAAAAAGAGCTTTTTTTGTGAAAAACAGCCCGTTCGAACAAACAAGCACCAAACAGAGCATTATAACAACAATCTTTTAAACTAATGACTCAATATACCGAAACAAACATGTCGATTTGTAATAGTTAGCCATGGATAAACGGTGTCAAATTGTCTCGACTTCTAACGTCAAAGGCAGCACCTAATCTGCTCCAATAAAAGTATTGGTGAGGTAGATACTATTTCCTGAGTCATTTACCCTAGAGATCAGCAACTGCACCACAAGAATGATCTCATCCATCATCACGGTTATGGATGAGATAGAGTGACATACGGAAGATATTACTGAGGAATTTAATAAGGTCAGTGTCATCAAACTACCACTCTATTCACCGGAGCTGAATCCAATAGAACAAGTATCAAGTATGGCGTTGGTTAAGACAACATTACCTAGCCAACCATCGTTTACTGATTACGAGGATATTGTCGCCAAAGTTTGTGATGCGTGGAATCGTTTTTAGATTGCTCTCAAAGAGTCACAAATATGTGCTCGAGAAGAAGGACAGACCTGACCAATTAGTTTTCCAGATTGGTATAAGTGGCGGAACGGCCGGGGTTGCGGGCAACCGGGATTCGTCCCACGGCAATGCCACCATTAACCAGTCGATAAAAACATCAAATGTAAAAAAGCCTCAGTCTTTCGACTGAGGCTTTTTCAAATAAGTGGCGGAACGGACGGGATTCGAACCCGCGACCCCCGGCGTGACAGGCCGGTATTCTAACCAGCTGAACTACCGCTCCGCTATGTTCAGATTAACAAGACTTGCATCTCGCTAACGGAAATTAAAGCCTGGCGATGTCCTACTCTCACATGGGGAAGCCCCACACTACCATCGGCGCTAATTCGTTTCACTTCTGAGTTCGGCATGGAATCAGGTGGGTCCAAATCGCTATGGTCGCCAAGCAAAATTTTGTCTGGAACAAAATTTAACGCACTTTAGTGCGGCCCGAAGGGTCAACTACAAGGATGTAGTTGATAAATTCTATTCCTAAATCTGGAAAACTGATTTTATAAAGTTCAAACACAATTCAAATGTCTTAATCGAGTCCGTACAAAACCCTTTTGGTGTTGTATGGTTAAGTCTCACGGGCAATTAGTACAGGTTAGCTCAACGCCTCACAACGCTTACACACCCTGCCTATCAACGTTCTAGTCTCGAACAACCCTTTAGGACGCTTATAGCGCCAGGGAGAACTCATCTCAAGGCTCGCTTCCCGCTTAGATGCTTTCAGCGGTTATCGATTCCGAACTTAGCTACCGGGCAATGCGTCTGGCGACACAACCCGAACACCAGAGGTTCGTCCACTCCGGTCCTCTCGTACTAGGAGCAGCCCCTTTCAATTCTCCAACGCCCACGGCAGATAGGGACCGAACTGTCTCACGACGTTCTAAACCCAGCTCGCGTACCACTTTAAATGGCGAACAGCCATACCCTTGGGACCGACTTCAGCCCCAGGATGTGATGAGCCGACATCGAGGTGCCAAACACCGCCGTCGATATGAACTCTTGGGCGGTATCAGCCTGTTATCCCCGGAGTACCTTTTATCCGTTGAGCGATGGCCCTTCCATTCAGAACCACCGGATCACTATGACCTGCTTTCGCACCTGCTCGAACCGTCATTCTCGCAGTTAAGCGGGCTTATGCCATTGCACTAACCTCACGATGTCCAACCGTGATTAGCCCACCTTCGTGCTCCTCCGTTACTCTTTGGGAGGAGACCGCCCCAGTCAAACTACCCACCAGGCACTGTCCTTATCCCGGATAACGGGACCAAGTTAGAACATCAAACATACAAGGGTGGTATTTCAAGGATGGCTCCACAAATACTGGCGTACTTGCTTCATAGCCTCCCACCTATCCTACACATGTAGGCTCAATGTTCAGTGCCAAGCTGTAGTAAAGGTTCACGGGGTCTTTCCGTCTAGCCGCGGGTACACTGCATCTTCACAGCGATTTCAATTTCACTGAGTCTCGGGTGGAGACAGCGTGGCCATCATTACGCCATTCGTGCAGGTCGGAACTTACCCGACAAGGAATTTCGCTACCTTAGGACCGTTATAGTTACGGCCGCCGTTTACCGGGGCTTCGATCAAGAGCTTCGACCTAAGTCTAACCCCATCAATTAACCTTCCGGCACCGGGCAGGCGTCACACCGTATACGTCATCTTACGATTTTGCACAGTGCTGTGTTTTTAATAAACAGTTGCAGCCACCTGGTATCTGCGACTCTCAATAGCTCCATCCGCAAGGGACTTCACCGTCGAGAGCGTACCTTCTCCCGAAGTTACGGTACCATTTTGCCTAGTTCCTTCACCCGAGTTCTCTCAAGCGCCTTGGTATTCTCTACCCGACCACCTGTGTCGGTTTGGGGTACGATTCCTTACAATCTGAAGCTTAGAGGCTTTTCCTGGAAGCATGGCATCAATGACTTCACATCCTTAGATGCTCGACATCGTGTCTCGGCCTTAGGAGTATCCGGATTTGCCTAAATACTCAGCCTACGCACTTGAACCTGGACGACCGTCGCCAGGCCCACCTAGCCTTCTCCGTCCCCCCATCGCAATTGTAAGAAGTACGGGAATATTAACCCGTTTCCCATCGACTACGCTTTTCAGCCTCGCCTTAGGGGTCGACTTACCCTGCCCCGATTAACGTTGGACAGGAACCCTTGGTCTTCCGGCGTGGAGGTTTTTCACCCCCATTATCGTTACTCATGTCAGCATTCGCACTTCTGATACCTCCAGCATGCTTTACAACACACCTTCAACGGCTTACAGAACGCTCCCCTACCCAATACGATAAATCGCATTGCCGCAGCTTCGGTTTATAGCTTAGCCCCGTTACATCTTCCGCGCAGGCCGACTCGACTAGTGAGCTATTACGCTTTCTTTAAATGATGGCTGCTTCTAAGCCAACATCCTAGCTGTCTAAGCCTTCCCACATCGTTTCCCACTTAGCTATAATTTGGGACCTTAGCTGGCGGTCTGGGTTGTTTCCCTCTCCACGACGGACGTTAGCACCCGCCGTGTGTCTCCCGGATAGTACTTACTGGTATTCGGAGTTTGCAAAGGGTTGGTAAGTCGGGATGACCCCCTAGCCTTAACAGTGCTCTACCCCCAGTAGTATTCGTCCGAGGCGCTACCTAAATAGCTTTCGGGGAGAACCAGCTATCTCCGAGTTTGATTGGCCTTTCACCCCTAGCCACAAGTCATCCGCTAATTTTTCAACATTAGTCGGTTCGGTCCTCCAGTTGATGTTACTCAACCTTCAACCTGCCCATGGCTAGATCACTCGGTTTCGGGTCTATATCCAGAGACTGAACGCCCAGTTAAGACTCGGTTTCCCTACGGCTCCCCTAATTGGTTAACCTTGCCACTGAATATAAGTCGCTGACCCATTATACAAAAGGTACGCAGTCACCCCACGAAGAGGCTCCTACTGCTTGTACGTACACGGTTTCAGGTTCTATTTCACTCCCCTCACAGGGGTTCTTTTCGCCTTTCCCTCACGGTACTGGTTCACTATCGGTCAGTCAGGAGTATTTAGCCTTGGAGGATGGTCCCCCCATATTCAGACAGGATATCACGTGTCCCGCCTTACTCGATTTCACTGAATATACGCTAACGGCTACGGGGCTATCACCCTGTATCGCGGTCCTTTCCAGAACCTTCGCCTGACGCATATAAAGCTTAAGGGCTAATCCAATTTCGCTCGCCGCTACTTTCGGAATCTCGGTTGATTTCTTTTCCTCGGGGTACTTAGATGTTTCAGTTCTCCCGGTTCGCTTCATTAACCTATGTATTCAGTTAATGATAACTGCTTATGCAGTTGGGTTTCCCCATTCGGAAATCGTAGACTCAAGTGGCTCTTACTGCCTCATCTACGCTTATCGCAAGTTAGTACGTCCTTCATCGCCTCTGACTGCCAAGGCATCCACCGTGTACGCTTAGTCACTTAACCATACAACCCAAAAGAGTTTTGGGTTGACTTGTTTGCTTTCACTTTTTAAAAGTGAAGACAAAGGTTAGTCACCAAGGTTATCTGCATTTTTATACATGTTGCAGACTCGATATTGCCGGACTCAATTTTGAACATTTACTTAAAAAGTAAATCCAAGAACACTTGAATGTGTTTTTGTTTGTCTTCATAAAGAAGACAATTGAGAACTTTACAAACAATCTTCTATTTCATTGAAATAAAACATTGTTTTGTCAGCTTTCCAAATTGTTAAAGAGCAAAGATTTCTTTCGAAACCATTTTTAAGAACACTGTCGCAAATGCGCTTAAAGATGGTGGAGCTATGCGGGATCGAACCGCAGACCTCCTGCGTGCAAGGCAGGCGCTCTCCCAGCTGAGCTATAACCCCATCAGTGGTGGGCGATACCGGGTTCGAACCAGTGACCCCCTGCTTGTAAGGCAGGTGCTCTCCCAACTGAGCTAATCGCCCACATTATTTGATTTCCTGTGGTAGGAAATGGTGGGTCGTACAGGATTCGAACCTGTGACCAATTGATTAAAAGTCAACTGCTCTACCAACTGAGCTAACGACCCGTGGTATCCCGTAGGGGAGTCGAACCCCTGTTACCGCCGTGAAAGGGCGGTGTCCTAGGCCTCTAGACGAACGGGACACTAAGATACTCTTTGCTTTTTCTAAACCGTATCAATCTGTGTGAACACTCATCGCAATAATCTTTCGTATTAAGGAGGTGATCCAGCGCCAGGTTCCCCTAGCGCTACCTTGTTACGACTTCACCCCAGTCATGAACCACAAAGTGGCAAGCGTCCTCCCGAAGGTTAAACTACCTGCTTCTTTTGCAGCCCACTCCCATGGTGTGACGGGCGGTGTGTACAAGGCCCGGGAACGTATTCACCGTGGCATTCTGATCCACGATTACTAGCGATTCCGACTTCATGGAGTCGAGTTGCAGACTCCAATCCGGACTACGACGCACTTTTTGGGATTCGCTCACTTTTGCAAGTTGGCCGCCCTCTGTATGCGCCATTGTAGCACGTGTGTAGCCCTACTCGTAAGGGCCATGATGACTTGACGTCGTCCCCACCTTCCTCCGGTTTATCACCGGCAGTCTCCCTGGAGTTCCCGACATTACTCGCTGGCAAACAAGGATAAGGGTTGCGCTCGTTGCGGGACTTAACCCAACATTTCACAACACGAGCTGACGACAGCCATGCAGCACCTGTCTCAGAGTTCCCGAAGGCACCAATCCATCTCTGGAAAGTTCTCTGGATGTCAAGAGTAGGTAAGGTTCTTCGCGTTGCATCGAATTAAACCACATGCTCCACCGCTTGTGCGGGCCCCCGTCAATTCATTTGAGTTTTAATCTTGCGACCGTACTCCCCAGGCGGTCTACTTAACGCGTTAGCTCCGAAAGCCACGGCTCAAGGCCACAACCTCCAAGTAGACATCGTTTACGGCGTGGACTACCAGGGTATCTAATCCTGTTTGCTCCCCACGCTTTCGCATCTGAGTGTCAGTATCTGTCCAGGGGGCCGCCTTCGCCACCGGTATTCCTTCAGATCTCTACGCATTTCACCGCTACACCTGAAATTCTACCCCCCTCTACAGTACTCTAGCCTGCCAGTTTCAAATGCTATTCCGAGGTTAAGCCCCGGGCTTTCACATCTGACTTAACAGACCACCTGCATGCGCTTTACGCCCAGTAATTCCGATTAACGCTCGCACCCTCCGTATTACCGCGGCTGCTGGCACGGAGTTAGCCGGTGCTTCTTCTGCAGCTAACGTCAAACGAATGCGCTATTAACACATCCGCCTTCCTCACTGCTGAAAGTACTTTACAACCCGAAGGCCTTCTTCATACACGCGGCATGGCTGCATCAGGCTTGCGCCCATTGTGCAATATTCCCCACTGCTGCCTCCCGTAGGAGTCTGGACCGTGTCTCAGTTCCAGTGTGGCTGATCATCCTCTCAGACCAGCTAGGGATCGTCGCCTTGGTGAGCCCTTACCTCACCAACTAGCTAATCCCACCTGGGCATATCCTGACGCGAGAGGCCCGAAGGTCCCCCTCTTTAAGCCGAAGCTATTATGCGGTATTAGCCATCGTTTCCAATGGTTATCCCCCACATCAGGGCAATTTCCCAGGCATTACTCACCCGTCCGCCGCTCGCCGCCCATAAGCGCCCCCGAAGGTTTGTTTATGTCGCTGCCGCTCGACTTGCATGTGTTAGGCCTGCCGCCAGCGTTCAATCTGAGCCATGATCAAACTCTTCAATTAAAAGTTTTTTCGGCTCAATGAATACTGATATTTCAACCGAAGTTGAAATGAATTGACTGTGCTAAGACCGAAGTCTTAATTGGTCACTCAGTTCATTGAAACCATTGTGCTTCCTAAGAAGCTATGATTATCATCAACGAGTGCCCACACAGATTGATAGGTTTAAATTGTTAAAGAGCTTTGCTTTTCAAGAACTTTTCTCTCAAAGCGGAGGTGCATTCTAGCGATTTCGTTGTCAGTGTCAAACACTTTTTTCAACTTTCTCATTCGAGCTTCTTATCCTCTTACTGATACCGCTGAAGCCTTGTGGCGTATGCCGTGTCAGTGAGGGCGCATTATAGGAGCGCTATAAAAAATGGCAACCCTTTTTTAAGAGTTTTTTGATTTTTTTCATTTACTGCTTAAAAAGCCATCTAAATCACCAAAAAACACTAAATTTTTTCTATTTTTTGTAACTGCTGAGCAAATAAACTCACTTTTTCCCAGTTTGTATATTCGATTTCTTTAGTGGTATCTGTCTCTCCACCAGTCAGCTTCATTATTAGCTGAATCATTTTTTTATCGAACCAACCATAACGAGGATAAAGCAGCGCTCCGGCGAATACACCGATCAAACGAGGTTGCCAAACCGACTTTTTTAAAAAAGTACGAATGTATGCACTACCTTCGGGTGTATCTTTACCCTGCTCTTCTTTACGAGCGGTTAGATTAACGCAAAAGAATGCAGCATTACTGTTATTAAGCTGCTCCGCGTGACCTTCAATAAACTGGTATAGCTTTTTATTCAAATGTCCATAACGAATAGATGCTCCAATCAGAACCTTGCTATATTGACTAAGTTCGAGCTGAGGGTCTGTGTGTAAATCGATAAACTCACAGTCTGATTCATTTTGTTCCCTAGCTATTTGATGAATGATTTTTTCTGTTTGCCCTTCACGGGTAGAATATAGATAGAGTGTTTTCAACGTAAAGCCCTTAACTACGCCAAAATGTTGGCGTAAACAAAATTAGTAAAGTAAATATCTCTAAACGACCAAAGAGCATTGAAACAATAAGAATCCATTTGGCCGTATCATTAACGTTTGCAAAGTGAACAGCAACTTCGCCAAGTCCGGGTCCAAGATTATTTAAAGTAGCGGCAACAGCAGAAAAAGCGCTTAACTCTTCCATACCCGTAGCTATTAGCGCCAGCATACAAACAACAAATACTAGGGTATACGTGGCAAAGAAACCCCAAACAGCATCAACAACTCTTTGTGAAAGCGCAACGCCACCAAGCTTTATGGGGTATATAGCTCTCGGGTGTATCAGTCGTTTGATTTCACGAGCCCCCTGCACAGTTAATAATAATATGCGAATGACCTTCATTCCCCCGCCAGTAGACCCAGCACATCCCCCAATAAAGGAAGAAAAAAGAAGTAGAACTGGAAGAAATAATGGCCACTCAGAGAATCCTGTCGTGGTAAATCCCGCTGTAGTAGAGATAGATACTGTCTGAAACAGTGCTTGGTTCATCATATCGTAAAAAGAGCCCTGAGACTGATGAGCAATCAGCACAGCAAAACACACGAAAAAAAGTAATGCCTGAATAAAAAGAAATGCTCGGAACTCTCTATCGTGCCAATAAAACTTCAAGTTTACTGACCCCGTAGCAAAAGCGGCATAATGTAAGGTGAAATTACAGGCAGAAATAAGAAGAAAGACGACAGTGATCAGGTTAATCACATGACTATGAAAATAGCCCATACTCGCATCATGAGTAGAAAAACCCCCTATTGCTATTGTTGAGAAGCTATGACAAATAGCATCAAACAGCGTCATTCCAGCTAACCAATAAGCTCCAGCGCACGCAATTGTTAGGCTAAGGTAGATATACCATAATGCTTTTGCAGTCTCGGCAATTCTAGGCGTTACTTTATTATCCTTAACAGGTCCCGGGATTTCAGCTCGGTAAAGCTGCATCCCACCAATACCAAGTACTGGCAAAATAGCGACAGCAAGAACAATGATTCCCATTCCACCAAACCATTGTAGAAATTGGCGGTAAAATAGAATTGCTTTGGGTAACGAATCAAGCCCCACAATAACGGTTGCACCTGTCGTAGTTAGAGCAGAAAAAGATTCAAAAAATGCATTAGTTACTGATATTTGAGGATGTTCTGACAACCAGAAAGGCATGGCTCCTGCACTACCGATTACAGTCCAAAAAAGAACCACTATTAAAAAGCCATCACGAGCTTTTAGCTCCTGCCTGTAATGACGATGTGGAAACCAAGCGGCAAAACCAATAAATAGCAAAGTAAAAAATGTTGAAACAAAGGGAACCCCTGCCCCATCACGATAGATTAGAGCAACCAATGCAGGAGCCAGCATAGAAATGCTGAACAAAGCGAGAAGCAGTCCGACAATTCGGATAATTGAACGAAATTGCATTGCTAGAAATAACCAAGCTAAGCTTGTGACTTCCTATACGTTATCATTATGAGCGACGATGACCTTTGCTCCACTTTTGTTAATAATGGTCTGAGTAAAAGCCTCAACTTGTAAGCATTCCAATTCAATAACAAATGCTACTTTTTCACTATAGTCAGCTTCTACTTCAATTGCTTGGAACTGAGCCATAATCGATTGAGTTAATGGAACTAATGCGTAGTCTAACGTTAGGTTTAACTTAATTGTGATTTTTTTCTCAATTGTTTGAAGCAACTTAAGTGCTTGTTGCACTCCACCACCGTAAGCCTTAACAAGTCCTCCAGTGCCTAACTGTATACCACCGTAATATCGAGTCACAACGGCAGTTATTTCACCAACATTTGAGCCAGCTAACTGAGCCAAAATGGGTTTTCCAGCCGTTCCTGATGGCTCTCCATCATCACTAAATCCCCATTTCATCGAATCTTGTGGTCTTCCAGCAACAAATCCCCAGCAATTATGTCGAGCATCAGAGTGTTTCTGCTTAATGGAATCAACAAAAGCCTTCGCATCTTCAATAGAAGGCGTATGCGCTAGATAGGTAATAAAGGTGCTTTTTTTAATCTCTTCTTCAAACTGAACGGCTGCTAAAGGAATGAGATAAGGCTGAATATTCATGATGCTTGCAAATTTTTTATTGGTAACCCTTTTAAGTGAAACAGTTTAACACGTGTAATGATTCGAATGACAAATCGCAAATGTTAAAAAAATGTTTATATGTGTATTGAGAAAGTACTCACTCACATACACACTGAATTAATAACACAATCAAAAAAACAGAGTTCACTTTTATTGTCTGATGCGGAGAACACAATGATCTACCAATCCAGCACCCTTTTCTTACAAGAACGAACAAAGCATATTGTTGAACTTTGTTTTTCCTCGTCTAGTTCAGTGAATAAACTTGATCTAGAAACCCTGCAACACCTTGATAAAGCCCTAGATAAACTTTATCAATATCAGGGATTAGCCGGGCTTATACTCACTACCAATAAATCAACATTTATTGTTGGTGCAGATATTACCCAATTTTTGACTCTATTTACCCGTCCGACAAGTGAACTTACTTATTGGCTCAAATACGCTAATCATATATTCAATCGGCTAGAGGATTTGCCAGTACCAACGGTATCCGCCTTAACCGGACATGTTCTTGGCGGGGGATGTGAGTGTGTACTTGCTACCGACTTTCGGATTGCTAGCACAACCACCAGCATTGGATTACCAGAAACTAAGCTGGGTATCATTCCCGGCTTTGGCGGAACAGTTCGGCTACCAAGATTGATTGGTGCAGATTCAGCAATGGAAGCCATAACCAAAGGCAAAGCTTACACCGCAGAACAAGCCTTAAAACTCGGAATAATCGATGCCATTGTAGAACAGGACATATTAGTCAATAGCGCTCTAGACACATTACAGTCAGCCATCCAAGGTAAGCTTGACTGGAAAACCAGAAGAACAAATAAAACTCAACCGTTAAAACTCCCCCAAGCAGAGCAAAAGCTTTGCTTCCAAGTCGCTAAATCCATCATTAAGAATCTATCCGGCAAACACTATCCAGCTCCTTTAGCTGCTGTAAACACAATAAGTGAAGCCGCTATGATGAAGAGAGAGCAGGCTTTGGATGTCGAAAGAAAACACTTTATTGAATTGGCACAATCACAACAAGCTCATGCTTTAATTGGTTTATTCTTAAATGACCAACAACTTAAATCTTCAGCCAAACAAGCCGTGCAGCTAACGCTAAGTTCTTTCTCATCAGTTGGTGTCATCGGTGCGGGCATTATGGGAGGAGGTATAGCTTACCAAGCAGCTGCTAAAAACATGGCTGTTGTGGTTAAAGATATCCAACAAACCGCTTTAGACCTTGGCTTATCTGAAGCTGCCAATTTACTGAGTAAGCAACTCGAAAAAGGGAAAATAGATACTCAAGAACAAGCACAAGTACTCAATAGGATTACGCCAACGCTTCACTATGCAGAACTAGAATCTGTGCCAATAGTCATAGAAGCTGTTATAGAAAATCCTAAAGTTAAAGGCTCGGTACTTGCTGAAATAGAACAAGTAGTATCTGAAAACACCATTATCGCTTCGAATACTTCCACCATTCCTATCAATGTGTTAGCTCAATCATTAACAAAACCAGAACGGTTTTGTGGCATGCATTTCTTTAATCCAGTTCATCGCATGCCTTTGGTGGAAATCATTCGAGGCAAAAAAACATCTGAAGAGACTATTGCTCAAGTCGTGTTCCTCTCATTAAAAATGGGCAAGTCGCCAGTTGTCGTCAATGACTGCCCCGGTTTCTTTGTTAATCGGGTCTTATTTCCCTACCTCACTGCTTTTCGCCTATTAGTTCAAGATGGCGCCGACTTCTCTCGAATAGATCAAGTGATGGAACAGCAATTTGGATGGCCAATGGGGCCTGCTTATTTATTGGATGTCGTTGGACTTGATACGGCTCATCACGCACAGCAAGTCATGGATAACAGCTATCCAGAGCGAGCGACCAAAGTAACAAAAGACATCGTTACCGAACTGTACAACCTAGGCTTATATGGACAAAAGAGTCGCAGCGGTTTCTACGATTATTCTAAGCAACAGCAAAAAACCAAGTCAGCGAGTGAGCAAGTACTTACCTTAGTTAAGGAAATAAATTCTTCGCCTGTATTAAACGATTCAAACGAAGAACTGATAGACCGAATGATGATACCCATGATCAATGAGGTGCTACTTTGTTTAGAGCAAGGGATCGTGTCCTCTGCTGCAGAGGCCGATATGGCACTTGTTTATGGGTTAGGTTTTCCTGCTTTTCGTGGCGGGGTATGTCGCTACCTCGATCAACTAGGTATGCAGACATATTTCGATAAATTAGAAAAATATAAACATCTAGGCCCCATCTATCAGGCTCCACCACTACTCATTACCATGATAAACAACCATAACACCTTCTATTCCAGTCAATATCAAAGCCGTTTACCTAAAACATCTGTAAATAGCTGCCATAAAGGAGCCGAGTCATGAGACGAGTCGTCGTTATTGATTGTCTACGAACACCTATGGGCCGCTCTAAGCACGGATCCTTTCGCCATCAACGTGCAGAGGATCTTTCTGCACACCTAATGCAAAAGATCCTAACAAACTATCCACAACTTGATCCCAGCTTGATCGAAGATATTTATTGGGGCTGTGTTCAACAAACATTAGAACAAGGATTTAATGTCGCGAGAAATTCAGCATTACTCGCAGGATTGCCCACTTCAATAGGAGCTGTCACTGTTAATCGACTGTGCGGTTCATCGATGCAAGCCGTTCATGATGCATCTCGCGCCATCATGGTTGGGGACGCGGATATTTGTTTAGCCGGTGGAGTTGAACATATGGGGCATATTCCTATGACTCATGGTATCGATATTCATCCTCAACTCAGCAAATACGCCGCAAAGGCATCAGGAATGATGGGTATTACAGCGGAGGCATTGGCTCAAACCTATCAAATTACAAGGGAAGAACAAGACAGCTTTGCTTATCAATCCCATATCAAAGCAAGCCATGCGGCAAAAACAGGTCTGTTTCAACGGGAAATCTGCCCAACAATAGGCCACGCTGACGATGGTTCACTGAGATTAATTGATGAAGATGAAGTGATACGCCATAACCCTTCACTAGAAGCATTGAGGAACCTCACGCCGGCATTTGACCCATTACACGGAACAGTAACCGCAGGAAGTTCCTCAGCCATAGCTGACGGAGCGGCAATATTACTACTAGCTTATGAAGCTACAGCCTTAGAACTTGGCTTACCAATTCGAGCTTATATCCGCTCAATGGCAGTTGCAGGATGTGAACCTGCACAAATGGGCTTAGGTCCAGTACCAGCAACAAATAAAGCATTAATTCGAGCGAAGTTAACTCTAGACCATATCCAATGCATCGAACTCAATGAGGCATTTGCCGCACAATCATTAGCATGCATTAAAAATCTCAACCTGACAGAAAGAATGATAGACATTAATCCCCATGGCGGTGCGATCGCATTAGGTCATCCTCTTGGATGCTCCGGGGCAAGAATATGTACGACACTTATCAATACTATGGAACAACAGTCGGCAAAATATGGTCTCGCCACTATGTGTATAGGCTTTGGGCAAGGTATTGCTACGATTTTCGAAAAACCGTAAAAATAAAAAGAGCCGCAATTTGAATTGCGGCTCTATAATTTCTACAGTATATCGGAACTACTTTTTCTTAGTTGGGCGTACCCAACCAGAGATACGGCGCTCTTTAGCGCGAGTAATCACTAACTCACTTTCATTGGTGATATCTTTAGTGACCGTAGTACCAGCACCGATAGTAACGCCATTAGCAACATTAACCGGAGCCACCAACTGAGTGTCTGAACCAACAAAGACATCATCACCGATAATTGTCTTATGTTTATTCGCACCGTCATAGTTACAAGTAATCACACCGGCACCAAGATTTACACGCTGACCAATTTCTGCGTCACCAACATAGGTGAGGTGATTAGCTTTAGAACCTTCACCTAGTCGGGCATTTTTAACTTCAACAAAATTGCCCACATGTGAATCATTACGTAGATCCGCACCAGGACGAAGACGGGAGAATGGACCTACAGTACAATTTTCGCCAACCGTTGCGTTTTCAATCACGCTGTATGGGCGAATAATCGTGTTGTCATCAATCTCACAGTCAGTCAGAACGGAACCGGCACCGATCACAACGTTATCACCAATGGTCACTTTACCTTCGATGATCACGTTCACATCGATCTCTACATCTTTACCGCACTGCAACTCGCCTCGTAAATCAAAACGAGATGGATCACGTAGCATCACGCCTTGAACAAGCAACTTATGAGCCTGTTCTTGTTGGAAAATACGTTCCAATTTAGCCAGTTGTACGCGGTCATTAACACCTTCAACTTCACTGTCTTGCACAGGATGAATAGATTGAATTAAACGACCTTCTTGGTGTGCAGCTGCGATAATATCGGTTAAGTAGTATTCACCTTGAGCATTATCATTAGTTAGGCCAGACAACCAACGTTTCAAATCTCGGCCATCAGCAACCATCACCCCGGTGTTAATTTCTTGAATCGCTTTTTGCTCTTCCGTTGCATCTTTTTGCTCAACGATAGCAACAACGGAATTGTTCTCACGAACAATACGACCATAACCTGTTGGGTTATCCATTACGACAGTTAAAAGCCCAATACCACCTTCTGGTTGTCCATCGAGCATGCGTTCTAAGGTTTCTTCTGAAATCAACGGAACGTCTCCGTACAAAATCAGAACTTTCTCGTCATCGGTAAAATGAGGCGCAGCTTGGTTGACTGCATGACCCGTCCCCAATTGTTCCGCTTGCAAAACCCAATTAACAGATTCTTCTGCCAATGTTTTTTGCATCAAATCACCGCCGTGACCATACACTAGGTGAATGTTTTGCACTCCAAGACCGCTACATGTATCGATGACATGTTTAACCATTGGTTTACCAGCCAAAGTATGAAGTACTTTTGGCAAAGCAGAATGCATCCGTGTGCCTTTACCTGCGGCAAGAATCACTGCACTGAATTTCATGAGTTACCTATGACGTTTTTAAAATAAGGAATGACAGACATTCTAACGACTGATTGATGAAGAGTTAATTTTTTGTCGTTAGTTTTTATTAAAAAATAAACAAAAAGGCGACTCGAAAGTCGCCTTTTAGATATCAAACGCTATTAATTAAAAATTAACGACGTTTTTTGGTCAGTTCGATTACTCGTAGCTGAGCCATGGCTTTAGCCAGTTCACTGGCCGCTTGAGCGAAGTCCATGTCACCATGCTGATTCTTAATGTGTTCCTCAGCACGTTGTTTGGCTTCTTCTGCCTTAGCTGCATCAAGGTCTTCCCCACGGATTGCAGTATCAGCCAGCACAGTTGCTGAACCAGGCTGAACTTCTACAATACCACCAGAAACATAAATGATTTCTTCGTGGCCATGGAGTTTAACAATGCGCACCATACCAGGCTTGATAGCGGTCAGCAGCGGTGTGTGACCATGGAAAATACCAAGTTCACCTTCGCTACCGGTCACCTGAAATGTTTCAACTAGGCCAGAGAAGATTTTCTTCTCAGCACTAACAACATCCAAGTGAAAGGTTATTGCTGCCATAACGCCTCCTAATTAGCCTTACATTTTCTTCGCTTTCGCTACAGCATCTTCAATCGTGCCGCAGTACATGAAGGCTTGCTCAGGGATATCATCGTAATCACCATTTAGCAGGCCTTTAAAGCCACTTAGAGTGTCTTTAAGTGGTACATAAATACCAGGGTCGCCAGTGAATACTTCTGCTACGTGATATGGTTGAGTCAAGAAACGTTCGATTTTACGAGCACGTGCTACCACTTGCTTGTCGTCTTCTGACAATTCATCCATACCAAGAATCGCGATGATGTCTTTTAGCTCTTTATAACGTTGCAGTGTCTGCTGAACGCCACGAGCAATGTCGTAGTGCTCTTGACCAACAACCAATGGGTCCAACTGACGAGAAGTTGAATCCAACGGGTCGATTGCTGGGTACAGACCCATAGATGCGATGTTACGGTTAAGTACCACTGTTGCATCCAAGTGAGCAAACGTTGTTGCCGGTGAAGGGTCAGTCAAGTCATCCGCAGGTACGTATACCGCCTGTACAGATGTGATAGAACCTGTTCTAGTCGATGTGATACGTTCTTGAAGAACACCCATCTCTTCAGCTAGTGTTGGTTGGTAACCTACAGCTGAAGGCATACGACCTAGCAGTGCAGATACTTCTGTCCCTGCCAAGGTGTAACGGTAGATGTTATCGATGAACAATAGTACGTCACGACCTTCATCACGGAAACGCTCTGCCATAGTCAAGCCAGTAAGCGCAACACGAAGACGGTTGCCTGGTGGCTCGTTCATCTGACCGTAAACCATCGCTACCTTAGATTCTTCAGGTTTTTCTAGGTTCACAACGCCAGCTTCCTGCATTTCGTGGTAGAAGTCATTACCCTCACGAGTACGCTCACCAACACCAGCAAATACAGATAGGCCCGAGTGTTTCAGTGCGATGTTGTTGATAAGCTCCATCATGTTAACGGTCTTACCAACACCTGCACCACCAAACAGACCGATTTTACCACCCTTAGCGAATGGGCAAATCAAGTCGATAACTTTTACACCAGTTTCTAGAAGTTCAGTCGCGTTCGACTGCTCTTCGTAGCTTGGTGCTTCGCGGTGAATTGAGTACTGAGTTTCAGAACCAATATCACCACGCTCATCAATCGCGTCACCAAGAACGTTCATGATACGACCTAGGGTCTTAGTACCTACTGGCACTGAAATTGGAGCGCCAGTATTTTCTACTGTCATTCCGCGACGTAAACCATCCGAGCTACCCATTACGATTGCGCGCACAACGCCACCGCCAAGTTGCTGTTGCACTTCAAGAACTAGACGTCCTGTCGCTTCAACAACGTTAAGAGCATCGTAAACACTAGGTACTTCGCTCTGTGGGAACTCCACGTCGACTACTGCGCCGATGATCTGTACGATCTTACCTGTAGCCATCGTTAATCCTCTAAACTGTTAATTTACCTAAGCTTAAACCGCAGCTGCACCACCAACGATTTCTGAAAGTTCCTGGGTAATAGCCGCTTGACGCGCCTTGTTATAAACCAGTTCCAATTCATCAATCAGGTTAGATGCATTATCTGTTGCAGCTTTCATCGCAACCATTCGGGCCGCTTGTTCACAAGCAAGGTTTTCCACCACACCCTGATACACTTGAGATTCTACATAGCGCAGCAATAGCGCATCGAGCAGAGGTTTTGGCTCTGGCTCATATAGGTAATCCCAAGAATGATCACGCTGCATTTCGTCGCTGTCTGATTTAGGCAGAGGCAGCAATTGATCGATCTTTGGTTGTTGTACCATCGTGTTCACAAATTCATTGAACACGACATACAGGCGATCCAATTCACCGTTGTCATATTTTTTCAGCATCACACCAACAGAACCAATTAGGCTCTCTAGGCTTGGTGAATCACCAAGACCTGAAACTTGAGCTGATACTTTAGCTCCAGTGTGATTAAAGAATGCTGTTGCTTTAGAACCAATAATGGCCAAATCAATTTCAGCACCTTTTGCTTTCCACTCATTCATGTCAAGTAATGCATTTTTGAACAGGTTAATGTTCAAACCACCACATAAACCACGGTCAGTAGAAACAATAATATAACCAACGCGCTTCGCTTCACGCTCTTCTAGATACGGATGACGGTACTCTAGATTAGCGTTAGCGACATGACCGATCACTTTACGCATCGTTTGCGCATATGGGCGGGAAGCCTGCATCGACTCTTGCGAGCGACGCATTTTTGAAGCGGCTACCATTTCCATCGCTTTAGTAATTTTCTGAGTGCTTTTAACACTACCGATTTTACTACGTATCTCTTTTGCGCCGGCCATCGTTACTCTCCATTAGTTGGTGGCATAAAAGCCACCGACTGAATTACCAAGATTGGGTTGCTTTGAACTCTTCAACAAGTTTGTTCAACTTGTCTTCGATATCGTTGTTGTAAGCACCAGTCTTGTCGATTTCTAATGCTAGATCAGCATATTGAGCACGAGAGAACGATAGTAATGCGGCTTCAAAATCTAGAACTTTATTCAGTTCTACATCCGCTAGGTAACCACGCTCAGCAGCAAAGATAACAATCGCTTGGTCAAAAATAGACATTGGCGCGTATTGTTTTTGCTTCATTAGCTCAGTTACTTTCTGGCCATGATTTAGCTGTTTCTTAGTTGCTTCATCAAGGTCAGATGAGAACTGTGCGAAAGCCGCAAGTTCACGGTATTGAGCTAGCGCGGTACGGATACCACCAGACAATTTCTTAATGATTTTTGTCTGAGCAGAACCACCAACACGAGAAACAGAGATACCTGGGTCAACAGCCGGACGAACACCTGCGTTGAACAGTTCTGTTTGTAGGAAAATCTGACCATCAGTAATCGAAATTACGTTCGTAGGTACGAACGCCGATACGTCGCCCGCTTGGGTTTCGATAATCGGTAGTGCAGTCAAAGAACCCGTTTTACCTTTCACTTCACCTTTAGTGAAATGCTCTACATAATCCGCGTTAACACGAGCTGCACGCTCTAGTAGACGAGAGTGAAGGTAGAAAACATCACCAGGGAATGCTTCGCGGCCTGGTGGGCGACGAAGAAGTAGAGAGATTTGACGATAAGCTACAGCTTGTTTAGATAGGTCATCATAAACAATCAATGCATCTTCACCGCGATCACGGAAGTATTCACCCATTGCACAACCAGCGTATGGCGCTAGGTATTGCAATGCTGCAGATTCAGAAGCCGATGCTACAACCACGATAGTGTTTGCTAATGCGCCGTGCTCTTCCAATTTACGAACAACGTTTGCAATTGTTGATGCTTTCTGACCGATAGCAACGTAAATAGAATAGATTCCAGAATCTTTCTGGTTGATGATCGCATCGATCGCCATTGCTGTTTTACCAGTTTGGCGGTCACCGATGATCAACTCACGCTGACCACGACCGATTGGGATCATCGAGTCTACCGATTTGTAACCAGTTTGAACTGGTTGATCAACCGATTGACGATCAATAACGCCAGGTGCGATTACTTCTACAGGAGAAGTTAATGTTGCATTGATTGGACCTTTACCATCGATAGGTTCACCCAGAGTGTTAACCACACGACCAAGTAGTTCAGGACCAACTGGTACTTCAAGAATACGACCAGTACCAGTTACTTTTGTGCCTTCCTTAAGGTCAGCATAGGGGCCCATTACAACCGCACCAACCGAGTCACGCTCAAGGTTAAGTGCTAGTGCATAACGGCCACCCGGTAATTCAATCATTTCACCCTGCATCACGTCCGCTAGGCCGTGAATGCGGATAATACCATCGCTTACCGAAACGATAGTACCTTCGTTGCGAGCTTCACTAACAACGTTGAATTTCTCAATACGCTGTTTAATTAGATCGCTAATTTCCGTGGAATTAAGTTGCATGCTCCAATCCCCATCAAGACTGCAATGCATCGCTCAGGCGGTCTAAACGACCACGAGCTGAGTTATCGATGACTAGGTCTCCGGCTCGAATTACAACCCCAGCTAGTAGGGTCTCATCTATACTGCAATTCAGCAGGACTTTGCGCTCGAGACGCTGCTCTAGTTTGTTGATAATGTCTGTTTTTTGCTGTTCAGAAAGTTCAGTGGCAGAAATCACTTCTACATCCACCTTCGATTCATAATCTTTTTTCAAGACATGAAATTCAGCACAAACATCAGGAATAGCACGTAAGCGACCATTCTCAGCCATAACCTTAATTAGATTCTGACCATGTTCATCAAACTGTTCGCCACAAACACCGATAAAAATCTCTGCTAATTGCTCAGCAGACAGAGAACTGGTAATCAGTTCATGAATTTGCTCGTTATTTGCGACTTCAGCAGCGAATACCAACATTTCGGACCATTGTTCCAATTGTTGGCTCTCAACCGCAAAATCAAATGCTGCTTTAGCATAGGGGCGTGCAATAGTAGTCAAATCAGACATCAAGCGCCCCCTGCGTTAAAGTTTTGCAGTTATGTTGTCAAGAATATCTTTGTGCGCATCTTTATCGATTGAACGCTCTAAGATTTTCTCCGCACCAGCAATAGCCAGAGTTGCAACTTGTTTGCGCAGTTCATCGCGAGCACGGTTGCGTTCAGCTTCAATTTCAGCTTCTGCTTGTGTCAGGATCTTCTGGCGTTCAGCCAAAGCCTGCTCACGAGCTTCATCCAAAATTAGAGCTTTGCGCTTGTTTGCTTGCTCGATGACCTCAGTTGCTGTGCGCTTCGCTTCTTTCAATTGTTCGGAAGCGTTAACTTGTGCTAGATCCAAGTCTTTTTTTGCACGCTCAGCGGCTTGAAGACCATCAGCGATTTTTTGCTGACGTTCTTCAATCGCTTTGATGATTGGCGGCCACACGTACTTCATGCAGAACCAAACAAATAGAGCAAATGCGATAGCTTGACCTAACAGAGTTGCGTTCATATTCACAACAGCTACCCCCTATATGGACAGACTTGTGTTAATTAATCAAAGACAAAACTCCTGCGAGTTTTGTCACTGAAATCGAGAATTAACCTAGTTGACCAACAAATGGGTTAGCGAAAGTGAATAGAAGTGCGATAACGATACCGATCATTGGAACCGCATCGAGCAGACCTGCGATGATGAACATCTTAACTTGCAGCATAGGAGCCATTTCAGGTTGGCGAGCTGCGCCTTCGAGGAATTTACCGCCTAGAAGAGCGAAACCAATCGCTGTACCTAGAGAAGCAAGACCGACGATAATACCCACGGCGATTGCAGAAAAGCTCAGTAAAGTTTCCATTACTATCTCCAATAATAATTGTTGGCTAAAGTGCCCAATAAAAGCTTAAAAATCAGAATAAAAAATCAATGATCTTGGTCTTCGTGAGCCATAGATAGATAGACGATAGTCAACATCATGAACACGAATGCCTGAATCAAAATTACCAGAATATGGAAAATAGCCCACGGTAGTGAACCCATCCATTGTAACCACCAAGGTAGCATTGCCGCGATTAGAATAAATACAACCTCACCAGCAAACATGTTACCGAATAGACGCATACCTAGCGAAAGCGGTTTAGCCAGTAGCGACACCACTTCAATAAGTAGGTTAAACGGAATCATGATTGGGTGATTGAATGGATGTAAAGCCAATTCTTTCACGAACCCACCTAGACCCTTCACTTTGATGCTGTAGAAAATCATCAGAGCGAAAACGCCTAGAGCCATAGCCATGGTGATATTTACATCAGCCGACGGAACTACCTTCAAGTAAGGAACTCCAAGCCAATGTTGTGCTGGATAAGGCAAGAAATCGATGGGCACAAGGTCCATGATATTCATTAGCAATACCCAACAAAAGATAGTCAGTGCCAGCGGTGCTATAAGCGGATTGCGGCCATGAAAGGTGTCTTTGACGTTCTGATCGACAAATTCCACCAAAATTTCCACAAAACACTGTAGCTTGCCTGGTACACCTACTGTTGCTTTCTTCGCGACTGAACGGAAAATCCAAAGGAAAATCAATCCAGTAAACAAAGAAAAAAACAGGCTATCGATATGAACGTTCCAGAAACTCGTTTCACTAATATGCCAGCCCAAATCAAAGTGCTCAGAAATACGAGCTAATGAAAGGTTTGACAAATGGTGATCGATATAACCGGAAGGTGTAAGCGCTTCACCTGGCGCAGCCATAACTCATCCTATTTTTTTGTTGTTAATAAATAGTACTGGCGCACAGATATTGATACCTAGAGCCAGTAAATAGGCCAGTTTCAGAGGAACAAGTTCCACCTGGACATACATGTAAGCCACAGAAAAGAGTGCAATGGTAATGAGAATTTTCAATGCTTCGCCTGTGTAGAAAGAAGCGGTGATGCGTTTAGCAGCCCGAGCCCCCCCAAACATAAAAGCACATAGCGCGAATACAGCATTAGCGATGACAAAAATGCCCCCGCCTATTAGCGCAGAAAGTCCCCATTCAGCATTAACCACAACAGCCATTCCCGTTGCTAAAATAATAACCGCGCAGAACTGGATCAATAACAATTGCTTTGCGAGCTCTCGTCCTGGTCTAGCTAACGCAGCTACCATGTATTCTTACCTCACATAATAATCTCAGACTCAACAACACAAAATCTGAGACCATATTAAAAAATTTTATACATTCGCCATAAAGTTTGGCAATGCAAATACCACAGAAAGTTACAGTTTTGCTTGTAACTCTACAACTTTTCGACTCAAAAGTTGTTTTTTACAATTGATTTAGATCAATTATCTCATTTAGCGTTCTAGCTTGGCAATCACTTGTTCTAATTTGTGAGGTTCATCAAGACTTATTGTTAATTTAGCCTTGCCACTCGCCGACCGAACAATAGAAACTTTTGCCCCTAGTTTTTCGCTAAGATCTTGTGATATTTGTTGAATTTCTAGGTCTTCTACCACGTTTTTCTCGTCAGATACGCCTGATAAGCACTTTTTAACCAGTTGCTCTGTTTGACGCACTGTAAGTTGTTTTTTGGCTACACGCTCAGCAATTTCTACTTGACGTTCACCTTCTAGCATCAATAACGCTCGAGCATGACCCATTTCTAATTGTTTTGTTTCAACAAAACGTTTCACCTGATCATCTAATTGATTCAAACGCAGTAAATTACTGACAGTTGTGCGCGATTTACCTATCACGTCAGCAACTTGTTGGTGGGTTAACTTAAACTCATCTTGTAAGCGTTCTAATGCCTGAGCTTCCTCAATAGCATTAAGGTCTTCGCGTTGGATGTTTTCAATTAGCGCCATAGCGACAGCAGCTCTGTCGTCTACGCGTTTTACAATACAAGGTACCTGTTTTAAGCCAGCATGACGCGCAGCGCGCCAACGACGTTCTCCAGCAATAATCTCATAGCCGCCAGTACTTAGAGGGCGAACAACGATTGGCTGGATGATGCCTTGAGATTGTATTGAAGCTGATAGCTCTTCTAGAGCTTCAGGAGACATGTCTTTACGGGGTTGGTAAACACCTGGTTTTAAGCTTGTAATAGCAAGGTCGGTGAGATCTGCATCAGATGACATTGCCTGACTATTGGATGCAACTTGTTGCTTTTCACGAGCCATAGAGCTAGTGGCCAACAAAGCATCCAGCCCTTTTCCTAAACCGCGTTTAGACGTGGACATGTAGATGAATTCCTTAAGTTAAATCATTATGCGGGAACTTCTTCACGACGAAGCATCTCGCCAGCAAGCGCCAAATACGCTTTTGCACCAGCAGAATACTTGTCGTAGTACATGGCAGGTTTACCATGACTTGGGGCCTCAGCCAAACGAACATTTCTTGGGATCACTGTACGATACACTTTGTCACCAAAATGCTTCTTCAGCTGATCAGAAACTTCATTAGCTAGGCGGTTACGAGGGTCATACATGGTTCTGAGCAGACCCTCTATCTTGAGATTTTCATTCACAACCGCAGCAAGCTTACTGATAGTATCCATCAATGCTGTTAAGCCTTCTAAGGCAAAATATTCGCATTGCATTGGCACTAATACAGAATCGGCAGCTGCCATTGCGTTAATGGTGAGCAAGTTTAGAGCTGGTGGGCAATCAATGAAGATATAATCATAGCTATCTCTTATTGATGCTAATGCATTTTTCAAACGCACTTCTCGCGCAAATACTTCCATCAATTTGATTTCAGCGGCAGTCACATCACCATTTGCAGCAATCAAATCGTAGTTACCGGATGTTTTACGGCATACCACATCATCAAATGGCGCATCTTCAACCAAAAGCTCATACGCTGTTGCGTCGACCTGATATTTGTCGACACCGCTAGCCATGGTTGCGTTTCCTTGCGGATCCAAATCCACGACTAACACTTTACGTTTAGTCGCAGCCATAGATGCAGCCAAGTTAATACACGTTGTTGTTTTACCAACACCACCTTTCTGGTTGGCGATTGCTACGATTTTACCCACGGTGTGCCTCGTTGTTATCCCTTGCGCGATAAGATTACAAGATGACGCTCACCTTCCAACTCAGGAACTTCCAAAGATTTGACACAGTTCACAGAACACCAGTCAGGTAACTGATCGATTTCGTCTTGAGCGACATGACCTTTTAAAGCCAAGAACAGCCCATTTTCCTGTTTTGGTAAATGGCGACACCAAGATACCATATCTACCATAGAGGCAAACGCACGACTCAATACAGCATCAAAACCGTTACCCGCTTCATATTCTTCAACACGACTTTGAACTGGAGTCACATTGGCAATCTTCAGTTCATGGATAACTTGTTTAATAAAACGAATTCGTTTCCCCAAACTATCCAACAGGACAAATTCTTTGTCTGGATTCATGATGGCAAGTGGAATCCCCGGTAAACCAGGGCCAGTGCCGACATCAATGAATCGATTTCCCTCGAGAAAAGGACTCACTACGATACTATCAAGGATATGTTTCACCAACATATCCATGGGATCTCGTACTGAGGTCAAATTGTACGCTTTATTCCATTTATTGAGGAGCTCAACATAACCAACCAATTGCTCTCGTTGTTGCTCAGAAACCTCTAATGAAGTCTGAGCAATCAAGCTATCTAGTTTGACTCGCAACTGGGTCATTACGCAGCTTCCCCTTTCTTAAGCATACCGTTCTTTTTCAAGTGCACCAGCAAGATAGAGATCGCAGCTGGCGTAATTCCTGAAATACGTGATGCAACACCAATACTTTCAGGTTTGGCTTCATTGAGTTTCAACACGACTTCATTAGACAAACCTTTCACTTGTTTATAATCCAAATCAATCGGCAATTTCGTATTTTCGTGACGCAACGACTTCTCGATTTCATCTTGCTGACGAGAAATATATCCTTCGTATTTCACTTGAATCTCAACCTGTTCTGATGCTTGTGCATCTTCCAACGCTGGGCCAAATGCATCGAGTGAAGTCAGCATGTCGTAGTTCATTTCTGGACGACGCAGCAAATCTTCTCCACTCGCTTCACGAGTAATCGGGGTTTTCAACATTGAGTTTAAAGACTCAATGCCTTGAGTATTAGGATTAACCCAAATGGATTTCAAACGTTGACGCTCAAGCTCCATATTTTCCAATTTTTGGTTGAAACGAACCCAACGTTCCTCACTGATCAAACCAAACTCATGAGCTTGAGCAGTCAAGCGAAGATCAGCATTATCCTCTCGAAGCAGTAAACGGTATTCCGCACGTGATGTGAACATACGGTAAGGTTCTTTGGTGCCAAGAGTAGAAAGATCATCGATCAATACGCCCATGTAGGCTTGATCACGACGCGGGCTCCAGCCTTCTTTTTCTTGACTGAATAAACTTGCGTTTAGGCCGGCCATTAAGCCTTGAGCTGCCGCTTCTTCATAACCTGTTGTACCGTTAATCTGACCTGCGAAGAACAAACCTTTCATATGCTTGGTTTCGTAAGTGTGTTTCAGATCGCGAGGATCAAAGAAATCATATTCAATCGCATAACCAGGACGAACGATATGAGCATTCTCAAAACCTTTCATTGAACGAACAATTTGCACTTGAACATCAAACGGTAAGCTGGTGGAGATACCATTTGGATACAATTCAGTCGTATTTAGACCTTCCGGCTCGATAAAGATTTGGTGGCTGTTCTTGTCAGCAAAACGCATTACTTTATCTTCGATAGATGGACAGTAACGCGGACCAATCCCTTCAATCACACCTGCGTACATAGGGCTACGATCAAGGTTAGCACGAATCACATCATGCGTTTTTTCATTGGTGTGAGTGATGAAACACGGAATTTGACGTGGATGATGTTCACGACGCCCCATGAAAGACATGACTGGCGCAGGATTGTCACCGTGCTGTTGTTCAAGCACAGAAAAATCGACACTATTGCCATCGATACGCGGAGGAGTACCCGTTTTTAGACGATCAACGCGGAAAGGTAATTCTCGTAAGCGACGAGCTAATGCGATCGATGGTGGATCACCAGCGCGACCACCGGCATAGTTTTCTAGGCCAATATGGATCTTACCGCCGAGGAATGTACCTACGGTTAACACCACCGCTTTAGCGTGGAATTTAAGACCCATTGTTGTTACAACACCTTTGACTTGATCATTTTCAACAATCAGATCATCAGCAGGTTGCTGGAACAAAGTTAAATTAGGAGTATTTTCCAATGCATTGCGGACATACGCTTTATACAGAGCACGGTCTGCTTGTGCACGAGTAGCACGAACTGCTGGGCCTTTAGAAGCATTGAGTGTTCTAAACTGAATACCTGCATGATCAATGGCTTCAGCCATTAAACCACCCATAGCATCAACCTCTTTAACTAAATGTCCTTTACCAATCCCACCAATGGCTGGATTGCATGACATTTGTCCTAAAGTATCAATATTGTGAGTAAGCAGAAGAGTTTTTTGGCCAGTACGAGCGGCGGCTAAAGCGGCTTCCGTTCCTGCATGACCGCCACCAACCACAATGACGTCAAATGTTTCGTGATAAAGCATGAACGACCTCAGGTAATCTGTTAAAGCTAAGGAAAATTGGGACGCGTATTCTACCTTCTTTCTGCTGGCTATTAAATCGCTTTTCACATTTTTTCGTGGATCAAAAAAG